>CAZQBY010000022.1:0-7731 GCA_964592405.1 uncultured archaeon | reverse complement strand
GGCGGCAACTATTCGCTTCGTATTGGGGGCCGAGGAAACACCTTCTGGAACAACACATTCACCAATGCCTACAACGCGGAGATAGATCAGTTCTATTTTTATATAAACTACTTCCATTATCAAAACAGCCATGGAATCATCAACTGGACCTCCACGGCCTTCCGAGAGGACTTGGATACCAAGGGCAACCTGACCTTCGGCGAGAGCGACGCCACCAAGCACAACATCATCATCGGCAACAACACTGCCTTCTTCAATGCTTCCGCTTTTACACTGGGCGAAATTGACTCAACGTCCAACATCACTCTCTACGAAATCGACGAGTGGGGCTTCAGCGACCCGGCCATCTTCCGCAACGGCCAGCTCTGCAGCGACGCCACGACTCCCAGCTGCTACAACTACACCTCCCTGAACGCTGCTACGGTCATCTTCAAGGTCAGCGCATGGGGCGGCGAGGCAAACTACACAATAGGAGAGAGCATATCAAAGGATCCGGTAATTAATTCAGTAACAATAATATCAAACATCACAGGACTGGGGCAGGATATAAACATATCGGCGAATGTAACTGACGCAAACGGACAGAGCGATATCGACGAGGTTTGGGTGGAGATATCAGTGCCGGGGCATGGCGACACAAATTACACGATGTCACAGGATTCTCTAAGAATCTGGAGTTATATCTATAGAGGCTGGTACAACGGAACCTACAATGTTACAGTTTATGTAAATGACAGCTCTGGAGGATCTGACTCAAATTCAAGCCAGCGCTTCAAGGTTTACAATGATAACATAACCGTGCAGGTCAGGACTTTAAAGGATGCCTACACTGACAATCAGATAATCAACCTGACCGACCCGTCCGGCGCGGAGCCTGCCTTGGACTTGGGAGCTGTTCCGGCGGATGACACTGACTCCTCAGGAGAAGAGGACGTGAGCCAGGGCCCGCAGACATACAAGTGCCCGGAGTATTATCAAAAACTGCTCGATGAGGGCTGGAAGGTCATCGAGGAGATCGGCTCAGATGTTATCCTGGAATCCCCGGACGGCAAGCTCAGAAAGCATATCTACCTGCTCAATGATGTTTCCACCTACTATCCAAATTCCCAAGACGGTGCCGGCTGGAATGAGCAGGACTGGTCAAACCTTGATTACAACCTAGACGATTGTGATGAATACTCCTATTCAAGCTTTGATCTGGATACTGTCTCCTCCGATGATGAAAATGCCAAGATGAACGATGATTTTTACTACCCCTCCCTGTATGAGTATCAATGTTCATGTCACCGATTCTACTTCAATATATCCGAAAATGCGAACGTCATATCCCAGATTGATGTAACTGCCAAATCCATGCTGACTGACGGGTATGATTGCTTCTCATCATCAACCCAGGATCTGGACATCTGGAATTTTGGTAGCAGCTATTGGGAAAATATGGCTGAAGATTATTACAGTGAGGGCACAAAAATCACCCAGACGGCACAGCTGACTTCAGGTTTCAGCGATTATATCGATGACGGGGATTTCTACATTTTGCTACATTACATTGGGTATAACGACAACTCAGGCAATCCAACTTGTGATGGTGGTGCTTGGACTTATCATGAGGTTTATTATGTTGAAGTTGATGTAACCTACTCGAGCGGGATAACCTACACGGAATTCGAAGGAAAGGGCCTGACAACAGACCTTTCAGGTATTGGATCCAACAACGAAAACGTCACCGGATTGATACTGGACGACGGGGAGGACGGTTATATAAAATTCAATGAAAACGTGACTTTAAATTCCGGCTATGATCTTGACTATGCGGTTGAGATAGGCCCTGGCTCAATCTTCGTCAACTCCACCAAGTATCCAAGCCTGAATGTCTCTGCAAACCTGACTATGAAAAACCTCTGGCTGAAGACGCCGGTAATAAAGAAGGATGGCGTCAAGTGCACAGACTGTCATATACTGAGCTGGAATCCTGATATTGGTGAACTGACATTCAACGTCTCCTCCTTCAGTGAGTACACTGCTGAGGAGGGTAACCAGTCCAAGGTCCAGAACAACGGAACCAACAACATCTCCTTTTACCTCCTGATGAAGACCCAGTATTGGAACGGCAATTCATGGGTTGATGAAGACATTGTGATAAATGACTCCAAAACCTCTACCCTGAGGACCGTGAACACGGACAGCCTGCTGAAGCTTGATACCATCTGGAACGCGGAGAATTACAACTCAAGCAATTTGTCATCCGGAGACGGAACCTACAGGGTTTATGTAGCCCTGATGGATGATTCGGGTAATATCCTGAAGAACAAGTCAGGAAGCACTCTGGAGGCGAGCTTTAATTTCACCCTGGATAATGTCGCCCCGACTCTTGAGTGGAACTGGACGGCTATCAACTCCACAACCGGCTACAACTCCACAACCATCTGCGTCAATTCCACGGAGGCTATAAACTGCACCCTCCACTTCAACGGAACCAGTTATGTCAACTCAACCAGCGGCACTCACATCTGCTGGAATATGACAAACAAGCCCAACGGCAACTACTCCAGCATCAACGCGACCTGCGAGGACACAGCCGGCCACGAGGCCAACACCACCACGGCGTGGTGGAAGGTGAGTCATGTCGCCAATACCCCGCCAACAGTCCACAGCTTCCAGGCGACTGACCCGATAGACCTGAGTATTGCCTCAACAAAAAGGATTTGGTGCAATGCCACCGCCACCGACCAGAACGGATGGCAGGATATTGATGAGGCCAACGCCACGCTCTTCATAGCCCCTGCTACCCACACCTCCGCGGATGACAATGACAACCACTACACCAATTCCAGCTGCACGCTTGCCTCAGGGTCAGGCAATGACAGGGCAGTATACTGCTCCTTCTACCTCTACTGGTATGCTGACTATGGCGACTGGACCTGCAACATAACCGTGAATGACAGTGCCGGCAACACAGGATGGGGCAACAAGACTGACATAACGGTCAACCAGCTTCTGGCAATTGATATCAATAACAGTCTGGATTTCGGCACCATGAACGTCGGAGACACCTCAGGTGACCATACACTTCGCGTGAACAATACGGGCAATGTAGTTCTGGATATTCAGGTCAATGGAACCGACCTCACATGTACCCTTGGCGAGATAGATGTTTCACAGATACACTATAATGAGTCCGGCGGCGCGGCATGGAGCGACATGTGCAGCCTGAGTACAAATCCGAGCAATACGTGCGGGGCCTTCTCTACAAATTTTGACCTTTCCGATGGCGAGACTGGTGGCAATCCTCTCTATAAAAACACCTACTGGAAGCTCCGGGTCCCGCAGGCGGTCGGCGGCTCCTGCTCCGGCTGGCTGACCGTCCAGGCAGTCTCAAGCTGAACAGACCGCATTTTTATTGAGCCTGATATTATTTACCCAAATTAGGAGAAGATGGAATTAAAGCTAGTGTTAATAGTATCTTTTTTCATGACAGCCCTGCTCCTGAGCAGCATCAGCTCCATGGCCGACATTCCACTAACTGTTCAGGTCCTCAATTCCCCGCCGAGCATAGATATTATAACCACATACCGCAATTACACCAACCGAACGGACAACATACCAACCAAATCCTTCTCTACATACAACAATACCCGCAATGTCCACATACAGGTGGTTGTTACAGATCCCAATGGCTGGCATGAGATAGAATGGGCGGCTGTGAGGATAGTCTATTGGAACACCTCACATGAGACAAATTTCCCCAGATTCGGGACAAATTATGTCAATGCCACCTTTGAATATGGCAACTTTACACAGGCCATATACACCTATAACTTCACGATGCTGCCGAATGACAGTTCCCGGCTTGGTGTTGAAAATCCTCCACTTTACTATCGTGTGAAGGCGCGCGTTGCCGATTATGAGTATGTGGTAACCAGCGACACTAGTGATGCCGAAAATGCAGAGTATACCTATCAGGGTGAAACCCCATCCTTTACCATAGAGATAAATCTGGAGGATAACACAAGACAGGTGGGACAAACAGTTACAGCAGATGTGAACATAACAAAACTTCTGCCGCCAACGGCAAAGAACGTAAACATAAGTTATGAGCTCATAAATCCACTTAACAATGTTACAGATTCCTATAACGAGAGCCTGACTATAACCGGCAATACATATAACAGTACTGTTACTCTCACTCTGCCGTCTTCGCCAGATGGCACTTACTATTTTAGGGTAACGGTAGGATATCCGGAGGGCTTTACGACCAGCCAGGAACCCATAACGGTCACATACCCACCTGCTCCCGAGGAGGGTGGCGGAGGCGCCGGAGGTGGTGAAGCAGTTGGAGAGGCACCAATGTTTGTGGAGGGCGTCGAGTTGCCTCTCATCCCCCTTGTTGAATTTGTCAATTTCCCGGACATAATAAGTGTTTATCCCGGCGAGAAAAGACTTGTTGCCTTTATACTGAAGAACGTGGGTGGTACGGATCTGTATGATGTAACCCTTGAACTGGAGGGGATAATAGAACCCACTTCTGTAAAACCTCTAGGCATACTTTTCCTCCCCCAAAGCGGAGAGGATGTCCTTATTGCCGAACTTGACATACCTGACAATCTTGCTCATGGCAGATATAGATACTTCGCAGTTGTCAGGTCGGAGGGTTTCCAGGTCCACAGGAGGATATTCTATCTTGAGGTTAAACCACTCAGAATCATCCCCGAACTCACGGAGTTTGAGATACTCCAGAGGGAGATAGAGAACCTCCTGGATACCATAGGGGATCTGAGGACTGTTGTTCTCAGAAAGAGGGTTGAAGGGTTTAATATTGCTGAAATACTCTCCATCCTGAATTCGGCGGAGCTTAAGCTTGAGGATCTGGCTGTGATTCTCAACTCACACAGGTATAATGAGGTGAGGGCCGGCTTGGCCGAAGTAAGGGAAATGCTTAGCGATGCAGTTACAAAGCTTTCCGAACTCACTAAACCTTCTATAGCGCCTTCGGCGGTTGTTGCCATTGACATTAACCTGTTGATCCTGATACTTGCAGTGATTGCAGTCTCCTTGTTCATATTAGTAGTCCGGCGCGAGCTTATAATGAAGCGTGCACGGGCATTCAGCAGGATGAATGTGGATATGCTCCGAGACATGCTGAATAGCCGCCGCCGTAGATAACCCTGTGCAGGTTTGCCTTTGGCCGGCGATTTTATCCGAATTTTTATAGCCCACATCATTAACCTAGCGTGTTTTTATGCAGGAAGCACGCCCGTTTTAGGCTATGGATAATAGCAGCCGTATTCTTGCTTATTGCTATGTCACTTGCTGAGCCACAGATAATCTCTCTTATTAACCCATTTTCTAACATCAGCAACGGGACCTGGGTAGTCAACTTCACGACATCTGGTCGGAGCAACATCTCATTCTCTCTAAGTGGCGACCTCTTTTGCCAAGGTAACCAATCCGATTTCGCTAACTACACATGCCCCCATGTAAGCAGCTTCGTCACAAAGGTAGACTACGGCGACTACACAATGGGGATATCATTCGGCAATGCAAGTGCTGTGGCAAGAGGGGTATATGCGGAGCCCAGGGGTTTGAGCGATACTACTCTGCCAACCACTAATGAATCTGAGGGTGTTGCCAACGAGATGAACGAGACACTTGACGATACCACTAACCTGACAGATAGGGCGCCTGCCAACTGGACACAAAATCTCATGAACCAGACGGAGCTGCCTGTAAACGAGACAGTCCTGAATGAGCCCATTACCAACACAACTGGGGTAGTCGCTAACGAAACAAACCTTACAGCCCACCTCAATCATGCTCCCCAAAACGAAACCAAAGCTTTTTTGGGAATGAATGTATCTAGGCAGGATAACCTCACAGACGTCTTAGTCCCTCCTGTCAGTGGGCAGCTCAGGATGCTCGGGGACAACCGCATAGAGCTGTTGCCCAATTCCACCCCAGTCAAGAGCATACTCTTTAGCAATCTGAACCTCTCGGGGGGCATACGTCTCGGCCTGGAGGATGTGTCAGCAGACAAATTCAAGGGCAAGAATTTCGTCAAGGTCTACGCTATCGACCCGACGCAGATGGAGTTTGACTATGCGATCGTGACAGTCACAGCTACTGGGACAGAGCTCTACAAGTGCAAAGACTGGAACTTTGACAACCAAGAGTGTTTGGGGGAGTGGGAACTCTTTATGACAGGGCTCGTGCCGCATGGCGAGTACACATTTATTCTCGAGCCAGACGATCCTGCCTTCGGCGAGAGTCTGACCATAATCAACGTCCAGTCATATCCGACAGTGGGCGGAAAGTGGGTTGTGAGGTTCAACACTACCGGAGAGGCCAACCTAAGAATCACGGCAGTTGACGGGACGACGTGGAGCGATGAAGACAGCGATCTGAGATTCCTGGAGGTGAGATGCGGGGAGGATGTCCTGGAATACGAGTGGGTCGACGATTCAGTGTTCATAAAGGATTATGAGTGCGATGAGACCGGCTATGAGGTGAGCAGGGTCCTGACTCCTGGAAAGCACCATCTGAGGTTCCAGTTCGGCAGCCAAACGGCCTATGCACACAACAAGGCGGATTTCGGCTGGCTTAACCAGTCCGACTGGGAGGAGGGCACTAGTGAGGATGAGAGGGTATACATCCACAACGGCACGGTCGGTGTCGGTTACTGGGAAGACTTCAACGCCGAGCTGGACGACCTAAACTGGTCGGATAATTCATCCAAGTGGTTCAAGGATGGTGAAGCTGGTGGCACAGTGGAGATCTCTGCATCCGATGGCGGCCCTGGGGTCGGTTACATACACGTCGTCAGCCCTTCCAGCGGCTCGGATTACGACACCACCCACGGCGTCTTCAACCCACCACCGGGAGCCAGCCTGGGCGACAAGTATACTATATGGTACTACGGCGCCAACGCGATTGAGGCCAAGACATGCTCCTCAACCTCGCGTCCGAGGTTCGGGACCTACATGTACAAGGACAAGGATGAGTTCTTCTCCGTCACCGGTTCGTTCAACTCCAACAACATGCACCTCAGGAGAGCCACTGGGACATACGAAGGTGCCTATTTCACTGGCGAATCCTCGGGCCAGGTGGGGACCGCGGGGACCAGCGTCAACGCAAAAATCGTGGTCAACAACCGCATGACCTCTGAACACACAGCTGTCGTCTATGCGACCTCCGGGACTCCCTCAGAGCATGAAATAACGCACACTGACAGTACCACGCTGTCCGGCGCCGACACCTTTGCAGTCTCAGCCTGCTACCACAGCAGCAGCGCTCACGCCCACGGCGTCATCGTTGATTCAATCTGGCTGAAGGGAGGATTTGACAACGGGACCTACGTGTCTAGCTGGAGGGATGCAGGTTCCTCTAGGGCATGGAGCACTGTCGAGGTCAACGCTTCCCTCGCTGGTGACCAGTCGGTGAACATGACAGTGATTGTCAGTGATGACGGCTCAACCTACAAGGACTACAAGAGCTTCTTGCTCAGCGATGGTATCAACAACTATTCCATCAGCGACTTGTCCAGCGCGCGATATATCCGGGTCAACTTCTCCTTCGACTGCGGCGCGACCAACAGCACGCCCTTCGTGACCTACGTGCAAGTCAACGATGTTAGCGCAGACAATCCCCCGTCGGTAACGCTCAACTCGCCGGCAGACGCCAGCACGCATGCAACCGTAAATATAACCTTCAACTGCTCCGCAACGGATGATTACA
>CAZQBY010000021.1:0-10179 GCA_964592405.1 uncultured archaeon | reverse complement strand
GAGAAAAGCGCCCCTGCTGGTGTGTTTTTCAGGATGCAGCGCAGCTTGGCACGTGGGTGCGATGTGAGGGTTGGGGGGCCTCACTTTCTTGCTGCACTTAAGAAACCTAGCCTAATGTCTCCAGCCCCTCTACGGCGACCGGAACCCTCCTGACCCTTATCGTGCGATACGTTCTCAGAGCCTTGAGTAAATCCCAATGCAGTGCTGGCACGGCCCGCCATGGCCGCTGCAGCTGTTTGCGCAGCAGTCCAGATGCACGAAGCCCCCGTGGTGCTCACACAGGTTGAGTTGCTCGCCCTCTGTGCCGAATTTCTCGCCGCATATCTTGCATTCCATTTTGGTTGGGTGTTATTCTATTCATTCCGCAAATAAAAATGGCAAATTGTCCCAAAAAGCCCTTTTGCCTTCTCCGGCCCAGGAGTTTTCTGACTTGCCTGATTTTCAAACAGTGCCCTTCTAATGTATATGTGGCAATGGATGTGGCTTCTGTGACCAAGAGGATAGAGCGCTTCATCAGGCGCAAGGTTGGACAGGCGGGTGCCCGCGGCGCCGTCTTGGGGCTGAGCGGTGGTCTGGACTCTGCAGTGGTTGCAGTCCTGTGCGCGCGCGCCTTGGGGCCAGACAACGTCATGGCCCTGATAATGCCTTCCAGCGTCAGCCGCCACAGCGATGTAGAGGATGCCAAGACCCTTGCTGCCAGTCTGGGAATACACAGGAAGGTGATTCCCATTGACCCCATCCTCCGCGCCTTTATGGAGCACCTGACCCATGACAGGATGGCCATCGGCAACCTGATGGCACGCATAAGGATGTGCCTGTTGTACTATCATGCAAATCATGTCAATTACCTCGTGGTCGGCACCGGCAACAAGAGCGAGCTGTCTGTGGGATACTTTACGAAATACGGTGATGGCGGCTGTGATATACTCCCGATAGGTGATGTATACAAGACTCAGGTAAGACGCCTTGCCCGGCATCTTGGCGTTCCAGAAAAAATAGTAAAAAAAGAGCCTTCTGCCGGGCTATGGGGGGGCCAGACGGATGAGAAGGATCTGGGCGTAACCTACAAGCGCCTGGACATGGTCCTTCAGGGCAGGGCCAGCAGCCGGCGGATTATGGAGATGGTAAGAGCCAGCAGGCATAAGAGACGACCTCCGGAGGTGTGCAGACTATGAAGGCAATGGTTGTAAAAGGAAAAGGAGAAGGTGCAAGGTATGTAGATGTTTATTCGGACAGGATAAGAAAGGAAGTTGGGTTTACCCCCTACCCCGGAACATTAAATCTCAAGGTCGATAATATACCACCTCTGGAAACCCTCAGGATAGACGGGTTTGGGAGATTTGGTGCCATAGAGCTCGCTTCCTGTGCGGTCAATGGCGAAAGGGCATTTGCAGTCTTTCCGGAGAAAGGAGAACGGAAGGAGGGCATAGTCGAGATTATAGCAGAAAAGAATCTCAGGGCCCTCCTTGGTCTTGAGGAGGGCGACTTTGTGGATATCCAGTTCTGATACCAGCATGGAGAAATTTATAGATGAGGCTGTTGAGAAGATAAAGAAGCAGATAGGTGGCGACCATGCCATAATAGGTCTGAGCGGAGGGGTGGACTCCAGCGTGGCAGCTATCCTGACCGCCAGAGCCATAGGCAACAATCTGACAGCTGTTTTTGTCGACACAGGCTTCATGCGAAAGAACGAGCCGGAGCTGGTGCAGAAAACATTCAAGGGAAAATACGGACTCAATTTCAGGAGCGTTGATGCGCGCAGTGAGTTCATGGAGGCTTTGAAGGGCGTTTCAGACCCGGAAAAAAAGAGGGAGATAATCGGACATAAATTCATTGAGGTCTTTGAGCGTGAGGCGAAGAAGGCAAATGCCAAATTCCTTGTTCAGGGCACGATTGCGCCTGATTGGATAGAAACCGGCGGAAAGATAAAGAGCCATCATAATGTTACGCTTCCCCACGGCATGGTCCTTGAGCTGGTTGAGCCGCTGCGTGATCTGTACAAGGATGAGGTGCGAGAAGTTGCGCGCAGGCTGGGCTTACCCCCCGAGATAACGGAGAGGATGCCGTTTCCGGGCCCGGGCCTGGCGGTGCGCGTCCTCGGTGAAATAACCCCCGAGCGGTTGGAGGCCGTCAGGGAGGCGGATGCCATAGTGCTGGAGGAGATAGAAAAATCGGGCCTGAGGCCTTGGCAGGCGCTGGCTGCCATACTCCCCGGCAGGGCAACCGGAGTCAAGGGCGACTCGCGCGAGTACGGTTTCATGATAGCCATAAGGTCGGTGGAATCTCTCGATGCGATGACAGCAACATCCATGCGTATCTATTGGGAGGTCCTCCAGAGGATATCCAACCGCATAACATCTGAGGTCAAGGGTGTGACCCGCGTGCTTTACGACCTGACTAACAAACCGCCGGCAACAATAGAGTTCGAGTAGTTTTATTGCCTATCCTTCTAATTCTAGAAAATGAAAGCTGTCATACTCGCCGGAGGCGAGGGAACACGGCTGAGGCCCCTGACATACACACGCATAAAGCCCATGGTGCCTTTTTTGAACAGACCCATAATCGAGCATATAGTCGCGAGGCTCAGCAGGCAGGGTTTCAGGGAGGTTATCATAACCACAAATGTAAAGGGGAAGGAGATGGAGGAACATCTCGGCGATGGTTCAAAATGGGGTCTTGACTTAAGGATAATCCATGAGCATGAGCCCCTGGGGACTGCAGGTTCGGTCAAGAACGCCGTCGATGGTATTGATGACGCATTTGCTGTCATACAGGGTGACAACATCAGTGAGATAGATATAGCCGGCCTTTACAGAGAGCACAGAAGGATGGGGGGCCTGCTGACCATCTCCCTCATAGAAGTGGATGACGTCTCACTCTTCGGCATAGCGGAGATGGACGGTTATGATATAGTAAGATACAAGGAGAAACCAAGGCATGATGAGACATTCAGCAATCTGGCAAATGACGGGATTTACATACTTGAGCCGGAGGTGCTTGATATGATACCTCTGCAGTTCTACGATTTTTCCAAGAACCTCTTTCCAAGGATGCTGGAGAAGGGTAAGCGCATATGCGGAAGTGTGACGCACGCTTTTTGGCGTGATGTTGGAACCCCCAAGGATTATCTTGAGGCCACACATTACTTGCTCCATGAGAAGAATATTATAGGGGAAGGCTCTGTGATTGATGGCTCTACAATAATGGAATCAGTTCTTGGCAGCGGCTGCACAGTGGCCAATGCCAGCATCACGAGTTCGGTGGTATTTGATAATACAAAAATAGGCAGGGGATCAAAACTCAAGAACTGCATAGTGGGATCGAACTGTATCCTGGGTGAGGATGTGGATATATGGCCGGGAGCAGTTATAGGAGATGAGGTTGTTATAGAGAAGGGCGCTACCATACAGGGTAATGCACGTATCGGACCCAGAGTTACCATCAAGGCCGGATCGACCGTGGACGAGGTCGTTCTGCCGGAAGACCTGCGATAAGATGCACCCACTCCTGAACCATCTTCACATGCGGAAGGGGAACAAGAGGAATGATCCATATCCCCATCCGGATCCTAGGGTGCAGCTCCTAGACAGAGTCGTGCTCATCTGTGGGATAGCCGGACCACTGCTTGCGATACCACAGATACTCAGAATATACTTGGGGCAGAATGCTGTCGGCGTTTCACCAATCTCATGGGGTCTTTTCGCCACCTTTGATGTGCCATGGGTGCTCTATGGCATAGTTCACAAGGAAAAACCAATAGTTGTGACATATACTCTCTGGTTTATAATGAATTTATTCGTTCTTATAGGGGCTCTTATATATTCCTAAAACAAACACCTAAATATCCCATGAGGATATTTGAAGAGGGATCGACGAGGTTTTATGCCCCGGAGGGCAATGTCACCAAAAAGCTGCCGGTCTTCTACAATCCCTCAATGGCACTGGACAGGGATCTGACAACAGCCCTGCTCCGCGCGCATGGGGGGAGGAGCTACTGTGATGCACTAGCCGGTTCTGGTATCCGCGGCATCCGGGCAGCTAGAGAGGCAGGGTTTGAGCGCATATTCTTCAATGACATCAGTCCGGAGGCCACAGCCCTTATTAGAAAGAATATGGAGATGAACGGGGTAAGGGGGGAGGTTTTCTGCGAGGACGTCAATCTCTTTCTCCGCCGTTTTCGCTGCGACAAATTTGATGTCATTGATATAGATCCATTCGGCTCGTTTATAGTGGCTTTGGATTCTGCCCTGCGTGCAATAAGGAGGAAGGATGGTCTCCTCTGCCTGACAGCCACGGACACCGCCCCGCTCTGCGGGGTTTCAATTCTGACATGCCGGCGCCGCTATGATGCACGTCCTCTAAGGACCTCCTATGCTAAGGAGATAGGCCTCAGGATACTGATAGGAGCCTCTGTCCGTATGGCTGCACGCTATGAATTTGCGCTCAGGCCGCTTCTCTGCTATAACCACCGCCACTATTTCAGGCTTTTTCTAGCCACAGAAAACGGCACCAAGAGGGCCAATGACATGCTTGACAGGATCTCCTATCTCCAGCACTGCTTCAAATGCGACTGGAGAGGCTACGTAAAGGTTGACAGGTTTCTGGACAAGTGCCCAAACTGTGCTTCCGGCCTGAACTGGGCTGGCCCGCTTTGGGCAGGGGAGTTTGCAGATTCCGGGTTTTGTGGCAATATCCAGACGGACAATCCCCAGCTCAGGGATCTTTTGAGACTTGTGGCAGGGGAACAGGAGATACTAACACCCTTCTATAATATCCATCACCTTTCCCGGCTGGCAGCCATCCCATGTCCGCCCAAGAGGCAGCTCATCTCCCGGCTGGCAGAGGAGGGGCACCGCGTCACTGAGACGCACTTCTCAAGGACGGGGATAAGATGTGATGTCCTGCCGCTTTTTAATTCATGAACAGCTAAATCCAAAAATGCCAAGAATGCCATTAATACCCGCTGGGGGAATATCGCACCTGTTCCATCCAAAAAGGGTGGTGGTCAAAAAGGGAATTCCGCATATACGACCGCTGAAGCAGGTTGGCGGAAGGCAGGCCATGGTAACCAAAACCGTCCGGGAATTTGCCTCGAGGTTTAAGATAGATCCCCATAATCCCCACTCTGTAATACCCGTTATCAGAGAGATAAAACATCTCAAGCCAGAGATTGTGTCCGTTAGGGATTTGGATGCTCTCTATGCCAAGCGCACTGCCGAGGACATACTTCACTCAGGCAGGGTAGTCATGTTGTCCAAGGAGGACAGGCAGAGAGCAAAAAATGTTCTTGGATGTGTGGACAACGCGATTGCCTTGGTAGCTGTCCTCAGGGCGCATGGCATAAAGGCGGACTTTGCAAGGATTGGTAACAGCTCAATAGTCCTATTCAAAATGGCTGGTAGGGAATGGAGCGTGAATCCGGCCAGATATGCACGCAGGTCAGTCCCAACTGAAGTAACGCCTGCTGATCTCAGGGGCCATGAAACACTCAGAAGAATGGGTCTTTTTGCTAGGGGAAAGGACGCATGGCACATTGGAATGAAATCGCTGAAGGATTATGACAGATATTCCAAGGCTGACAGGAAAGGTAATTTTTAAACTCACAGCCCATAACTAACCCTGATTCTTATGGATATTGACAGGACCATCTTGGATGATACAAATCTAGCAAAGCTCAGGGCGCTTGGGAACAGGAAGGTCATGAAAATAGTGGAGGAGTATGCAAATCTCTGCAAACCCGCAAAGATTACGGTGATAACTGATTCCCAAGATGATATAGACTATGTGCGCCGGCTGGCCATAGAAAACGGCGAGGAACAACCCCTCAGAATGGAGGGCCATACTGTGCACTTCGACGGATACTACGACCAGGCCAGGGACAAGAAGAACACGCGCATACTCCTGCCTAAGGGAAGGTTTATAGGCAGGCACCTGAACACCATAGACCGCGACGATGGCCTAAAGGAGATACACGGACTAATGGATGGTATAATGAGGGACAAGGAACTGCTTGTCAGGTTTTTTGTCTTGGGACCGCAGGACTCCAGATTTTCCATCTGTGCCCTGCAGCTGACAGACTCTGCTTATGTAGCCCACAGCGAGGACCTGCTCTACAGAAAGGGCTATGAGCAGTTCAAAAAACTCAATGGCTCTCCTGATTTTTTTTACTTTGTCCATTCAGCCGGAGAGCTGGATGAAAGGGGATGCAGCAAGAATATTGACAAGCGCAGGATATACATAGACCTGCAGGAGGAAAGGGTCCTCTCAGTCAATAACCAGTATGCAGGTAACAGTCTTGGCCTGAAAAAACTGGCCCTGAGGCTGGCCCTGAGCAAGGCGGCGAGGGAGGACTGGCTGTGTGAGCACATGTTCATAATGGGTGTCCATCCACCCGGCAAGAACCGCGTAACATACTTCACCGGTGCATTTCCGAGTGCCTGTGGCAAGACCTCTACTGCCATGGTACCCGGCGAGACCATAGTGGGAGATGACATAGCATATCTGCGTATTGATGATGAGGGTTTCTGCAGGGCTGCAAATGTTGAATGCGGCATATTCGGCATAATAAGGGACGTCAATCCCGAAGGAGACCCTCTTATCTATAAGGCGCTGACCACTCCCGGAGAGAAAATATTTTCCAACATCTTGGTGAAGGACGGAGTGCCTTACTGGCTGGGAATGGGCAGGGAACTGCCGAAGGATGGTAAAAACTATGCTGGAGAATGGTATGAGGGCATGAAAGGACCTGACGGCAAGGAGGTTCTACCTGCCCACAAGAATGCACGATATACAATCAGGATAAGCGATTTGGACAACGCCGACCCACGGGCCGATGACCCTTTGGGAGTTCCAATAGAGGGCATAATATATGGCGGGAGAGACTCAGACACATCACCACCGGTTTACCAGTCTTTGAGCTGGTCGCATGGTGTCTTTGTGGGCGCATCCCTGGAATCAGAAACCACATCTGCCACCATTGGGGCGGAGGGGGTGCGGAAACACAACCCAATGTCAAATCTTGATTTCCTCGTGATACCATTTGGGATGTATATCCGGAAGCATCTCCAGTTTGGTGAGGACCTAGACAAGACGCCCCTGATCTTCGCAACCAACTATTTTCTGAAGGAAGACGGCAGATATCTGAATGATATTGAGGACAAGAAGGTATGGCTCCACTGGATGGAGGGCAGGGTACACGAGGAGTTTGGAGCCATTGAGACGCCTATTGGTTACCTTCCAAGATATGAGGATCTGACAACCCTCTTCAGGGAACTCCTAAACAAGGAATACCTCAGGGAGGATTATATCAGGGAGTTCTCCATACGTGTTGAGAACAACCTGAAGCGACTGAAGAGGATAGAGGAGATATATCATGAGGAGGAGAATGTGCCGGAGGTCTTCCACGAACACCTCAGCCAGCAGAGAAAGAGACTTCTGGATGCAAGAGAGGAGCATGGGATGGATGTTATCCCGCCGGGGCACTTTGCTTAGTTTTTAAGTCTTAGCACTATATCTATGTATGGCCAGACGTCCATCCATGAGCCATATCATACTGTCGCGAAGCCAATGGAGGGGAAGGACCTTTGGAAAAAGACAACCCGGCCGGGCAGCCTTTGTCTTCACTCATCCAAAACACGGCTCGGCCACAGTGATTCTTGAGCATATAATGGGCGGCATCTACAGGGTATTGCATCCAAAGAAGATGCGGCCTGCAGATGTTAAAAAGTTTTTGGACTATACGTTTGAGGACCCTGAGACAGGAAGACCTGTAAACTTTGTTCGTTATCGCATAAGTGAGCTCGGCATGCCCGAGATGAAGGGGCGAACACATCTTATCACCCACGAGGAAATGAATAGCCGAAGGGTCAGGGAGTTCCACATCCGGCGACGGCTTGGCATTTAGCCTCCCTTCAGCTCCTCCTTCAACTCCCCATCTATTTCAAGGATTCTCTGCCTGTACTCAAACATCAGCTTCTTGGCCTCCTCTTCGCTCAGCTCACGCTTGTAATAGCTCTTCTTTGCGCCCTCAATCATACGCTCGAGTTTGGCCTTTTCCGCCTTCAGCTGTTCTGTCCTCTCCCTCTCCGATATGAGCGCTGCGGCCCTTTCAGCCCTCTTGCGACGTAGGTATCTAATTATAACTATTATCAGATACAGAAGGAACAGGCCGATTATTATCTTCACGAGCAGCTCCCTGGTAATGAAGCCGAGGAGAGGCGGCTCCTCAATCTTAACCTTGATTATCTCGCTGGCGTTCTGGGCCTTGGCAACTTCGGCCATCATCATGGGGACAAGGGCCTTCTTCATCCCCTCTATTACCTGACTGGGTAAAAAAATTACCTGACTGGGTAAAAACTCTCATGCTTTCTCATACTTGGAGCCTATGACCTCCCTTATACGCTTTGCTTTCTTTTTGCCTATGCCCTCCACTTTTTGTAATTCCTTCTCCTGTGCTCTGAACACTGCCTCCACGGATTTGAAATGTTCAAGCAGCCGCTTTGCCAAAACGGCAGAGACATTTGGGAGTGATTCGACAACGAAGCGCTGCCACTCGGGCAAAGTCATTGCACGCTTTTCTCCTCGCAGAACTATTTCCCTTGCCCTCCCCTCCTGCTCACGCTTTGCCAGAACGTAGATGAAGGCGGCTGTATCCCCAATATCTTTGGTGTAGATTACCGGTATGCCAAAGTTTACTGCTATTGAGGCTATGGCTCCCCTTATGGCATTTGGATGGATGTTCCGCTCAGTATAGAGCTCCTGTGGATCACCCTCGATGATAAGCAGTGGGATTTCAAAATTCCTGCACATCTCACTCATTTGATTCATCAGCCGGCCGTCCACTATGGACTGCAGGAAATCTGTCACGCTCTTCCTCTCTACCGCCACCCGCTCGCTGACTATGAAGTCGGCAACATGCAGCTGTCGGATATCCACCACAGCACCCATCTCGCTCAGCCTTCTAGCTATGCCGCTGCTTCTTTCCCGCTGGTCAACATATAGATACACATTCCCCTCCTGCGCCTTTTTGTCATCCTCTTTGTCCTCCTGCGCCACAAAACTTTTTATTGTAGCTTGCCCCCACCGACCAGGTTCAAGTCTCCTGTCAAACTCCCTCCTGACCTCTTTCATGGCTGCATGCATCCTGCGCTCCTTACGAAGAGCTGACCAGAGATACACCTCATCACGGGTCCCTTTGGCTATCAGGACTGCCAGCCTTCCGGGTCTCTTGCGCGCAGTACGACCCCTGCGTTGTATTGTGCGTATCTCACTTGGTATTGGTTCATAGAATATGACCAGATCAACCTCTTCTATGTCCAGACCCTCCTCGCCAACAGATGTGGCGACAAGCACATTAAAAATCGAGTTATTGAACTCTTCTAGGATCTCCTTCTGCTCCTTCTGGTTCATACCTCTCTGTTTGCCCTTGACTGCCTGACCTATCAGCTTGCGCGCAGCTATATCCTTCTCGCCCTCCAGTGTCTCCAGTATCTTTTCCACTGTGTCGCGGTATTGCGTAAATACGATTATCTTAGAATAGCGCTTTGCGGCTATCTGCTCCCTTATCATCTCCCTGAGCCTGTCCAGCTTTGGATGTTCCACACCCTGACTGTGGAGGATCTGGGCCAGCCCCACAGCCGAGCGGACATCCTTCCTCTTCATCAAAACATTTACTGCCTTGCTTTTCTGGGTCCTCAGCCGCTTGAGATACTCATCCAGCGCAGCTATACCCTGTGTTTCAAGCAGCTCCAGCCCATGCTGCAGCTTCAGAAGGGCTGCAGTGTCTGATATCTCTTCCCAGACCCGGCTGCCGGCCAGCATCTCTTTTCTGAGCCGGCTCTGCAGATCAAGCAGATCCCTCTTGCCAAGGCTGCGCAGATCCTTGTCCAGCAGATATCCCCTCTTCTTGAGATATGAGATATAATCTTTCATCGCCCCAGCCAGCAACTCCCTAAGGCGCTTGAAATTCTGTGGCAGTTCCACCCTTATCCAGTCTATTGTCATATTCTCAACATAGGGTCTTACATCCCAGTCTTTGTCAGTCCTTATCTCAACGTTTTGTATATTGAGATTATCTATAATCTCTCTGATCCTGTCCTTTGAGTGGCCGGGCGAGGCCGTCAGCGCCAGCGAGAGCTGGTTCCTCCCCTGTTCGCAGTATTTTTTGGCTATGAAGACATA
>CAZQBY010000020.1:0-10284 GCA_964592405.1 uncultured archaeon | reverse complement strand
GAAAGGACAACTAAAAGATGAGATTCATCGGTATGTTCAGCGGTGAGGTCAAGATACTGGAGGATATAAAACCTGAGAAACTTGAGGAGCTGAAGGCTGATTTTGCCTGGATAGACGTTGACAGGATAGATTCCAAGACTGCCATGGTTCTCAAGAAGCTTTATGGCATCAAGTCGCTCGACGAATTCGGATTTCCTACAATAGTCCAACATGGGGAATATGACCTGATTCTTGTAAATTATTTTCATAATCTCACCAAAAAAGAGCTCCAGATTCTCATGTCCGAGAAGTTTGTCATAACCGTGCACCGGGGTGAGGACATAGTCTGTAACGAAACCATGGCCTCACTGAATGAGATGCTGGTCTCTGCCAACTTCAATTCCGAGATGATATTTCAGGGTCTTATGGTTTCACTCATCGAACATCACGAGCTACATCTGCGCGAACTCCAGAAATCTCTTAGAAGTGTAACCATGGAGATGAAGACCGGGCTTACGGAACCATTTCACCTCTTCCGGCTAAACCATGATGCCAAGGACATGGTCCGCGTGTTCTATGCTACAAAATCGCAACTGGGTGATATAGTGCTAAAAGCCGTGGAGATAAAGGGCATCCAGAATCCTCAAAATGCGGCTTTCCTGTATGCCAAGATGGGCATCCTCACAACAGGTGCCGACAGCTTTTCAGAGATAATCGACGAGCATATAAATAATCTTATGTCTTTTATGTGGGATCAAATGGTGAGGGCCAAGTCAGTCTCTGTAGGGATGGCCATATTTTCACTAGCCTTGGCCGGTGCTGCACTTTTTTATGCCTTTTTTCCTCAAGATCTTTTTGGAATAAATACATTTTATATAGCCGCTGGGATAATAGTGGTGATTACCATGTTTGCAGTTTCAGAACTGCACCGCAATCCTGTCTTCAGGATTTCCTGAGGAGAAACAGGCAATGATCCTTGTCGTACGGCCTGAGGTCCGTCTTTTCCAGTAACTGAAACTCCGTCTTCAGTCTCTTCTCCTCCTTCTCAAAGATTCTCATCGGGTTTTCTATTGCATCTATGCTGCGCGCCTTTATACATATGATACAATAATTGCCCTTCTTCAAAAACAGTTGTGCATTCCTGATCAGAATCTCTGACTGGTTTGGCTGGGCGATATCCTGATAGATGACATCAACATTTCCCACGAGATACTGATAATCCTCCGGTCTGCGCGCGTCCTGAAGGAGTGGGATAACATTTCTCCTCTTTTTTGCCAACTCAAGAAGCTTCCGCATGGAGATTCCGGAGAACTCCAGAGCATACACACATCCATCTGCGACAATATCAGAAATATGGCTGACGGTAGTCCCGGTGGATGCACCCAGATAGAGAACGTTTGAATCTTTGTTGAAGGGAAACTTTTTCATGCCGTTCAATATGGCTGCTGCCAGCTTGCTGCGGTAAGGGTTCCATACACGGTAGCCATTCCTGATTTCCTCACCATAGATACTGCCCGGGACAAGCGCCTTTGTATACAGTGCCCTGCCTGACTTGTAAACCCCCGGGAAGATTTCATCCATGCCGACAATTATTCCGGCAGTAGGCATAAAAGCTATACTGCTACAAGCTATACTGCTACGGGTTACAGCAGCTAAAGCTGTTAGAAGTTCCGGAATTGAGCCTCTAGAATTCGCCTATCTTCGCCTGCACCTTGCCCGAGCTGCGCATCTCACCCCTGAGCCAGCCCATAATGTTCTCGACAATTACATCCACCTGGCTCTCAGTCAGCTTCTTGTCCTTGGGTATGGAAAACTCACGCTCTAGGCCCTCCCTGTCCTGTACTCCTATCGCGCGCATGGCCTTGAACACCGGGTGCCCTCTGTCCGGTATGTTACCACCATTTACCAGTTTGGTCCGGACGAAATGATAGGCAGCCTCCCTGATTCTATTTACTCCGGCCGCTTGGAGGAACTCTATTTCCTTCTGGGTGAGATGTATGACCATTGACATCTATAATGGCGAAAGAGTAAAAAGCTTTTTTAGGCCACACGCCTCCTCACTTTCCCATGCACTGCTTTGGCTGTGAAGGACCTTGGCGGGATTCTGGCCTTTGACGGATGGCTAATCCTGTAGAGATTACCAAGGTTCTCCATTATCCGCATGGAGGTATACTCAATACCCTTTGCGAGCTCTGCCAGCCGGGGAGGCTTCCTGGGTTTCTTCACTCCAGCCAGCCTTTCACCCCTTTGGAGTCTGATAAATTCCCTGACGGTGAACGGACGGAACTCAGTGAGCCGGTCCAGATCGCGTGCCCGTGCATGCCTGCCTTCGGCTATCCTGACAACTGCTTCTGCAGCCATCATATCGGCTCCGGCTTCATGCGCGGTATGTGCCACATAACGTGCCCAGTATAACGGGTTTTTCTTGACCAGCATCCTTGCTTTTTCCCCAACAGCCGGATTCCTGAATCCAGTGGCTCCTCCCAGAAACCTCCTCAGATATCTCTCGACTATCTTGGGATTGTCCCTTAGGTATCTGGTCAGACGGGCTTCATAATTGATGGCCTTGAAATAATCGTGGGCCAGTTCGTGGGAGATTGTATGGAGTGCTTCTTCTGCCAGTCTCCTCCTCTCAGGATTCTTTGATTCAAGCCACCTGAGCTTTTTCATAGTCTCTGCGGGCACATATACGGTTGCAGGTCCTATGTATTTGTGGCCTCTGGCATCTATGATGATATGATGAACATTCTCACCCCTGATCTTCCAGCCTCTTCCGCCTCCAAGCTCATCTACGGGTCTGAAGCGCGTCTGCCTTACCATAGTCCTGAACATCCTCCTCTCCCACGGATCCCTGATTTGTCCTCCAAGGGCCTCCACTATCTTGTTATAGAGGATGTCCCTGTGCTTTTTGAGTCTCAGCCTTACCATCTTCTTCATCCCCCCGTCATCTCATCCCGGCCTTCCTCCGGGCCATCATCCCCGGCATCCGGTCCCTCGGGCATCTCATCCAGCCGTTTTTGCCTTTCTTCCAGTATCTTTGATCCAAGTTCCGGCTCCCATTTGACCCCTTCTGGAAGGGCAAAGTATTTCCGGAAATGACCTGTGGTGGAGAGTATCTTTGTTCGGCCCTTCTTCCTTACCGTTATAAACTCCTTTTTGCGAAGCTCCCTGATATAATCATAGGCCCGGTTGCCAATTATTCTGACAACTTTGCTCTGGCTTATGGGCTGCTTGTAGGCTATAAGCGCCAGGGTCTTTATAAGGGCAGGACTAAGTTCCGGCTCGGGTGCAAGATAGTATACCCTGTCGCGGATATCTGGGGATACCTCAAGCCTGAATCTCCCGTTGACCTCATTGAGGATTATACCGCCATCCCTCCGTTCATATTCATCTTTTAGCTTCCTGAGGGCTTCTCTCACATTCCCAACAGAGCCGCTGCATGCCACTCTGGAAAGGTCTTCTGCGGTCATCCAGCGCCCCGATATGAATAGCGCACCCTCTATAATCTTTTTAATTCTGTCCATTTACCTTGGCTATCTGGGAGAGATAAATATCTCTCCAAAGAGTTCCTCCTGCTCAACATTTATCTTCTCCTTATGAGCCAAATGGAGAACGGGTATCAGGTAAGCGATTATACTCTCTCTTTTCCATTCCTCCACAAGTTCCCTGAAGGTTGTCCTGCCACCTGCAGAGAGGCGCCGTATCTCCCTGTAAACCTCGCGCATTATCCTCTCAACATTCTTCTTGGCTATCTGTACCTCCAGCTGATGTTCTTTCATTTCGCGCCTCAGCCGCTCCTTCTTCTCTACCTGCCCCACTACCCTCTTCAGGAAGGTTATCAGCTCCGGCAACGTGACCTTCCTCTTGGGTATCCTGCGGACATAGAGCCTTGGTTCTATCAGGGAGGGGGGAAGTTCCTCTTCCCCGACCTCCAGAGGGGATTCAAAATCTGATTCAAAATCTGCAACAGGTCCTTCAGGACTTTCCGCATCCCCTGTAGAGACAAGACTCTCCTCAAACATAAATGTCTGACCGGAAACCACATCGCTTTTCATCTTAAGAAGGACAGAGCCGACAAGGATCACAGTTCCCGGGACCTCAAAGTTTATCATCCTTATCTCGCGCACCTTTTGGATATATGAATCCGCAAGCATGCCGACGTCAATATCCCATGGATCAAACCCTTCCTTGGCAATAATATCATATATTATACTCTTCCAGTAGACCCCCCTCTCTGCGCTCTCAAGTATGTTCATTTTGTTTTCTTCCAAGCCGTGTGTTTCCCCTGCATCATGCCTCCGCCTCCTGCATCCTCACACCAACAACCCGCGAGAGTCCATCCTGCATGTGGACACCTATTACCGAATCCATATGTTTGACAGTCTCCGGGTTATGGCTTATCAATATAAACTGCGACTGCTTGCGGTTCTTGAGGAATCTGGTCAGGCGCAAGACATTCTCCTGGTCCAAAGACGCGTCCACCTCATCCAGTATGTAGAATGGACTTGGTGTTACGCTCTGCATCGCCATCAGAAAGGCCAGAGCCGTCAGCGTCTTCTCCCCGCCTGACAAGGAATCGATGCCTATGCCTTCCCGGCCTCTTGGCTTGATCTCAATAAGAAGACCGGAGTTGAACGGGTCTGCTTCATTCTCCAGCCGGAGACTGCCCTCGCTGGTTGGATATAATTCAGATATTATACGGGTGAAGTTCTCCCTGACCTTGTTGAAAACATCATAGAAAACTGCCCTTTTCTTTTCCTCAATGGTTTCAATCAGATCGTATATCTTCTCTTTTTCAATGTATAACATCTGGTTCTTTTCCTTTATCTCGTTATACTGCTTCTCCAGCTCCTCATACATATCCACCGCGCGCAGATTGACGCCGTCAATAGAGCCAAGCTCACTCTCAAGCTGCCTGATCCTCCGCCTGAGCTCTGGGATGTTTGCCCCCTCCATCTGCTCCTTGGGAGGCGGCTCTATACCCTCAAGACCTGCCCGGATCTCTTCGAGCTTGGCATCTGTTTTGGCTTTTTTCACCTCCAGCTCATTGTATTCATTCTTCAAACGCTCCACAGATGCCTCTATTATGCCCTTTTTCTCGCCAAGTTCTTTCAGCAGCTGGTTTAGCCTTTCCTGTTCCTTGAACAATCCCTGAGATTCTGCGGTTATGATGGAGTGTTTCTCCTCCAATTCTTTCAGTTTTTTCCCAGACTGCGTTATCTGGTTTATTCCCTCCCGTATCTTATCCCTGAACTTGGATATTGATGTGTTTATTTCATCTGTTTGGACTTCCAGATCCTTTATCTTTGACTCCAGGGACCGGATCTCACCGATTATGGCGTTTTCCCGGCTTTGTAATTCGAATTTGTGATCTCTCAAATCGTGGATTTTGTTATCTATCTCCTGCAGGATGCCCTTCATCTTGTCAAGCGCTCCCACATCCATCTTTCCCTCAATCCCCCTGAGCTCCTTCTCCTTCCTTGCTATATCCTTCTCGCTTCTGACTTTTTTCTCATCCAGCTCCTTCTCCTGCGATGACAGCTCCGATAGCTCCTTCTCAAATTCTGCAATCTCTGATTCCACGGTTTCTATCTTCTCAAGGATGTTTGCCCTTCTTTCTCTCATGACATCAAGACTGCTTGTACCCTTCCCCTCTAACTGTCTTTCGAGCCTTTCCTTCCTTTCCTTCAGGCTGGCGATCTCCCTCTTTACCTCTTCAAGCCTTTTTTTCCTTTCAGAAATACTTGAGAAGGTAATAACTGACTTTTTGTAATATCCGCCGGTCATAGCTCCCCCGGCCGATATCAGATCACCGTTGAGCGTTACCATCCGAATCTTGCCTATGCCGACCCTGCGCGCTGCCTCAATATCCTCAACCACCAGCGTGTCACCAAATACAAGGTCAAAGACCTTTTGGTATTTTCTCTCACATTTTATCAGATCCTTGGCATAGCCTATGACACCCTTGCCCTTTATCTGCCGGAGTTTCGGCCCATGTATCCTGTTGAGCGGCAGGAAGGTAGCTCTCCCAATCTTGTTTTTCCTCAGGCCCTCTATGTAGAACTCTGCCGCTTTGTCGTCCTTTACAACCAGACAGCCGGATTTATTTCCGGCAGCGGCCTCAAGGGCTACCCTATATTTTTCCGGAGACCTGCCTAGCTCGCTCACCTGACCTATATATCCCTTATCCTTGTGCTTGAGGACAAATCTGAGGGATTCGCTCTCCCCCACTCTGGCTTCCATCCGCTCGATGGTCTTTATCTCACTTTCTAGGCGCGCAAATTCTTGGAAGAGCTTGGAGAGCTTGGATTTTGTCTCCTCTAGACTACGCCCTGCCTTTTCGATCCTTTCCACCTCTATGCCAAGCTTGGATATCCTGGCATCCATATCTGCCAGTTCGCCCTTTAATCCCTTTAACCTCTTTCTCCTGTCCCCCAGAGACTCGGTAATCTCATCCCTCCTCTTGGCTATGATGTCCAGCTCTTTTTCAATGAGCATTAATGATTTTTTGGTCTCAAACAGACTCTCCAACGCCACCTTTCTTTCCTTTTCAAGGGCGATAAGTTCGGAATTGTCATACTCCTGAGTCTTCTTCTCGCGCTCCTTCTCCTCTGCCATGAGCGCTTTTTCAACACCGCTAATCTCCTCCCGAAGTCTTTTGAGGCTTTCCTCATGCTCTTTTATCCGGGCTCTCAGCTCCCTCTGCTGCTTGGCATTCTCCCTCTGTCGCTCCTCCTTTGATGCTATCTCATCCTTCAGGAACTGTATTTCCTCCTGCTTTTTCTCTATTGCGGATTTTAGAGCGCCGATCTCCCCCTTTATCTCTCCTGACTCCACACCACCGGTCCTTATTATGTTACCGGTTATCTCCTCAAGGTGCTTTTCAATATCATCTATCTCCTCCTCTATGCGTGCCAGCTCAATTATTTTTATGTCCTTTTCCTTGGCGACCTCCTCCATTCGGGCCTCCAGCTCACCAGCCCGGTTTTCTAGGTCATAGAGGGTAGAGTAGAGATACACAGCCCTGCTGGTCCTGAGTTCCTCCTGCATATCCCTGTATCTTATGGCTATTTCACGGTCCCTGCCTATCTCCTCCAGATAACCCTTTTTCTCGGAGAGTATGAGGTTGGTGTCCGATATCCTCCTCTCCACCACAGCGAGCTCCTCAAGAGCCTTTTTCTTCTTCTCTTCATAGCCGGCTATGCCAGACATCTCATCCAAGACACGCCTCCGCTCATGCGGTTTGATTTCAATAAATTTTGTTATGTCGTTCTGCATCACTATATTGAAACCATCTTTTGGTATAGAATACTTACTCAGAACATCATGCAGATTCTCCAGATTGGTAACAATGGAGTTGATCTTGTAGACGCTCCTCCCCTTCCGGTCCACCTTCCGCTTGACCTCCATGACGCGGTCGTCTGCCTGAAAGACCAGTGACACCTTGGCGTGTGGGACGTTTAGCTTGCCAGTGTGTATCAATTCCTGTGCCTTGGTTGCGCGCAGGTTACGGCTTGGATATCCCAGAGCAAAACAGATGGCATCTATTATATTGCTCTTGCCGCTGCCGTTTGGCCCGACTATTGCGCTTATGCCTTCAGGGAACTCCAGCAGCGTTGGCTTGCCAAAGGACTTGAATCCCCTTATCTCCACCCTTCTCAGCTTCATATCTATAGATATCCGGATTGGCCGCAAGAGGCAAATTTGTATTTACTCTCACGGTTGGGTTTTCCCAATTTATACTATGGAAGAAGATATAAAAAGCTTAGCCGGGGTCCGGAGTTTCTGTTTTTTAAGATAATATCAATAAAAATCAGAAACAGCAAACAGAAACGGACAAACAGGAGCGGATGTCCGCAATTTGGGAGATGCCGGCAGGAAAATCTATTGTTGGAACAAACTTCAATACAGTCTTGGAGAGCTACCAGAAGCAGATAGACTCTGCAATAGATGCCTACTTCAGAGACAGGATAAAGGCTGCGCTGGATTACCATCCCTTCATCGGCGAGATCTACTCCCAGCTGCGTGCATACATCATGCGCAGGGGTAAGCGGCTGATGTCAGTGAGCACGCTTCTGACCTATGAGGGATATACTGGCAGGGTGGACAAGCGTGCGTTGCGTGCCTGTGTCGCCATCGAGCTCTACCGCCACGGCATACTGGTTCACGACGACATAGTGGACAAGGACGAGACAAGACGCGGAGGGCCGGCGATGCACAAGCTCTTTGATGAGAACATAGCCCTGTTTGCCGGCAATATACTCAACGCCTTGGCCTTCGAGCTCATCTCCGAGCTGGAGCCGCGCGCGGCCCGGTCCCTGCTGCAGGACTACCAATACGTCAACGAGTCCCAGATACTTGACTATGATTTTGAGAAGCGTATCCCAACATTGGGGGAATGGGCGGTTATGGCCTCAAAGCGTGCAGCGAGTGTATTTCGCGCGACCATGCTGACAGGTGCCATACTTGCCGGGGCGCCGGAAAGCGAACTCAAAAAGCTTGAGAAGGCAGCCTTCCACATAGGAACTGCTTTTGACATACAGGACGACATCATAGGCCTGTACGAGCAGACGAACAATGACGTGGAGAGAAGTAAGAAACCCTTACATATCTGCTATGCCTACCAGCTCGATAAGGATTTCGGGAGGGTGTATGAAAGAGGCAACATCGAGGAGATACGTAAGAAAGTAAGACAATCCGGAGCTCTCAACGCTGCAAAGGAGGATTCAAAAAAACACGCTGAAGAGGCGGTGAAGTACATAAAATCCACGGCAATGTCCGAGAAGGCCAAGGGCTTCTATCTGGGTTTCATCAATTACATAACCGAATCGCTGGACTGGTACGAGTGACCTAATTTGGTGTATCCTCCACCAGCCTTTATACACTCACCTACTAAAAACTAAACTGAGGTAACAAAAATGCCGCGAAGACCGCAAAAAAGACCGGTGAAGCCAAGAGAGGGGGTAAAAAAGAGGATACCGCACGGCCAGAGAACCCCCCCGGACCCGGAGAGCAACAGGGCGCGGAAGGAAAGGCAGAGAAGGCTCTATCACGAACAGTTCGGCAGGAAGAGAAGGAAGAAGTAGATAGGCGCTCGTGCATGGGCATAAACAACGGTTGCTTTAGGGATATAGGTGCCAAGCTACTCTCTCAGGCTCTCCACCCTCTCCTCGCTCTCTTCCTTGAGCTTCCCGCCTATAGGCCTGCCGCCGTAGAAGTCAACCTTCGCGGCTATGGAAATCTTGCCGGCCAGCATGCGCGCTATCCTGCCCTTGTTGTTCTTTGGGGCCTGACTGACCAGCGGGTGGAGGTAGAGAACTCCGTGCTTGGGAGGTTTTTTGCCTGTTTTCAAAAACCTGAACATCGCCTTCTGCGCACCCAGAACCTGGACGGTAGAGGCGGGCAGTCGGGCCAGCTTTTCCAGTGAACCTGCCTGTTCAATCAGCAGTGCGCCGACATAGGGTGTGGCCACCTCCGAGAGGTTGGGAGCTATCTCCTTCATAGTCTTGTTTATGTAGGCGCGCAGGTCCGCCTCCTCTTGTGCTGAGGACAGTATGGCCTCAGCATAATTCTGAATAACCATCAAATCCCTGGTGCTCACCTCAGAACCTACTGACTCCTGTGCTATCGGCGGGATGGCCCTGACGTATCTTCTGTCATCCAGAATCTTGGCCAGTTCGGATTCTACCATATTGTTGCGCCCGCCTATCTGCGCAACTACTGTCAAGTAGTCTTTGTTATCCTTCAGCAGATCGTTGAGCTCCGGAAAGTGGATGGAGTACCACTCCCTCAGTGTCTCACATTGGGTGTTGACACTGTCCTCCAGTGCCCTCTGCGCGCGCACTGCGTTGACCACGAGTCTGTCCCTGCCAAAGCCCTCGCTGACCCCAATCTTCGCGAGCTCTTCATTGACCTTTGAGATTATCTCCGGAAGCTCGCCCCTCGTGCAGAAGCCCAGCTTCTCGGCTAGTGAGGGGAGGTCAAGCCTCCCTGTTCCCTTTCTGGCCTTTGGATGTTTGGACCTAAGCTCAGCCTCCTCTGGGCATTCGCCCGAGAGCTTCTTGGCTATCGCTTTCGCATCTCTGGGGAAAAGGGCCTTGTCCACAACCTTGCCGTCTTCCATGACCAAAACTCCGATAGGAGTCTTGTAGATTTCCATCCTCTCTATTTCCGTCTGCCCTATTTTCTATCATAAGCTAGAAAAACCATAATTCAGGAACCCCCTGCCCCCCCATATCCACCATAAATATGCGCCATTATCCAATTCCATCCACCACCCTTTTTATACTTTTCGCATTCCATCCA
>CAZQBY010000019.1:8978-10936 GCA_964592405.1 uncultured archaeon | reverse complement strand
GATAGTCCACGAGGTGGAGAATATGTGTCATGCGGCCGGCTTGCCTGTCATCATACACTATGAAGGCGGGGAACTGGATGATGTGCTGGATTTGGTGGACTCCAAGATAATAGTCTTCTCTCCAAAGGGAAAGCTCACGCTGGATGAGATGTTTGACAAATACGGCAGGGATGTCCTGCTGGTAGTCGGCGGGTTCACGGAAGAGCGTGATTTCAAATCAGGGGTTTACAAGTATGCTGATGATATGGTCTCTCTGGGTCCAGAGTTTTTACCAATACCCAAGGTAATAAAAATGATAATCGAAGCCTATGGGAAGAAAGCAAAACAGCCCTTAGAAGCTAGCAGAGGGAAATTATCCGAGGGAGAGGGCATAAAACAATGCAATGAAAAAGAGACAAAAACATGAGGCGATTGAAATCGCCCGGGAGAGGGTTGACAGGCTCTTCAGGATGGCGGAGAGTGCCGCAGCAGAAGGAGACTTCCTTTCTGCAGACCGCTACATCGGGATAGCCTGGAATATCAAGCTCAAGTTCCGCCTCAAGCTCACCGATTACCAGAAGCGGCTCTTCTGCCGCAAGTGCCTGAAATTCCTGGCGGATGGCAAGACCGGGCGCTACAGGACGGAGGACGGCAAGCTTGTTATAACCTGCATGAACTGCGGAAATATCCGTAGATATCCACTAAAATTAAGGAAGTCAAATTAAAAGCCAAAACCAATAATACATGGTTGCAGTCCCAAGAAAGGAAATAAGTACAAGAGACATCTTTTGTGAATCGCATGATGTCGGGGATAGGAGTCATGCAATCAAATGCGAGATAACCAAAGCGCTTAGACAGGCCAAAATTGAGGGCACTGATCTGTGCCTGGTCTGTAAAGGAAGCAGGCTGCTCTGTGGCAGGACCTACTGCCCGCTAATCAGGAGGGTTAGCCTGATGGCCGGCCCGCATATCAAAGAGAAGCTGTCTCAGGACATGTTCGGGCCATCCCCACCATCAATCTTCGTGGGCCGCTATGGTTATCCCAATGTCTTCGTCGGTCCGATGTCTGCCATAGATTCGGACAACCCGGGGCTCTTGGATAATCCATCCAGCTGGTATGGCAGAGACTTTGATGAGATAATCCGCATGAGGCTGAATCTGGTTCGTTCTGAAAAGGTGGAACACATCAGTTCTAGGTCGCGTACCGTTCTGGATTCACAGGAACTGGCGCTTTCACTGAAGCCTGCTGATGTTGAAATAGAGTTCAAAAATAAACCCAGTTTTGCTCTCTCTTTTAACTCTATGACACAGCCGATGGGGCCCAGAGGTGAGCTAAAGCGCTTTGAAATAGCCGAGAATATCCATATACCACGCGCTGTGGAAAAGGTTACAAATGACGAAATCAGGGCGGTTGAGGGAGTATCAACACTCTTCGACAAGGGTTATGACGTGTATTACCTCACCAAGGTTCTGTCCTCAGGGGCTTTAGGACTAAATAAAAATAGGAGGATGGTCCCAACCCGCTGGAGCATAACTGCTGTGGACGATATCATAGCCAAGGATCTGATGAAGGACATCCGGACCTTCCCAAGCATAAATGAGTTTCGCATCTACTCCAATACCTATCTGGACAACCACTTTGAAATACTCCTGATGCCCGGGGCGTGGGAATTCGAGAATTTTGAGGCCTGGGCTCCGAAGACGCTATGGACCCTCACACAAAAGAAGCCCGTCATACAGCTGGAGGGCGAGCCGCATGAGGGGAGGACCAAATACGCGGAGAAGGAGGGTGGAGGGTACTATGCTGCGCGATTGGGAGTAGTCGAGGCACTCCACAACATGCACAGACAGGCCCGTGTTGTGTCGTTCAGAGAAGTCCACGAAGGTTATGTCATGCCCGTGGGCGTCTGGGAAGTGAGAGAGAACGTGCGTCGGGCAATGAAGAAGAAACCCATGAAGTTTGCCACCCGTGAGGAGGC
>CAZQBY010000019.1:0-8878 GCA_964592405.1 uncultured archaeon | reverse complement strand
CAGAGGAGGCTGAACGAATTTTAAGTTTTTATACCCTCCCCTTCAAACATACCGCAATCTCCCTCTGACGAGGGGCATCGGACCGCAAGGTCCAATTCTCAGATTCGCTTAGATGACTACAGTATATGATGTAGAGCCGGAAGCCCTTATCAGGGCTGTTGCAGAGGATTTGAAGACAAAGGTAAAGGCACCTGAATGGGCACCATTTGTCAAGACAGGTGTAGCCAAGGAGAGGCCTCCCGAGGATCCTGATTGGTGGTATATTAGAGAGGCGGCCATTCTCAGGAAGATATACGTTAAAGGTCCCCTGGGAATATCGCGCTTAAGATCCGAATATCGTAGCAAGAAAAACAGGGGCGCCAAACCAGAGAAGTCTATGAAGGCCTCCGGCAAAGTTACCAGACTTGCTGTGCAACAACTTGAAGAACTGAAGCTGGTAAGGAAGGCCCAGAACAACAAGGGCCGCGAGATAAGTCCGGCTGGCATGAAATATCTTGATAATATCGCTCACAAGGTCAAATATGGATGAACTGGAGGCTATCAAGGCCAGGAAACTGCAGCAGCTTCAGGAACAGCAGATGCAGCAGGAGATGCAGAAACAGCGGCAGATTCAGGAGGCACTCAGACAGATTGATGCAATTGTGAGGCGCTTTCTCACGAAGGATGCACAGGATCGGCTGGCAAACCTGAGGCTCGTCGACCCGGAACTTGTACAGAAGCTGAAGGTTTACCTGGCACAGATGTATGTGGCAGGGCAGGTCAAACAGCAGATGACTGATGAACAGCTGAAGTCAATACTGCTGAAACTGAGATCGGCACAGAGGAAAACCACAATCAAAAGAAAATGAGTTCAAATAAGGAACCTGAAACAAAGAGGGAACTAAAAAAAGCCAACCGTGAATCCAGACGGGCCCCTATATGGGCCTTTGCAGCTACGAACAGGAAGGTCAGGAGATCCCCCAAGAGTGGTAGGAACTGGCGGAGGGACAACATCTACTAACCATGACGAAAAAAAAGAAAGAAGTGCAAGCGAAAACCGGGAAGGTCAAGGAAGAAAATACTATCAAAGATAACACTAAGCCCGAGAAGAAAGAAGAATCTGCAAAAGAGAAAGAAAACACCGGGGGCAGTAGGGAAATTGCTGAAGAAACCAGGGAAAAAGGTAAAGAAAAGACCAGAGGAAAGGCCAAAGAAGAAGATAAGGAAAAAGGTAAAGAAGAGGACAAGGAAAAAACCAAAGAGGAGAGTCAAAAGAAGGAAGAGAAAGCCGAAAAAGAGAAATCCCAGGAGGGCAGGAAAAAAGAAGGGGAAAAAGTCAATATAGTTTCTGAAGATGTGTATACAATCCCTCTGAAAGCTGCTTACCGTACCAAGCCGGATTACAAGAGGACGCGCAAGGCTATACAGTTGCTTCTCAGCTATCTTCGGCGGCACACAAAATCAACCAACATAAGGATTGACAGTCAGCTTAATAAGCATATATGGAGGCATGGTGCCAGCAGGCCTCCACGAAAGATCCAGATAAAGGCGGTCAAGGATTCCGAAGGCAGGGTAACAGCTACTTTGCTTCAATAATGATATACCAGACCAATTTCTTTGGAGAGGGCTACTTGGGGCTCTTTGGCTTTGCAACTGACAAATACTGTCTAATATCCAATCGCTTAAGTGATAACCAGCTGGAAAGACTCGGGAAGGTCTTAAAAGTGCCGATAATACCGACCACAATATACAACTTCTCCCTCTCTGGCATAATGTCCGCAGGTAATTCCAGAGGCGTACTGGTGCCCTATCTCACAGAAAACAGCGAGCTAGCACGGATAGGGAAGGAGGTCCAAACTGCAGTAGTGCCCGATAGGTTCACAGCCTTGGGCAACCTGATAGTTGCCAATGACCATGGCGGCATAATAAGCGATGTTTTTTCCCAGAGGGCCAAACTTGTAATTGATGAAGCCCTTGGTATAAACACGATTCAGGGAAGGATTGCCAACTCAAGTGAGGTGGGCGCTCTCTGTGTGGCCACCAACAAGGGTTTTGTCACCACCCCAGATGTCAGTGATCAAGAGTTAAAACAGCTGGAGAAGGTATTTGGCGTTTCGGGGGGGAGAGCCTCTGCCAACATGGGCTCCAAGGCTGTAGGTGCATGCATGATAGCCAACTCCAACGGATTTGTAACAGGCGAGGATACCACACCAATAGAACTCCAGTACATAAACGAGGCATTGGGCTTCTTATGAAGACAGGGGGTACAGGGGATATCCTGATAATCCATTTAAATTCTTATAAGCAGAACTTCAAACTAGAATTACAATGAAATATGTTCTGAAAGGCAGACTCAAGATAGGTGAGAAATTTGTGAAGTTCACCAAGACCGTGGAGGCCAAAGACGAGGCAGAGGCCAGAGAGCGGACACTCTCTTTATTCGGCAGCGAGCATGGCACAAAAAGACGTCATATAAAAATCGAGTCAGTCGAGGAATGCAGGGAATGATGATGCAAGAAAATGAGCAGAGGAAACTACAATCCCTTCTTCTTCAGATAAGATCTTACCAGGATGCGCTTCAGGAGATAGAGAGGCAGATTGCCGTAACTGAGAGGGCCCTGATGGAGATAATTGCAACCATAAGCGCGCTTACTGAGCTTCCAAAGACTAAGCAGTCTGAATCATTCATACCAGTTGGCGGGGGAATCTATGTAAAGTCAGAGATAAAGGACAAGAAGAATGTTATTGTTTCTATTGGGGGCGGCGTCTGCTTGGAGAAGACCACAACCGAGGCGAAGGCCTATCTTGAGAAGCGCAAGAAGGAGCTTGAGGCTACAGATGAGAAGCTCAGGGAGCAGGCCCAGAAGATAAGCGCTGAGCTTGAAAGTGCCAATAAAGCGGCTGAAGACCTTTACATCAAACTGCAGGGAGAAAAATAGGACAGTTGGCAGGCATATCGGCCAGACTGGATTTATTAAGTCCTAATCAATAATCCTATATGGACGTCCCTCCTGACCTTCCTGAAGCAAACCCTGAAGTGAGCCGCATTCTGAAGGATATCCTATCCAGTATCACCCCCACTGAGAAGGAGAAAGAAAAAGAACAAAACATTATCAGGGAGATAATCACCATTCTGAACGCCGTCATCCAGAAAACCAATCCCAAGGTCATACCAGTCATGGTGGGTTCTATAGCCAAGGGAACCGACCTGCGCGGTGACAAGGATTTTGATATCTTCATACAGTTCCCCAGGGATACCAGCCGAGACTTGTTAGAGGAGCAGGGTCTGCTTATAGGAAGGAACTTTTTTGAACTAGTGCGATCCGAGCCGGAAATAAGCTATGCCGAACATCCCTATGTCAAGGGCAAGTACCATGGGTTCAGCGTGGAAATAGTGCCCTGCTATAAGCTGGATGGTGTTAGGGGAAAGATTCTCAGTGCTGTGGATCGAACCCCCTTACATACCAAGTTCGTAGTTGGTGAGCTGGAAAAAAACCCGGCCCTAAGGGGTGAGATACGTCTGATGAAGCGCTTTATGAAGGCAAACGGCCTTTACGGTGCCCATGCCGCAGTCGAGGGATTCTCGGGTTATCTCTGTGAGCTGCTCGTCATACACTATGGTTCTTTCTTGAAAGTACTCAGGGCAGCTTCTGGCTGGAAAAAACATGAGCATCTCTCGATAGGCAGAAGCTCTGGAAGGAAGAGATTTGCTAATGCCCCCTTGGTGTTCGTAGATCCAGTCGATGAGAACCGTAATGTAGCTGCGGCAGTCTCCGTAGAGAAACTAGCCCGCTTTGTATACCTGTCACGGGCCTTCCTGGCCTATCCAAGTCATGAATTCTTCAAGGAGAAAAAGACCGAGATAATGTCAAGGAGGGAATTCTACAACAACATCAAGCACCGGGGAACCGAGCTTGTGTGCATACGCTTTCATCCCCAGAAACTGGTGGAGGACACGCTCATACCCCAGCTGGCAAAGAGCCTCAGGGCCCTGGCCGCCGAGTGCGAACGGGCCGGCTTCCGAATTCTCAAAAAGGGTCACTGGACCGATGGCAAAGAAGCCGCCTTCCTATTTGAGTTTGAGGTCTGGGAGCTGCCGCGGGTAACAAAAAAGATTGGACCATTCTTTGACTCAAAGGTGGCCGACATTCAAGGGTTTATAGAGAGCAACAGGTCTAGAGCAGTCTCACAACCCTATCTGGAGGATGGTCAATGGTGTATAGATGTGGAAAGGGAGCACCGCCATGCAGACGACTTCATCCGGACCTACCTCAGGAATCCTCAGGGCTTTGGCAAGAATCTCAGGGACATAAAGACATTTGAAGTAATGGTGAATGCCCAGATAGCAAAGATAAAGGATCCGGATTTCTGGAGATTTATGAGCAGATTTTGGTAGTCCGGGATAATCTTCGGTCCAGACAAGTATTCTATTTTTATATACATATCATCTAATAACCAGGTAACCCGAGTGGGAATGCTATTCTTCTGGATTTTTTCTTCAACCAATCTAGCGCCATTCACTGGGGGGAACCAATATGGAGAACCAGAAAAAGACTGGAACTACCACCGTCGCCTTAAAGTGCAGGGACGGAGTTATCTTGGCAGCCGACAAGCGGGCAACAATTGGGAATTTTATCTCCAACAAGGACGCACTCAAGATATACCAGATCGATGACAGGCTAGCGGCTACAATAGCCGGTGGCGTGGGGGATGCACAGAATATAATGCGAATACTGCGTGCAGAGGCGAAACTATTCAAGATGAACAGGAGACAGCACATGAGTGTTAGGGGCGCAGCTACCCTGATGTCCAATATACTCAACAATAACAGATACTACCCATACCTTGTAATGAGCATAATAGCCGGAATTGATAATGAAGCTAGGGTATTTTCGGTAGACCCTGTTGGTGGCCTCATGGAGGAGGACTATATCTCAACAGGCTCTGGTTCACCCATAGCTTATGGTGTCTTGGAATCAGAGTTCAGCAAGGAAAAAACTGTCAGGGAGAATCTGAAGATTGCCCTCAAAGCTGTCAAGGTGGCCCAGGAACGTGATTCAGCGTCAGGCAATGGCATTACCTTGGCTACAGTAACCGAGAGCGGCTTTAAGCAGTATACGGATTCAGAAGTGGAAAAGCTGCTCACTTCCCTAAACTAAACTTAACCTATTTTCTAAGCAAAAACTAGGCAAAAATGCCCACATTAGAGGAAATACAAGAGCAGATAAAAGAATTCCTGCCAAGAGAGGTTGGAATTCAGAATATAACTGCCGAAAGCTCCAAGATAGTCCTGACCACAGACCGCCCAGACGTGTTCATAGACCATCCGGATATAACCAAGGATCTGGCCAAAACTATCAAGAAGAGGATAATCATAAGACCGACATCATCCCTCTTGGTTGAACCTCACGAGGCCGAGCCGATGATAAGAAAGATTGCCGGTGAGGAGAGCGGCATAACCAACATAATGTTTAATCCCTATCAGAAAGAGGTTATGATAGAAGCAGAAAAATTGGGCAATGTAATCGGCACGAATGGAGAGAACATAAAAAAGATAATCAAGGCAACCGGATGGACACCCGTACTGGAGAGGGCTACACCACTGAAGAGCAATATACTAACCTCCCTAAGAAAAACCCTGTGGGACAAGAAGGTTTGCAGGAGACGAAAGGAATTCCTTGAACGTGTGGGCCGGGAGATATACTCCAAGCCGGACCATACCTGCGACTGGATACGCGTAACCCCCCTAGGCGGTGCAGCTGAAGTTGGCAGATCATGTTTTCTGGTACAGACACCCAACAGTAATATACTCCTAGACTGCGGCATAAATGTAGCTGCTTCAGACACCAAGCGCATGTTTCCAGACTTTAGGGCTATGCAGCTGACAATTGATGATCTTGATGCTGTTGTTCTCTCACATGCGCACTTGGATCACTGTGGATTCATACCATACCTCTACCGCTATGGATTTGATGGACCAATCTATACTACAAAGCCAACACGCGACATCATGGCATTGCTCCAACTGGATGCAGTTGAAATATCAATGAAGGAGGATAAGGAGCTGCCATATTCCAGTACTGACATACGCAATGTCATAGAACATGTAATACCGCTGGAGTATGAGGAGGTTGCTGACATCACACCAGACGTCAGACTTACACTCTATAATGCCGGCCATATCCTTGGTTCTGCCATAATACACCTTCACATAGGCGACAGTCTGTACAATATTGTTTATACTGGTGATATGAAATTCGGGGAGACGCGTCTTTTAAATCCGGCAGAATACCAGTTCCCGCGTCTTGAGACGCTTATAATAGAATCAACATACGGTGGGCGCAGAAGTGTCCAGCCAAAGCGAAAAGAGGCTGAGGAGTTGCTGATAAATACCATAGCAAATACAATATCAAATGGTGGAAAAGTCCTGATACCAGTCTTTGGAGTTGGCCGCTCGCAGGAGGTGCTTGTTACACTGGATGAATACAAAAACAAGTTGCCGGATGTTCCCATCTACATAGATGGTATGGTCTATGAGGCTACTGCCATACATACAGCATATCCGGAATATCTCAAGAGGCGTCTTATGAATATGATACTGAGAGGCGCCAACCCGTTCTTGGCGAAGAATTTTGAGAAGGTAGATGCCAAATCGAGGATAGATCTGGCAGAGAGTGACGAACCATGTATAATAGTAACCCCCTCCGGCATGCTTACTGGTGGCCCCTCCGTCGAATACTTCAAGCGTATGGCAGGAAACGAAAAAGATACAATAATCTTTGTTGGTTATCAGGCAGAGGGCTCACTTGGAAGGAGAGTGCAGAAGGGCATGAAGGAGGTTGTAGTAATGGAAGACAAGAAACCTAAAAATATAGAAGTGAAGATCAATGTTGTCACTATAGAGGGTTTCTCTGGTCATGCAGACCGCCGGCAGCTTCTGGGCTATGTTAAGCGCATGAGCCCAAAACCAGAAAAGGTTTTATGTGTCCATGGCGAATCCAAGAAGTGTCAGGAGCTAGCACGCGGTCTGAACAGGATATTCCATATGGAGACAAGAGTGCCAATGGATCTGGACACTATCAGGATACTCTGAATGTCAGAACCCCTTAACACTTTTTTTCACCCATCCCTAATATAACTCAATGGAATTTGATCCTTGGCAGATAGGTGATATAACAGATTACGAGCAGCTGTTCAAGTTTGGTATTGAGTCCATGACACCCTTCCAGAAGGGATATTCTGACAACAGATACATAAGGAGGGGCATAATATTTGGACATCGCGGTTTCAAAAAGATACATCAGGCCATCCAGAATAAAAAACCTTTTATAATGATGACCGGGCTTATGCCATCGGGGAAATTCCACTTTGGACATAAGATGGTGGCTGATGAGATAATCTGGTTTCAGCAAAAGGGTGCCAGAACCTATATCGCTGCTGCAGACGTTGAATCCTATCTCATGCGTGGGCTTCCTCTGCAAGAGGCGCGCAAGATAGCTGTTGATGAATATCTGACCAATTACATTGCCTTGGGTCTCAATCCAAGGAAAACACATTTCTGGTTCCAGTCATCCTACCGACCGGAGTATTACAGACTAGCTGATGTAGCTGCTAATGAGGTCACCTTCAACGAACTGCGCGCAATATATGGGGACATAACCCCCAATAAGATAATCTCGGCACTTAAGCAGGTAGCAGACATACTTCACCCGCAGTTACCTGAGTTTGAGGGCAAACTGCCCACAGTGGTTCCGGTGGGTGCGGACCAGGACCCACACATACGTCTTACACGCGACATAGCTGCTAGAATAAGTCACCTCTATAATCTAGAGGTTCCTGCGGCTACCTTTCACCGCTTCATGGAGGGCCTCCAGGGTGGCAAGATGTCATCTTCAGACCCAAAGAGTTACATCGCGCTTAGCGAGGAGCCCGAAAGCGCGCGAAAGAAGATCATGTCAGCAACAACAGGAGGGCGTGAGACAGCCGAGGAGCAGAAGCGGCTTGGTGGCCTGCCTGATGCCTGTGCCGTTTACAAATTCTATTACTATCATCTTGTGGATGATGACAGAGAGATGCAGAAACTGTATGATGAGTGCAGGTCTGGTGCTACACTTTGTGGTACCTGCAAGCAGAGATGTGCTGATATGATGGAAGCCTTTTTGCTGGCTCATCAAGAAAAGATGGCTGGGGCTAGAGAAGCAGCCAAAAAACTTGCGGAGTCGGAATGAAGATAGTTTTTGCTTTGGGCGGCTCAGTAGTGGTGCCTGACAGGGTGGATGAAAAATATATCAAACAATTCGCGAAATTCGCATTGAATCTGGCTGAGAGACACATCTTGGCAATAGTCGTTGGGGGAGGCAAAACTGCACGCAGGGCTATAGCACTTGCACGCAGGGAGGGCAAGAATGAGGTGGAGTGTGATTATGAGGGAATCAGGGCCTCCAGATATAATGCATCCATTCTCTCACAGGCGATGGGTATAGAGCCCAATATACCCGAGAGGCTTATCGATGCATACAAGATTCTGAAGACAGAAGGTATTGTGTTGATGGGTGGGACTGAGCCCGGGCATTCCACGGATGCGGTTGCGGCCCTGCTGGCCGAGCTCATCGGTGCCGATCTGATAATCAAGGCAACAGATGTGGATGGAATATATGACAAAGATCCTCAGAAGCACAAGGATGCAAAGATGCTTAGGGAGCTCCCAATTGATGAGCTGGAAGGCATAGTCAGCGGACTTTCCCAAGCTGCCGGCAAGTATGAACTTTTCGATATGCTGGCAGTCAAAATCCTCAGGCGGTCTGGAATCAAGTGTATAGTCCTCAATGGCAGGGATTTGGAGAACATGAAAAAAGCTATTGAGAGAAAGAAGTTTAGGGGCACAGTCATAGGATGAGTG
>CAZQBY010000018.1:8475-12336 GCA_964592405.1 uncultured archaeon | reverse complement strand
CATATTGTTTTGTCTGTTAGTGATCTCATTTTCCATGCTCGCAAGCGCCGCTTCCAAGGATGTGACGGGTGTGACGATGGGCAGCCCGACGACGACCAAGTCGCTCGGACTTGACGACACATTTGTCATGACCTGCAGCGCGACGCTCTCGGGTAGAGGGAGGACGCCTACAGTTACCTATACTCAGCAATACTGCGACAGCTCCGATTGTAGCGGGACTGTCGTGACGATAACAGTGAACGACGCGAACGAGGTAATCACGCTTGAATCCGGCTCGACGAACCCGGAGTCGTTGAGCGCGGACCAGAGCCAGACCAACACGGTTATAGCCAAGAACGGCGGGACCGTCTATGTGCGCTGTAAGGTCGAGGGCGGCTCCACATGCTCGGGCGGCTGCTACAGCGAGGCGGTGATGGTTGACGTTTTGGGGGGTGGATGCGTTAACAACTCTGACTGCTATGACGGTGATGAGTGTACGCAGGACATCTGCACGGACGGGGTATGCAGCAACCCGGCGGAGCCCGACAACACGGGCTGTACGGGAGGAATCTGCTGCTCCGGAACCTGCGTGGAGCCTGCATGCTCAACGGGTGAGGACTGCGCGGACGGCAATCCATGCACCACAGACACGTGCAGCAACGCCGGGACCTGTTCGGCGGCATGTACCAACCCCGATGTAACTACGTGCTCGGGTGGAGACGGCTGCTGCCTGGCTGAGTGCGATTATATGAGCGATTACGATTGTCCGCCGCCCGAGATGTTCGTGACCGTGAACGGAACTGACTTTATGCTGAACGGCAGCGTCTGGAAGTTCGCGGGTGCGAACAATTATTACCTCTGGTACAAGAACCTCACCTGCGATGCTGATAACCTGCCGCCGGCGGAGGGCTGCGTGCCCGAGGTGCTGGATGACGCCAAGGACCTTGGATTGACTGTTTTGAGGACCTGGGTGTTCGGAGACGGCGACAACGGGGGGGCAGGCTGGGACGGCTATTACTTCCAGCCGCAGGCAGGAGTCTACGACGAGCCGACTTTCACCCACTTCGACCAGCTGATTAAACTGGCGAAGGACAGGGGCATCAGGCTTGTTCTGGCTTTGGTTAACAACTGGGACGACTTCGGCGGAATGAACCAGTACGTCTCTTGGTGTGGCGGAGGTTCGCACGATGACTTCTACACATCCAGCTGTACCAAAAACCTGTACAAAAACTATGTCAACTACACCCTGAACCGCGTGAACACGGTGACTGGGATAGCCTACAAGAACGACCCCACCATACTGGCATGGGAGCTGGCCAACGAGCCAAGGGCTACCTCCGACCCAAGCGGAGCCACCATGAACAACTGGGTCAGCGAGATGAGCTCCTTCATAAAGGGCATCGACAGCAACCACTTGGTGACCACGGGCCAAGAGGGCTTCTACAGCGGCGGAAGCGGCTGGATGTACGACGGCTCTCAGGGTACGGACTACATAGCAGACCACAACATCTCCGGCATCGACTATGCATCCTACCACCTTTATCCGGACCACTGGGGCATGGACTTGGCCGACTCGCTTAACTGGATAGCCGAGCACACCTCAGACGCGCACAACGTCCTGGGTAAGCCCGTGGTTCTTGGGGAGATGGGCAAGCGCTATTCCACAAGGGACACCTACTTCAGCGCCTGGTACGACGCGCTGGAGAGCAACGGCAGCAACGGCGATTTGTTCTGGATCCTGTATGACCACACATACAACGACTACGACGAGTTTGGTGTCTATTGCCCGGAGAACACATCCACATGCGATTTGATCTCCGAGCACGCTGCTGTGATGAGTCCGTGCTCGTCTAACCAGGACTGCGACGACGGCAACGAGTGCACCAGCGACGTTTGCAACATGGACGGCACTTGCAGCAATACGGCTCTGGCCGACAACACCAACTGCAGCCTAGGTGTCTGTTGTTCTGGCATATGCGCTCCCTTGACTTGCGCAGCTGGCATGGACTGCGACGATAGCAACGAGTGCACCACGGATAGTTGCGTGAACGCTGGGACCTGTAGTGCATACTGCGACAACGAGCCGGTGGCCGACAACACGGGCTGCACTGGAGGAATATGCTGCTCCGGAACCTGCGGGGCTGCTACTTGCTCTGCCGACGCCGACTGCGACGACAGCGACGCCTGCACAACGGACACCTGCAGCAATGCCGGCACCTGCTCTGCATCATGCACCAACACGCAGATAACGCAGTGCGTGAACGGCGACGGGTGCTGCCCGTCAGGCTGCGACTCGTCCAACGACGACGACTGCGGCCCGGACCCGTGCCTGAACTGTTGGGGCGGCGTCTGCGACGGGAACTGCCATCCAAGGAAGGAGGATGCTACATGTCCGGACTGTCAGCAAGAATACAGCTCTCCGAGACCGCCTAAGAAATAGGGCAGTAGAAACAACGGGAGACTGATTCTCCCCTTCCTTATTTTTTCTTTTATTCTTTTCCTCAGAACGTCCTGACTCTCCCGTGTATGACGTCCTCTGTCACCTTCTTTATGTCGGCCAGCATCTCATCGGCTATAGCTGTGGCCTCTTTCTGCACGCTCTTGATGTCATCAGCCAGCAGGCTGATATAAGCCATCCTTGGATTGTCTATCGGCCTGCCAATTTGGCTCATCAGCTTGACCTCCGCCTGCCTTACATCTGGGATCTCATCCACGACCCTGTTTGCTATACGGAAGGCAAGTATGTTGTATATCTTGCCTATATGGTTTATGGGATTCTTACCCGAAGCGGCCTCCATGGACATCGGACGGCAAGGCGTTATCAGACCAGAGACGCGGTTGCCCCTGCCCACAGAGCCATCATCACCGTTCTCTGCGGATGTTCCTGTGACGGTGAGAAACAATCCGCTCTCGCCCAGTTCTGGCTTGTCTCCGGTATTTATGCATATGTCCACATGCCTGTCGGTTATCCGCTGGGCAAGCGGCATCAGGTTCTCCTTGACCCTTTCAATGTTTTCCATGTATTCCTCCACACCTGAAACATACTTGTCCACCTGGGCTATGCAGATTGTGAGGGTTATCTTATCCCCCTCCCTTAACCCCATGACCTTCACATCTTCGCCTAAGGCAGGTATCTTCTTCTTCGTCTCCTTGGAGTTTATCCACTGTTCTGCTTCTAGAGTGAGTCGCTCTGTTTCGGAGAACGGGGCAAAACCTATGCCAAAGGAGGTATCATTGGCACTTGGCACATCCTTGCGGTTCTTGAAGACACTCTGAAGGTCTGCTGAGCCTGGGCCATAGCGGGTTGCAATCTCCATCTGGGTGTCAGGATCGAGGTTAAGGATATTCTCCCTTATATATTCTTTGGCGGCTCTTTTGGCAATCTCCGAAACAGGTATGGGTTTGCCATCCACTTTATTTGTTACCCTTCCCACAAGCAGGACATAGATGGGTTTAATGACTACACCCCCCCCGAATCTTGGCTTGGACTGGCCGGCTACGACCTCTGTTTGGTCCGTATTATGATGCATAACGCTTCCAAACCTTTCTAGATACTCCTTGCAGAGCGCGCGGCTCACAGCATCAGCCAGTCCATCGCTTATCGAATCCGGATGACCAATACCCTTCCGCTCAACAATCTCCACATCTTCTTCCTCTATATATTTCGCCACGAGCCTGTCAACGACAATGTTTCGAGCCATTTTCTGGATTTAGATAAGAATTAAACATACCTGTTAATAAAAAAGAACCGGAGGGGATATTACTTGGAATAAGAAATATGGGCCCGGCCGGAATGTTAAGGAGTCCCAAGCTCCAGACCATGCTCCTTGACAATAGGACGGGACCATCGCTCTAGCCAATCCCAACATGGGCCCGGCCGGA
>CAZQBY010000018.1:0-8375 GCA_964592405.1 uncultured archaeon | reverse complement strand
TTGACAATAGGACGGGACCATCGCTCTAGCCAATCCCAACATGGGCCCGGCCGGAATGTTAAGGAGTCCCAAGCTCCAGACCATGCTCCTTGACAATAGGACGGGACCATCGCTCTAGCCAATCCCAACATGGGCCCGGCCGGATTCGAACCGGCGACCTTCGCCTCGTAAAGGCGACGTCATAACCGAGCTAGACCACGGGCCCAAGGCAGTTTGTGGTTTCCCAGCTGTTTGGGTAGGTGAGAATATTCAGCTCTTTGTTTAAAAACCCACTTGCTGATAGGACTCAAACGGAAGGCCCAAATCCCATACGTTATGGACTTACGTAGACAATTGTGTCACCCCTCACAAGCAGCGAACCGAGTTTCTTCTTGACTTCCCCGCCTTCGAGCTCTTCTGCCCCATTTATTGACAGGTTTAGGTGGGGGTCATAGGCCTCAAGAGTCCCTCTTATCTCCATGCCATTCTTTAGTTTCACTAGTATGTTCTTCCCTATTGCAGTAGTCAGCAAATCAAAAGGTTTGGTCATTTTCTCAAAAATTTCAAAAATTCAAAAAACAAATAGGATCATTTCCTGAATATCTTCTGGAGGAAACCTACCCTTTCCTCCCTGATCTCTTCTCCGGCAAGGATGCTCCCTAGTCTTCTAAAGGCTTTGGATGCCGGGCTGTCTGGATTTCTTATTATCACTGGTTTGCCCTCTACTGAGCCGCGCTTGACGTTGTTGTCATAAGGTATGCTCTGGAGTATCTCACTGTCCAGAAGAACTGCAACCTCCTCCTCAGAGACCTCTGATCTGTCGCCCCTTACCATATTGAGCACAACACCCAGAATATCCATGTTAAGCCGGTTGCCAACCAGTTTGGTTTTGAGGGCATCTGCCAATGCAGAAGGATCAGGCATGGTGACTATGAGCAACTCTGCTGCAGATATCATGGCCCCAAGCACATTTTTACCCAATCCGCCCGGGGCATCTATGAGTAGCATATCTGTATTCTCAAGAAGTGTGGAAACAACTGGTTTGAGTTTCTCAACATCCACCCGCAGGAAGGTATCCAATGAGAGCCCAGAGGGTATGAATTTGAGTCCCGCAGGTCCCTCATATATTGCATCCTCTATGTTGGCATCCCCTGCCAGAACCTCATGAAGCGTTGTTGGCGTATCCTCCATGCCTAGTGTTATCCCGAGATTGGCCATGGCCAGATCTGCATCCAAGAGGGTTATCTTTTTGCCGAGCTGGGCCATTGCAATGGCAACATTCGCACAAACTGTGGTCTTACCGACTCCACCCTTGCCGGATGCTATAGCAATAGTCCTAGCGGTCATTCTCTGTTATGTTTATGCTATTGTTTAAAAAAACCTTTTTTGCAAAAAGTGATTCTTCCAGTTCTCCAAGCATCATGGTTATCTCGCTGTTGTTCAGTTCCAGTGGTGTTGAGAAGACGTAAATGTTTCCGCCCTCTTCTAGCACATAATATCTGTCCTTTCCTCTATCTATCCGCACCGATCGCATCTCCGGATATCTCTCCCTGAGTTTTCTGAATACATCCAGCTCCCGGGAATAATTGGCTGATCCCAGCTTCCGAATCTCGTCATTCCTGATTATCCACAGGGAGTCTATATTATACACCCTCTTGAGAGTGCTTGCATTGATGGGAAGAGACAGCGCCTCCTGCTCATATCTATAGCTGGCTTCTATGCTCTTCTTTATCTCTATAAGCCTCTCCCTCCTCTGCGGATCCTCTCTGGTTCCAAAACCAAAAAAATCCATCTGTTTTCTCTACAGACTCCTCTTTATAATCAAAATAAGCTAATAAATTGAACTCTTACAACATCTCCTTCAGGAGCTGCTCTACTGCCCGCTCGTCTGGATGGCTAATGCCATACTTCTTCAGAACCTCTTCTCGCGACAATCTACTGGGAGTTTTGACGCTTGCTACAGGTTTTACCCTCTTGACCTCCTCCTCCAGAGTCTGCTCGATAAAGGTATCCGGCAGCAGTTTCCTGATATCCTCATCTGTTGGTTTATACTTCAGAACATTTATCCTGTTCTTCTCCCGAACACTTATGACATCATCCAGCTCATAGACATCAAAGGTCCCGGTTCCCATACACGCATTCATGAAGAGTTTTAGCGCGTCCTCTCCATGAACGGTTTTCTCCTTGGCCACGTATTTGTATTCGGCTGCAATTATCTCTCCATGATTGAATAGGAGTTCACCCTCCTCTACGCCATTGTCGGTCATAATGGCCAGTGCCATATACCCGCTCAGCCTATGCTCCCGGAGAGTGGGAAAGAGCTTCTGAAAATCCGCTCTGCTGGTGTCCATGCCCTCTTTTATGGGAGTTCCAACTGGCATATCCATTATAAGTCTACGAATTTGTCAACGCTGTTGATAAGACTTTCGCTCAGGTTCTTCCTGATGCCAAAAGCCATTGTCTCCTTGCCATGTTTTTTGGCCTTCATTATCGGTGGCTGAAAGTCTCCATCCCTTGTTACCACACAGATGATATCTATATTGGGGTTGTGGACTGCCTCCATCATCTCTGTGGCCAGCGCGACATCACAGTCAACCGGCGTAACGACGACTTCCATCCCTTCTGATGATACGGCTTCTATGAGCTTCTGGGGGGCAAACTGATTCAGGAATACCTTGGCTATGGCTATCTTTCCATATTTTTCTATCTGCGTAGCCAGTCTGCCCAGATCGACATTGAACTCCTTGCGCAGAAGATTCGGACCGTCTACAAAGACGGCTATGTTTTTCTCCTTACTCTTTTTCAGAATCTTGGGTACCTTGACCATTCCCTCTTTTATCCGTTCCTTTTTATTTTCCAACACATTATACTACACCTATAATATGCGTAATTTTGCGCCAAAACAAATTTAAAACAAATCAAAACAGAAAAACAAACCAAAAACAAAAATGGCTGTGAAGATAGAGGAGGTAAGGAACCTCAAGAAGGGAAACTATGTTGTCATAGATGGTGAGCCCTGCAAGATAGTTGAATACACGTCATCAAAGCCGGGGAAGCATGGGGCGGCGAAGGTGCGCATTGTTGCAATCAGCATATTCGATGGTAAGAAAAAACAACTGCTGACCAGTGGCGACAACAAGGCCGAGGTTCCAATAATCAAGCGTCAGATACATCAGGTTTTGGCAATCAGTGGCAGAACTGCCCAGCTGATGAATATCGAGACTTATGAAACCCTTGAACTCCCGATTCCTGAGGGTATGACCCTGACGGAGGGAGGTGAGGTAACGGTCCTAGAAGCCATGGGCAGGAAGGCTATTCAGGAATAATGGATTCCAAACCCAAGATGGATGAAAAGCAGAGGAGAGTCCTTTACATATGGGGAGCTGTTGTTGTAGTATTTGTGATTTCAGCGCTTCTTTTGGCCCCTGCTGTCATAGAAAAGCCCAAGGAACCTCCTAAACCCAAACCGTTCTACGATGGAATAGATTTGATTCACTGTAATACTTCTGCGGATTGTAAGGGACCTTGTGGTAAATATGGGACTAGCTGTGAATGTATGTCAGGCATCTGCTACAAAACCATTGTCCACTATCCAACATGCGGCGAAAAAGGCCCCTTTGAGAAATTTTGGCTTCCCCTGCTTACCATCCTATACTTCTTGACTATAATTGCTTTAATCCTGAGTTTCATGATATATCCGCAGAGGCATGCTGTTTATGCATTGTGGTTCATAGTGTTCTTGGTGATAGGCATATTTCTTTTGATGTTGTGGATGGCTGCTAGCACTGTAGTTGTCAGTAAGCCCGTCATCTACCTCTACCCAGAGGAGACCACGCTCGTCTCAGTCGAGGTTATCCCTGACGCAGGATTCCACAAGACAATACCCCCGATTGTTGGCAACCGATGGAAAGTCATCGCACACCCATCCGGCGAACTGGAGTTCAAGGGTGGGAAGTATCCCTACCTCTTCTACGAGTCGAAAACCTATGAGAGGCACAATCCGCCCAAGGGCTGGGTGGTGGAGGCCGGCGAAGTCGTCGACTGGTTCAATGAATACCTGCCAAGGATGGGTCTGAATGAGCAGGAGACTGCTGACTTCGTGGACTATTGGAGCATCCACCTGCCTGAAGCGAATTACTTCAGAATCAGCCAGATAGACCCTGCGGACTACGACCGCAGCGCACACCTGACGATAATGCCGGAGCCGGACACGCTCATACGGGTGATACTGCTGATAGAGGCGCTTGATGAGCCTGTTGATATCGAGGAACCTGTTCTGACGGCTCCGGAGAGGAACGGTTTCACGGCCGTCGAGTGGGGCGTGATACTGGACTGAGTAACCCTCTTAAATCTGAGAATTATCCCAAGAATGCAGAGATCCTCTCCTTGGGGACATTACCTATTATCCTGTCTGCCTCTTTGCCGTTCCTGAACAAAATCACGCAGGGTATGGACATCACACCGAACTTGGAAGCCAGTTCTCGATTGGAATCCACGTTGACCTTTCCCAGCGGGATGCCCTTTTCCTTGCATGCTTCCTCCAGCTTGGGTGCAAGCATAAGGCATGGCCCACACCAAGCGGCCCAGAAATCAACTACACATACATCATTCTCCCTTATGAATTTCTCAAAGCTTTCTTCATTCAGCTCCATTTTTCGCCTAGGTCTAGTAGGTATATAAATAAAAATCAGGATTTCCTTCTACCTGAATGACTGACGGAAAATCGGTCTGTCAACTGCCACATGCCATCGGCCTGCAGACAGCTGGTAGGCAGTTATAAGCCGGATATCCGGTTTTATTACTTTAAGTATTATAAATTATGTATGAACTTGTCTGATTTCTTAAAGCTCTGGCGGGTGGAGAAGTCTTCTACGCAGCTGGCGCAGATGCCTCCCGACCTCTATTCGGAGGCACGCGCTCTGATCCAGAGCGGAGATGCCTATGAATCCAAGAAGGCAGCCACAATCTACAATGACCTGATCCACATGCGTCAGCACAAGATGCTTATGGGCTGTCTGAGGGAACTGCGGGGGGGCAACCGCCCAAAGAACCTTCTGGCAACCGAGAAAGCTGTATATAAGCGTATTTTTGAGGAGCTGGCATCCATGCGCAGTGGTGATATCCAATATGTGGATGAAACTGTAATCAAAGAAAAAAAGGATAACGGACAGGAGCAGCTAACCAAGCTGCAGGAAGACGTGTCTGGGGATGATATTGGGGTTCCAAAGCTGGGGGATTCTTCAGATGAGAAGCCCAGTGGAGAAGGTAAAGAATCCGCAAAAGCATCTGGCAGGGCGCAGGCAGAAAGCGAGGAGAAAGAGGAGTCTGTTGAAGCGGTTTCTGCGGAAGAGCCGTCAGGAGAACAGGTTCCAAGAAAGCCGGAGCAGGAGGATGTAGGACAGGGTGCGGAAGAACCGCTCGCAGAGAAGCCGGGTGGTGGCAGACCAGCTCAAAGCGAGCCGGGCCGGGCTGAACAGACCGGGCAAGAAGCACTTGAAAAAAAGCAGGGAGAACAGGGAGAAGAAACAGATACAAAAATCCCCGCCGGGTCCAATAAGGCCGAAGCCATTGCCACAGCGGATGCTAATAGCCCTGTTTTTAAAGGAGAAACTGAAAATAAAGACCGCATGCGGGTCAGATTTGTCAAATCTATGCCTGCTTTTGTAGGTCCCGATTTGGAGACCTTGGGACCTTTTGAGGAAGATCAGATTGTGGAGCTGGATGCAAAGATTGCGGAGATACTGCTTAACAATGACGCTGTTGAGCTGGCTTAATCTCTTCGGGCATTCAGTTCATAACATTCAACTTCATAACATCTAATAAAACAAATAACCATAACATTCAATAACATAATCAAATCCTGAAAAAACAAGATACAAAAATGAAAATCGCTGAGGAAGTGAGTGCATATTGCAGGCACTGCAAGAAGCACACCAAACACAAGGTAAAAAAGGACAAGAAGGGTAAGGCTTCATCCATGACATGGGGGCAGCGCCAGTATGAGCGCGTGAAGATGGGTCATGGGAGCAAGAGAAGGGGCGAGAAGGATGTAATGAAAGTCAACAAGGGTGGTAACCTGCGACTGACCTGTTCCGAGTGTGGCAAGAGCCACTTACGCTCATATGACCGAAGCAAAAAAGAGCCGGAGATCGGGAGACATTAGGTATGTTCTTAGAACACTGCTGACGATATTTCCCCTACCCTTTGCTCTCTCCCTTAGTCTTTTTCCCGAATTGGGCAGCCTTCAGGTAATCCCAATAATCTGGGTATTTGCCTTTGGGCTGCTGGTAGGCACAGTGGCCCATAAATACTGGCTGGAAACCCTTCTGAGGGAGCGTGAGTTCTATCTGAAGTTTTATAATGAGAGTGTTCTCAAGCCTCACAGAATAGACCGTGAGCTCAGCAAGAAACACACTCTCATAGTCTTGCCGTTCTATATCTTCAGCATACTCCTCTTCATTATCGTTGTCTTTGTTTTTGGTATCTTTGGATTGGATTTTAGTTATGCCCTGCCGTTTGTCTTGGGGGCTATGGAGGGTGTTCCTGTGAGTTATTTCCTAATGAAAGAGGGTATCCTGTCCTAGCTGGTGTTCCCTGTCCGAACCCATTTCACAGGCTTTTTTTCTTGAACCCGCTTCAAAATAGCATATGCCTGAAATAGTAGGTTTTATCTATGGTGAGGTAAAGCCCACCTCCTTTGAGATATTGGTTGAGAACAAGCAGCTGGCGGAATCCGGGACTTATGTGAAGATACATCACGAGATGTATGGCTGGGTACTTGGCCAGATATCATTTGTCCGCCGTTATTGGGATGATCGCAAGGGCATAGAAAAGATAATTGCACGTGTCCGTGTTATCGGCTATAAAGATCAACAGGGGCTTGTCCGTCTGCCCAAAACACCATTCAAGCCAGAGGAGCGCGTGTTCAAGGCCCACCAGACGCTGATACGCAGCATACTTGGATTGGATACTCCTACTGCTGTTGGGCTCTATGTTGGGACCCTAGAAGGTGAAAGCGGCATAAGGGTCTATATAGACGCCAACAAGCTCATACAGAAACATCTGAGTGTATTGGCAAAGACAGGAGCCGGCAAGTCCTATACAGTGGGTGTCCTTCTGGAGGAGCTGGCCGATAAAGGGGTTCCGTGTGTTGTCATAGATCCCCATGGTGAATACTACACACTCAAGATCCCCAATGATAATTCGGCCGACTACGATAAGTTCGCCCGCTTTCAGGTATCTCCAAAGGGCTTTCAGAATGTTGTTGAATACACTCCCAACAAGACCATAAATCCTACTGCAGATCATGAGTTTCGTCTCAGCGATAAGAACCTGGATGCAAAGGAGATAATTGATATACTCCCAACCACGCTAACAGGGGGGCAGCAGGCCCTGCTCTATCAGGCCATAAATGAACTCAAGCCCAGCGGAGACTACACCCTTGAGTATATAATTCAGCACCTCCAGCTCAGTGATACCAATGCCAAATGGGGCCTGATAGCATCGCTCCAGAGTCTGCTTGATACAAACATCTTCTCAACTGAGGGCGTGCCCTTGGATGAAATAGTCAGAAAGGGTCAAACAACCATAATCAATCTGAAAGGGATAAAGCCGGAGATGCAGGAACTTATAGTTTCAAAACTGGCCTCTGATCTGTTTGAGGCCCGCAAGCAGAACAAGATCCCCCCCTTCTTTTTCCTCTTGGAGGAAGCTCATCGCTTTTGTCCAGAAAGGGGAGTGGGACAGGCAATTTCCTTGGGTATCCTTCGGACCATAGCTGCAGAGGGAAGAAAATTTGGCATGGGATTGGGGATAGTTTCGCAAAGACCGGCCAAGGTGGACAAGAATGTTCTCTCTCAGGCCAACACCCAGATAATACTCAAGGTTACCAACCCCAATGATATCAATGCCATCTCCAAGAGTCTTGAGAACTTTACGCCAGAGCTGGAAGAGGTGATGAAAAATCTACCGCTGGGGGTTGCACTGATAACGAGCGAGAATCTAGAGCGGCCTGTCCTGACAAATATACGCGTCAGGAGATCCAAGCACGGCGGAGCAGCGGTGGATCTGATAAAGACTAGGCAGCCCTCGGGGAATGGACGACCGAGGATATCCATGCTGCGCACAAAAACAGGTGCCGGTGGGAGCCTAGTCAGCGCGCTCAAGAGAAAACTGGTTGGTACGGAGGTGGAAGCACGCCGGGAAGAAGCCAGAAAGAGGCTTCAAAATATTGCAGAGCAAAGGGGGCAGGAGTCAGTCCAAGAGGATGATATGGAGGAATGGAGGGAAGGTCTGACTCCAGATGAGATAGATTTTCTGGAAGAGACCAAGGAACCCGGTATCGGTAAAAGGCTTCTTGGCCGGATCAAGAACTTCTTTATTGAGGAGAAGATTGA
>CAZQBY010000017.1:6411-17296 GCA_964592405.1 uncultured archaeon | reverse complement strand
AATGAGCGAGTTCTCTAAAAAGGTTTATGAGGTAGTATCCAAGATACCCAAAGGCCAGGTCATGACATACAGGCAGGTGGCGGAGGCTGCCGGCAGGCCAACAGCCTATCGTGCTGTCGGCAACATCCTGAACAAGAACCCGGAACTGAAGGCCGGAGACCGAAGACCCAAGACCATACCTTGCCACAGGGTCATACGAAGCGACGGCGACCCCGGTGGCTATGCGCGCGGGAGGGAGGAAAAAATCAGACTCCTTAGGAACGAAGGCGTCAAAATATGATTTGAGTTTGAGAGCTTATCCCCCTCGTATCCTCCTCACTATTAGCTGATGGAATGCCTCTCTATCCGCGATATTCGTTCCGGCGAAGCCCGGTCGCCATAGCACGACATTTCCATGCACAGGAAGATCCGGCGCATTCACTATTCTCACGGCCCTCCTGGCTACAAGCCGGCGCAGAGCGGCATCAAAACTCCCTCTGGGAATCCCTACCTTTCTTCTCAGCTCTTTTCTGTGGAGTTCTCTGCCGCGTTCTTTTGCAAGAGTTTCCAATATTCTGAGCTGTGTGGGTCCAAATCGTGCATGTTGCATTTCCGTTCCCCTGAAGCCTGTAAACCGTCCGCCTTTTCTTGGTCCTTTGGCCATTTTTATCTCGCTATAATAGCAAGCAAAACATAAAAACCATTTTTATCCCTCCACATCAAAAATAACCGACATGAACGGGGCAGAGGCGCTCATACGCGGAATGGAGAAGGAGGGCGTTAAGCATATCTTTGGCATTCTCGGCGGTGCCATCATGGATGTCTATGATGTCCTCTATGACAACTCCAGAATCCAGCATATAACGTGCAGGCATGAGCAGGTTGCGGTCTTCGCCGCCAGCGGTTATGCGCGTGCATCAGGAAAGACCGGGACATGCATGGCCACCTCGGGGCCCGGCGCTTGCAATTTGGTTACCGGAATAGCCGACGCCTTCATAGATTCGATTCCGGTTGTTGCAGTCACCGGACAGGTTCCTACAACCTCTATTGGTGGAGACGCCTTTCAGGAGGCGGACATAGTGGGCATAACAATGCCCATAACAAAATATAACTATCTGCTGGAAGATGTAAATGATGTTCCAAAAACGGTCAAGGGGGCATATTATCTTGCAAATACCGGCAGGCCCGGACCTGTCCTGATAGATTTCCCAAAGGATATCCAGCGTGCAGAGATAAAGAATTACAATCCACCAAAGACAATTTCCTTTGAGGGCTACAATCCTGTCCTCAAGCCACATCCCCGCCAGATAAAACTGGCTGTTAGAGAACTGATGAACGCAGAGCGGCCGTTGATACTCTCGGGTGGGGGAGTCATAATATCAAATGCCTCAAAGGAGCTGAGAAGCCTAGCAGAACTCCTTGGAATTCCCATAACCACCACTTCTCTTGGAAAGGGTGCCATACCGGAGGACCATCCCTTGGCTCTTGGTATGGTTGGTATGCATGGCAATAAATGGGCTAATCTGGCAATCCAGGAATCAGATGTTCTCTTTGCCATAGGTACGCGTTTCAGCGACAGGATTACCGGCTCCACAAGACATTTTGCTCCCAAGGCAAAAATCATCCATGCGGATATAGATCCAAGCGAGATAGGAAAGAATGTTAGGGCCGATATTCCGATAGTTGGCGATGCAAAACTCATTATGCGGGATATGCTGGTCATGGCCAAAAAGGCGGCCAAGAGAGAAGCTTCCCGTAAGAAAAAGCATACCGAATGGGGCAGGAAACTAGAAGCTTGGAAAAAAGAATTCAAACAGGAGGTGTGCTTTGACTGCGTCCCGATTAAACCCCAGAGGATAATACATGAGGTGCAGAAGATAGTTGACAAGGATCCTAAACATACCATAATAGCTACAGAAGTGGGGAGAAACCAGCTTTGGACTATGCACTATATGAATATAAGAGAGCCAAGAAACTGGCTGACATCCGGCGGTTTGGGCACAATGGGTGCCGGCTTTCCAATGTCTATAGGCGCACAAGTTGCGCGCCCTGATTGCCGCGTCCTGAATATGGCCGGAGATGGTAGTTTCCAGATGACTATGCAGGATCTGGCTACATGTATCTGCCACGATCTGCCAGTCATCAATGTTATATTCAACGATGCAGCGCTGGGCAACGTCCGCATGTGGCAACAGTTGTTTTATAATGAACGTTATTCCCACACAGACTTGAAGAATAACCCGGACTTCGAGAAGATTGCAGAGGCTTATGGCGCTTGGGCAAAGAAGATAGAACGCCCGGGAGAGATACAGGATGCCCTGCAGGAGGTCCTTAAATCCGGCAAGCCTGCAATAATAGACATATCAGTTGACCGCGACGAAGCCGTATATCCGATGGTTCCGCCCGGCGGGATACTACATGAGATGCTAGAATGACCAAAACACATCTGCTTTCGGCATTGGTGGAAAACAAACCGGGAGTCATGCAGAGGGTTTCGGGAATGTTTGCAAGAAGAGGATTCAACATAGACAATATCAGCGTTGGTCCTGACAAGGATCCAAACTATTCCCGTATGACAATAACCGTAAGGGGAGATAATGCCGTCTTGGAGCAGGTGGTCAAACAACTCAACAAGCTGATATCCGTCATCAAGGTTAGAGACCTCAAAGAAAAGGATGCGGTTTCTAGGGAGCTGGCCCTGGTGAAGGTCAGTACTTCAAAGGCTGAGGCGAGGACGGAGATAGCCCAATATGTGGATGTATTCAGAGGCAGCATAGTTGATGTCTCCCAGGATTCCATGATAGTAGAGATCACCGGGGACGTGGATAAGATAAATGCCTTTATTGGACTTATGCAACCATACGGTATAAAGGAGCTTGCTAGGACAGGGGTTACCGCTATGCACAGGGGGGGTAGAAGCATCACAGACTCTGTAAAATAGGTTATGTCGCCTCCTTGCTTACCTTCCCCCCACCAATTTGCGATTCGGTTCGGTAGAATTCCTCTATGGCTGCAATGACTTCGTTGTAGCTGAAAACCCTGTTATTGACCAAACTTATCAGGACTGCCTTCCTCTTGTTCAGTTCCTGAAGTATGTCTCTCTTGCTAACTTTCATCTTGTCAGCGAGTTTGTCAAGATATGAGGTGGGCGTCATCTCCTTGCCTTCCACGGCCCTGTCTCTCTTTGGATCCCACTGAAATACAGTCCCAAGTAGCACAGTCTCGCCCTCATGTCCGCCGACCTCAGCAACCTCTGTCACTCTCCTGACCGGGCGTCCGTGATAATTGAAGATATTCATAATGACTATGAGGTCAAGATTGGCTATTATTCTCATCGGAACATTCATCGGCGGGCTCTCTAAACGATAGATGACCTCCCTTGGAGAGCTGGAATGCAGGGTTCCCATCCCCTTATGACCGACATTCATGGCATTGAAAAGGGCCATCGCCTCACTACCTCTTATCTCTCCGACCACAATTCTGGTGGGCCTCATCCTCAGGGTGTTTCTGACAAGCATCTCCATATCATATCCCTTCTGGGTTGTCAGTGGGACCCAGTTTTCCTTTCCGCTGAGCTGTAATTCAGGTGTCTCCTCAATAGTCACTATCCTGTCCCCCGGAGGGGTTAGCATTGCCAGCGCGTTCAGAAGAGTGGTTTTGCCAGACCCTATCATGCCAGCTATCACAAGATTGGCAGGTATCATCCTCATTCCGTCCACACTCAACCAGAGGAGGGAGGCTACATCAATATCCAGTGTCTTGTTGCGAAGCAACTCAGTTATTGTCAGGAGATGTCTCTTTTGCTTTCTTATGGTCAGGGTTGGTCCGTGTATGGCAATGGGATCAGTAGTCATGTTTATCCTGCTGCCATCTATGCCGGAGACATCTACTATGGGGGCAAGTTCCTTCTCGTGTATAAAACATAGGCGGTTTATTATCTTGAAAATGTCTTCCCTGCTGTTAAAAACCACGTTGGTTGAGCACATACCATGCTTCTTGTGGAAGACAAAGACCGGTATGTTGACGCCATTGACCATAATTTCTTCCAGATTTGGATCGCTCATGAAATCGCTGAGGGCCCCATAGCCTATTATACGATTTATCATCAACTCTATGAGCTTCTCCCTGTTTTGAGTTTTGGGTATCTTGCTCTTCAGATACTCCTGCAGAACCCTCTTCCTTATCTCAACATCTGCTTCGTTCCTGATTGCCTGGAGCTCAAGTTGTGTGAGAAGCTTGTCACTGTTCTCCAGAAGCTTCATCTCAGAGTCAGTGAGCGTCGATGGCTTTATTATATATTTTGGCAGGCCCTTCTCTCCAAGAACGATTTTCTTGTTGTCGTATTCATCAAGAATCTCCATCTTTTAAATCCCCAAACGTAAACAAATGTCGAATGTAAATCAAACGCAAACCAAAATATAATGTCCTTTTGATTAAATTTGTCTGTTGTATTGACAATATGTTGTATTGACATAAAATCTATGGGAATAATAATAAAAACCATGAAATAACAAAACAGGTATAAACCGGTCATGATGAAAACAATTTCCACCAAAGAGATGCGTATTCTGGAATGCAATTCAGAATGGTTTGGTGTCCCGGTGTCGGACCTCATGGAGAATGCCGGCAGAGGAGTGGCCAGAATAGCCAATAAGATGGGGAAGTCTTTTGTTATAGTCTGTGGCTCTGGCAACAATGGTGGCGATGGCTTCGTAGCTGCGCGTTATCTGAAATCCAAGCCATGGATTTTTTATACCAACCCTCCACAAACAGATGAGGCATATGAAAACTATGTTACAATTCTTCAACAACAGGGGGACAAGAATTGTAATCTCGTTCCTCTTGATAAGGGAAATCTGGATAAGCTTCAGACTGCACTGTCAGAGGCGGATGTTGTCATAGATGCACTCATCGGGACGGGAATCTCTGGAAAACTGCGGGAACCGGCCCGCTCTGTCATCCGGATGATGAACGAATCCAAGAAAAAGATAATCTCGGTGGATGTTCCATCCGGCATGGATCCTGATACTGGTAATGTTCCGGATATAGCAGTCAAACCCACCCTGACCATTTCCATGCATGCCCCCAAGACGGGGCTAAAGGATAACAAAGCTGCCGGCAAAGTAGTAGTTTTGGATATTGGGATACCCAAAAAGGCCGAGACGCATGTCGGGAAGGGAGATTTTAGGTTTGGTTATCCTTGGCGGAAGCCTAGTGCCCATAAGGGGGAAGCCGGCAAGGTTCTTGTGGTGGGAGGTTCTGTAAACTACACAGGAGCCCCATATTTCGCTGCAATGGCCGCCCTACAAAGCGGTTGCGATCTGGTCTATGTTGCAGCTCCGGAAAGGACGGTCCAAAGGATAGCAGGTATGTCTCCTGATATAATAGTCTATCCACTGGGATCCGGCGATCATCTTTCCACACATGATACCAGAGCAGTCCTCTCCAGAGATTTTGATGTATTGTGTATAGGCAATGGCCTTGGAGACAGCAGGGAGAGTCTGGAGGCTGCCCGAACCATAATATACAACACAAAAAAACCAACTGTCATAGATGGAGACGGGTTAAAAGCCGTGAAATCCATGCTCCCAAGACTTGGCAGAAATGTCATACTGACTCCACATGCCGGTGAGTTCAAGGCGCTGTTCGGTTTGACAGCAAATGAGAAGAACCTTAGAAAGGTGGCAAAGAAATATGATTTTGCCATAGTGCTGAAGGGGAGCGTTGATATCATATGCCAAAAGACAAGAATCAAATACAATGATTCTGGCAGTCCTTATATGTCAAAGGGCGGAACCGGCGATGTACTCGCCGGATTGTGTGCAGGCTTCATGGCTCAGGGCATCGAACCATTCAAGGCTGCGTGCTTTGCAGCTTTTGTAAATGGAGTGGCAGGCGAGACAGCATTTTTTACTAAGTCCATAGGGATGACCGCCTCGGATCTCCTGTTCTGGATCCCTAGGATTGAGAGGCTGCTTCTTATGAACTGATACTCCTCATAATACCCAGTTCCTGATTGATTTTTCTTTATAATAACCTATAATATGCCCAAAAATGGCCGAATTACCCTTAGCAACCTTGGAACGTATCATGAAGAACGCAGGAGCTGAAAGAATCTCAGAAAAGGGATTAAAAGCCTTTCAGGAAGCTGTAGAGGAATATGCGGAAGCCCTAGCCGAAGCCTCAGCTGCACTGGCTCGCCATGCCAAGAGGAAGACGGTTATGGAAGAGGATATCAAACTGGCTTTGAAATAAGCCCAATACCCGCCTATGCAATACTCCCAAACAGGTTGCCCGTCACCCATGCACAAACTGTGAATACGATTATCGATAAGGGGAGGGCAAGCCCTGTATAGTATTTCTTCATAACGATATCATCCCCATTTATCAGCTCACTTCCAAACAGCATGAGTATGACTGCAGATTCCATGATATAGATGCCTATTACCATGGTTATGATGCTCGGGTCCATGGGCATTGCGGTTTTATATCCAAAACCTAGGTTCTCTCCCTGTGATTTGACCATTGTCTCAGCCAGCACGACGCTCATGCTTGATATCATACCACCAACCAGAGGGGCTACAATCAGTGCGATAATCCGCATTGAGGATATCACGCTTCCAAGACCTCGTTCGACCTCAGCCCCACTCTTCTTGAGGTTATTTACATGTTCGGCCATCCTGAACGAAACTTTTGCAAGAGTCTTTGGGCCCTTATCTGCGATGGAAACCAGCACCTCAATTATCCCCCTTATGGTATCCGAGTAAACTGTTCTCAGGGAACCCAATTCTCTATCAAAAAAAGCACTCTTCAGACTGGCATTGAGTGTTCTTATGTTCTCTGCAGCTCTTTTCATAAAAGGACTCTCGCTTTTGATCATTGCAACCTCAAGCGGGCGCCCTTCTGAGAGTATAACCCCCAAATGGTGCAGGATCTCGCCAAACCTGTTTTCCATACTTTTTATTTCCCTCCTGACCTTCCTCACTCCAGCAGTTGTCAGCAACATAAATGTGCCAGTTCCTGTCCCGATTCCCAAAAGGATTGGTACATATTTGAGAGAACCAAGGACTGTGTCTCCCAAGAGAAATATTGTAGCTGGTAGCAGGCCGGCACTTACTCCCAGGATGATGTGGCCAATCCGTGTATTCCCGGCTGGCACCCTTGGGGGTAGCATGGTTACCGGGCGACAGGATGCGATAAACCTTATCAGGATATATAAAAAAAGGGGCAGACCAAATGTATAAATCAGTGCTATTACAGGCGTGCTTATCTCTATCCCCATAAGGGACGTAAATGGGATTATGGCCACGAGTATAAGCGGGAGTAGAATACCAAAGGTAAAAACAATCATAACGGGAGTGTTGAGTGCACGTGCTTCCCTTTCATTCCTTAGGGCAAGACCATCGAGCAGGACTGCCGAGGCTTTATCCAGGGTTTCCTGTCTTCGCCTCTCGGTCCTATCCAGCATCGACGCCAGCACTAGGCTCATGGAGCGTCTGAACTCCTCACTCCTCTTTGCAAAATCATTACCTAGTTTGGCCAGCCCAGCTTCAATGCTGTTCCTGCCCAAGTTCACGTCTTGAATAATCCTCCCAAATCTTCTTCTGAAAATATCCCTTGAGTGGGAAGCTGCGAATTCCACTGCACACTCCAAGTTTGGATTCACCCGCAGACTCATAAGCAGATAGCTCATTGCTTCGGGTATCTGGGCAAGGCCCCTCTTCATTTCGGAATCCGCTTTCAGTATGGGGTATCTCCTAAAGTATAAATACAAAACAGTGGGGAAGGCCAGAAACAGTAACCACAGAACGGAGAAACCAAGGAATAACGAGATGATAAAAATTAGGAGGATTCCCGTCCCAAGACCCAGCCATCCTATCAAATTCGCCAAACTCCGGGTTTGCTCTGGAGTAACCTCCATACCGAGGAAGCTTATGGCTTCTTTCAGTTTGCCGGCTTCCTCACTGCTTACCCTGCTCTTGAGTAATTTGTGTGCTTTCCTGCACATCTCTGCATAGTCCATCTTGCGGTTCTATCCCGTATTTACCTGCCCCTTTTCCATGCGTCCTTTTACGTGCATATTCATCAAGCCATCTGATTATCCTATCCAATATATAGTTATAATCGGCCTTCCCTTTTGCAGCTATACTCTCATCCACCAGCTCCAGATATCTATGGTTGAGATCTACCATGGTTCTCAAAGAGAGAAGCCCCTTATCGCCTGTTTTCCAAAAAAGTCTTACTGCATATCCATAGGCATTTCCCCGGGCCTCAATATCCTTTAATATCTCTGCCGGAGTAACACCGCGCTTGGCTGCTATCCTGCAAATGACATCTGACCGTTCCGGATATCTCAGAGTTTCCCCTATAACGAGCTGGTCCAACCTCCGGTCATAATTCATCAGTGTTGAGAATACCTTATCAGCATCCACCTCATTCCAGTCCTTTCTCACCTCCGCGATTTCGGTAACCCTCCTGAGCCTTTGGGTTCCTCCGCCCGGGCGTATTCTGTCGGCAATGACAACAAGATCCGTAGCCTTGAATGACTGTGGGGGCACACCCAGGGAGAACACAACCCTCTCCAGTAGACTACGGGGAGACTTGGCATGTATTGTTCCCAGAACACAATTTCCGCTTCCCCCAACATTCATGGCCTCATAAAGTGTGCATGCTTCCCTCCCACGAACCTCACCTATGACTATTGCCGAATCTCCCATTCTCAACAGGCTTCTCATCGCCTCATCAGCACTCAACTCAAGGGAGTCCCCGGCCGTTGATGGCCTGATTCGCATTCTCTGGATCCTGAAACCACCCTCTCTTGTGAGAGTCGGCACAGGAATTTCAAAGGTGTCCTCCATTGTGAGTATACGGTATTTTGCTGGCATTGCACCGATGAGTGCTGTAAGCATAGAGGTTTTTCCACTCCCCCTGTCGCCACACATTAATATTGTGGACTCCTCCCCAACCATCATACCCAAAAGCCCGGCCGCCATTGGCGATATCATTCTGTTCTCAATAAATCTCAGAAGCGTCCATGGTTCATCATTCGCACGTCTGAAGGCAAAGGCCAGCCCATCCGGACTTACAGGCGGTCCGGTTATGTTCACGCGGACTCCGAACTCTGGCAGTTCCATATCCAGAACCGGTGATACCTCTGAGAAGGCCCTCCCGCTCCTCAGACGAAATTTTGAGACCATGTTGCGTGCAGTCTCCTCTGTCAAATAGACATTAGTCCTGCAATCATCGAGAATCTGGTGTTTAACATAGAGCGGTGTTGTCTCTATTGGTGAATTTATATAGACGTCCTGAAGATTGGGATCTCTCAGCAGAAGCTCTACAATGTCCAAGCCTCTTGTACATCTTGTCATAACCTCAGTCATGGTGGTAATGCCCTGCACAGAGACCTCATACCCTTTTTTTGAAGCAGCCTTGATTATCTCACTTCTGCAGAGATCTGTGAATGCCTTTTCATCCTGTGGGCCTTCTCTTCTGGAGATTGAATCATAGGCAAGCTTCATAATCTCAAGCTGTTGTCTGTTGAGGCCATACTCAGGTGGGAATATGAAATACATCTCTTCATCTCCTCTGAACAGCACAACACGGGATCCGGAATTTTCATATATCTCCTGTATCTTGTCCCGTGAAGGGATACTAAAGAGTATCCGGGAGTTGGAAAAAAATGGGCGTATTATGGGAGAGAATACATAACTTTTGCCCAATTTTGCGTTCTTCAGCCTTGTGATGGCTGTTCTAACTACTGCTTCCACCCTTCTCCTGCATTCCTCACAGACCTCTTTTTCCACACCTATTACAGTTATATCCTCATTCTCTTTGATTTCAATACCCCTGTGCAGCAGGTCTATGGGATCCCTCATCAGGGCTTCCTTAAGCAACCTGATTTGTTTTTCATGTTCCTTGGCACAGAGCCCACACTCCTCTGGAAACCGGATGTCCAGTCCCTCGGCTATGTCCAACAGCTCTCTCAGTTTTCCTGTATCATCGGGCCCGTAATCCCTCTTATAGAATCCATCATCTAGGATAATACGTTCATAATGCTCCCTGCCCAACAACTGCATACATCTGAATCTGCACTCTTTATCCAGCAAATCGGCTGAAAATTTACATCCCCGGCAGTTCACATATACAGTCTTTACAGAGTTTCCGCGGATATCATTAGCCTTGATGTTCTCCTTTCGGGCACAGTTGGGCTCTTTATCCGTCTTTTTCCGAGGGAACCTCAGGGAAAGCAGTTTACCAAAGGTCGCAAGACCACGCCTTCTTTTGCTGACCCTGACCCTGTTCTTGGGTCTCCGTATTTCAGCAATCTGTCCACTATAGGATTTGTCAAATCCTGTCAGAATATCCCCTAAGGCAATAAAAGCAGGAGGCGGCTTCTTGCCGCTTTCTTTCATATCCTACCCCCAAACGGACCTTAGGGAAGAACGGACCTTAGGGACAAAATATCAGGGATATTACTAGAAGTATAAAAAATAAAAACAAATTAAAAAAACAAATGGAGATAAACAGCCAAATGGAGATAAACAGCCCGTCCCTCTTCCAGAACTGTCCTTCCAAAACACTCCAAAAGGCCCGCCAGATACCTTTTTCTTATAATAACATCAAATTAGACCCAGCCGTTCAGGTAGCATGGGCAAACTCACGGCCGGGTTCGGGCTCGCATCAAGCCGGGCTTTTGTGCTCGCAACACCCAGCCGTTCAGGTAGCATGGGCAAACTCACGGCCGGGTTGGGGTAGTCTGGTTATCCTGTTGGACTGTGGGAGCCCTTTCTTTTCGAAAAAGAAAGTGCTTCACCCCAAAGAAAAGGGGTGCTTGGCGTCTTTGGACGCGCTGCAGACATCCGACGACCCGAGTTCAAATCTCGGGCCCGGCCCTTTATTATTCTAT
>CAZQBY010000017.1:6187-6311 GCA_964592405.1 uncultured archaeon | reverse complement strand
GCATTAGCTCGGGCCGGGCAACCCTCCACCTTCGGCGTAGGTCGGGCCCGGCCCTTTATTATTCTATGCATTAGCTCGGGCCGGGCAACCCTCCACCTTCGGCGTAGGTCGGGCCCGGCCCTCA
>CAZQBY010000017.1:0-6087 GCA_964592405.1 uncultured archaeon | reverse complement strand
CCGGGCAACCCTCCACCTTCGGCGTAGGTCGGGCCCGGCCCTCACTTCTGCTTAACGTTGCCTCGGGCCAGGCAACTGCCGAGGTCATTCGCAGAGAGGACATGTCCACTTCGGCATCGGGCCCGGCCCTCACCCCCTCTGTGCTTTGGCTTGTTCTAGGTATCCTCTAAAAAGGACGTATATTTCTCACAACTGCCTAGGAGTAGGTGAGACTTAGTATTTGATTTATCTGAGTGTTATTGACTAGTGGGCGGATCTCTATAGTATAATTGGACTTGAGTACCTCTAATATCTTACTTATCTCCTTCTTGTCTAACAAAACCTTCCTTTTCACATTGTAGCGTCTGAGTATTATCAAAGTCCTTTTCATGCCAAGGCTGGTAATGGTAATAGTGTCACATTTCCCCCAATTCTTATATAACAATATCACAATTATTCCTTCAAGAAGAAGAACATTAGTAGTGGTGAGAAGGAGATGTTCCTCATACGGATCAATATAAATGTTCATTAAGCGAGAAATGCCTATAAAAATCAAGATAATAAAATTTAAAAAAATAAACAAGAACAGCGCGAGCCCTAACGTATTCCGCCATCCATATTTTTTGTAGAAGATCCCTTCTGAATAATTATAATAAATATTGGGAATAGCACTTCCGATAACCCTCCCAACATCATCTTTTGATTCATAAACCCCTATTCCAATCAGATCCTCTGTACTGAATAATTTGTCCTTAGCTGGTCGGCCTGCCTCTGCTTCTAATTCGTTGGGCTCAATAATCTCAAAGGAATTTATCATCTTCAGTACATCGTCCAGGAAATTGGAAAATTGACTCACCTTGGCACAATACGAAAGTATATAAGCCTTATTGTTTTTTACAGTCCAGACCTGAATCCACATCAGCTCAAACTGCCCAGTGAAGCTGTCTTTTCCACAGTAACAGATTTGATGCGCAGGATTTCCTGCAAGAACGGTCTTGACAGAACTCGTAATCTTGACTTCTTGGGTGAACTCTCTTATTTCGTTGATAGCCATTTGGGTGTATTTTGCTAGAGACATATTTGGCATTGAGCTGGGCAAAGACAGAACCCTTACAACAAAGGTTTCTATAAAATCAGATGAGCGGCTTTTATATGGCATAAATGTCCAAACAGCATCCAGATATCCCTCATGCTCAAGCGTCCAATCTGGGGCACATTTGATCCTTATGCCGTAGGTAAAATCCTCATAAGTATCCATCGAAACTCCCTTCTAGAGTTATGTTGCATATATGCTGCCTTCCTTAATTAAAAATCATTTAAAAATTTGCTCGCTGCCCGCAATTTGTTATATCCTCCAGATGACAAACCTTTTTATATCCAGACCTTCAAAATAGACCCACGAATAAATGGTGTTAAGGCACCACACTTATTCCTGCATCTTGGCTATAGTGGGCTCTGCACTTTTCGGCCGGATGCAGAACAAATATGAGGAGGCTAAAACCGGAGTTGCTTTGGCTGCTCCGGCTTATCTGATGTGGTAGAGAGACAGTATACCAATGTGTGTGCAACCACGCCAGATCAACTCAAGTTGATCCTGCTTGAGGCTGCCGCTATTGGAATCCGATTAAGCCATGCAAGTCTTAAGGACTTCGGTCCTTGGCGAACTGCTCAGTAACACGTGGACAACCTGCCCTATCGCGGGGGATAATCTCGGGAAACTGAGGGTAATACCCCATAGGCCTCAGATACTGGAATGTTCTGAGACCAAAAGCTTCGGCGTGATAGGATGGGTCTGCGGCCGATTAGCCTGTAGGCGGTGTAACGGACCACCTAAGCTATAATCGGTAAGGGTCGTGGGAGCGATTGCCCTGAGACGGAATCTGAGACACTATTCCGAGCCTTACGGGGTGCAGCAGGCGCGAAACCTTTACAATGCACGAAAGTGTGATAAGGGGATTCCAAGTGTGCATATACCATATGCACTTTTCTGTAGTGTAAAAAGCTACAGGAATAAGGGGTGGGTAAGACTAGTGCCAGCCGCCGCGGTAAAACTAGCATCCCTAGTGGCAGTCACCATTATTGGGCTTAGAGCGTCCGTAGCTCGTTCGGAAAGTCTCTGGTGAAATCCTGCGGCTCAACCGTAGGGCGTGCCGGAGAAACTGCCGGACTTGAGGGCAGGAGAGGTCGGGGGTACTTCTGGGGTAGGGGTGAAATCCTATAATCCTAGAAGGACCAACAGTGGCGAAGGCGCCCGACATGAATGTGCCTGACAGTGAGGGACGAAAGCCAGGGTAGCGAAACGGATTAGATACCCGTGTAGTCCTGGCCGTAAACGATGCTGACTAGGTGGGGTATGACCTTAGTGGTCATGCCACGCCGAAGGGAAACCGTTAAGTCAGCCGCCTGGGGAGTACGTCCGCAAGGATGAAACTTAAAGGAATTGGCGGGGGAGCACTACAAGGGGTGGAAGCTGCGGTTTAATTAGATTCAACGCTGGGCAACTCACCGGAGGCGACAGCAGGATGAAGGCCAGACTGAAGGTCTTGCCGAACACGCTGAGAGGAGGTGCATGGCCGTCGTCAGCTCGTGCCGTGAGGTGTTAGGTTAAGTCCTAAAACGAGCGAGACCCACATCCTTATTTGCTATTGGTCCCCCCGGGGGTCAAGCACAATAAGGAGACTGCCCGCTATAAGTGGGAGGAAGGAGTGGACAACGATAGGTCCGCATGCCCCAAATCTTCCGGGCTACACGCGTCTTACAATGACCGGTACAATGAGTTGCAACCCCGAAAGGGGGAGCCAATCTCGAAAGCCGGCCTCGGTTCGGATTGAGGGTTGTAACTCACCCTCATGAAGCTGGAATCCCTAGTAATCGCTGCTCATTATACAGCGGTGAATACGTTCCTGCTCCTTGCACACACTGTCCGTCACTCCAACCAAGCAGGGTCTAGGTAAGGACAGGTCCCTCGATCTGTTCAAATCTGGGTTCTGTGAGGGGGGGGAAGTCGTAGCAAGGTAGCCGTAGGGGAATCTGCGGCTGGATCACCTCCTTATATACTCTTTATGAGTATGTATCGGTATGTGTCCGGTTCTCTCTACCACTTCACTCTCATAACCCGTGAGGGCCTGTAATATATGAATCTCCCATTCCTTTTTTGGGAGAGGATATGCAACGAGGTTGGAATCTTCATTCTAAAACCTATGATGTTGTGTTGTAGAAGTCCGTAAGTTGGTGCTACTCTGCATGGTGGATGCCTTGGCTTCAGAACCGATTAAGGACGTGGCAAGCTGCGATAAGTCCCGGGTAGGCGCACGCAGCCCTTGAACCGGGAATCTCCTAATCGCTCCGAAAGGAGGGGGAACGCGGGGAATTGAAGCATCTTAGTACCCGCAGGAAAAGAAACCAACAGGGATGCCGTTAGTAAAGGCGATCGAAAGCGGCAAAGCGCAAACCGAATTCGCCGGTGCGAGCCGGTGAGCATGTGGGTCGACTCTTTACGGCTCAAAGGACAAGCCGAATCCTCTGGAAAGAGGAGCCAGAGGGGGTGACAGCCCCGTAGGTATACTCCCAAGAGTCGATTGAGAGTCTCAAGAGTAGGGCGGGTTGGATATCTCGTCCGAAGATGGGTGGCATTTACATCCAACGCTAAATATTCCTGAAGACCGATAGCGCACTATTAGCGCGAGTGAAAGGTGAAAAGGATCCGTAACAGGATATGAAAAGAGCCTGAAACCATGCAGACACAGGATGGTATGGCACGCCTGGGCCTGTGCGAAGGCAACTAGCACAGGAAGCGACGTGTTTTACCGTTCGTCTCGAAACATGAGGCAGGGAGTGTGTCTATTTGGCGAGCCGGAAGGCGAAGGGAAACCGATTGTCCGCAGCAATGCGAGGGACATGGTCAGCAGCCATTAGTCAGGTGGGCACGACCCGAAACGCTGTGATCTAATCCTGGGCAAGGTGAAGTCTCACATCTGTGGGATGGAGGCCTGCTAGAGGTACTGAGCTCAGTTCGTTCTCGTGACCTGGGATTAGGGGTGAAATGCTAATCGAACAGCGTAATAGCGGGTTCCTCCCGAAAGGAACCTCAGTTCCGCCTCGCGCGAGGTAGTTAGGGATGTAGAGCACTGATTGGGAAGCACGGGAGGGGAACCTTCCACTTCCTTGTCAAACTCCGAATTCTCTAACGCCGTAGACCGCGGGAGTGGGGGCGCCGGGGTAAGCTTGGCGTCCGAAAGGGAAACAACCCTGACGAGAGCTAAGGCCCCTAAGCATAAGCTAAGTGTAAAGGGAGGGGTGTTTAGTCGAAAACAGCGGGTAGGTTGGCTTAGAAGCAGCCACCCTCAAGGGAGTTCGTAACAGATCACCCGCCGAGATTGCATGCCCCGAAAATAATCGGGACTAAGCTTGTCGCCGAGACTCTCGAACCGCCGAAAGCGGTTTTGTAGGGAGGTGTCTTGCGAGAGAAGAAGCATTTCCGTGAGGGAATGTGGATCTCGCTGGAATAAGAATCCTGCCGGTAGTAGCAGCAAATTGGGGTGAGAATCCCCAGCGTCTTAAGGGCTAGGGTTCCTCATCAATGATCATCAGATGAGGGTTAGTCGATCCTAAGACTACGCGTAATTCGTAGTAGTCGAAAGGGAAACAGGTTAATATTCCTGTACTACCTGATGGAGCGGTGACGCTAATCAACTTCAGACGCTTCTGGATAGGTATAAACTAAGCGGAGTAAAACTGTGGAGTGCCGTAATGGTGAGAAGCAGTTCAAACCGCGAAGGCCTTCGGGTTTTCCGATTCCAGGAGCCCCTGAAAATGGAGTTGATAAATCCTCAGGTAATCGTACCGAGAACTGGCACTGGTGCCCCTGGCTGAAAAGGCTAAGACGTGATAGGACAATTCACTCAAGGGAACTCGGCAAATTCGCCCCGAAACTTCGGGAGAAGGGGTGTCAGCCGTAGATTCGTCTTCGGCTGATTGCAATAACAAGGTGGATCCGACTGTTTACTAAAAACGTAGCTGATCGCTGAGCGGAAACGCCCTGTACGATCAGTGACTTCTGCCCAGTGCAGGTATCTCAAACACCCGTCCAAGGGTGCGAAGGACCTGTAAACGGCGGGGGTAAATATGACCCTCTTAAGGTAGCGTAATACCTTGTCGCTTAATTGGCGACTTGCATGAACGAAGCAACGAGATCCACACTGTCCTTGGGTGGAACCTAGTGAACCAACAATCCGTGTGAGCATGCACGGGACTTCTAATGGGGCGCGAAGACCCCGTGGAGCTTTACCGCATCCTGTTGCTGACGTATGGTTTTGATTGCAGAGCGTAGGTAGGAGCCGTCGAAGCCCCGGTTTCGGCCGGGGTGGAGGCAACAATGTAACACTACCCTATTGAGACTGTACGTCTAACCTTTGGGGACAACTGCAGGTGGGCGGTTTGGCTGGGGCGGTACGCTGTTGAAAAGATATCAACAGCGTCCAAAGGTGGACTCAGGCGGTTTAGAAATCCGCCGTAGAGGATAAAGCTAAAAGTCTGCTTGATTGTGTCTTTAACAATACGAGACACAAATGGGAAACCATGGCTTAACGAACCCCTGTACCCTAGAAATGGGGGTCAGGGCTGTCAGAAAAGCTACCCCGGGGATAATGGAATGGTCTCAGCCAAGAGTCCATATCGACGCTGAGGCTTGTTACTTCGCTGTCGGCTCGGGTCATCCTGGCTCTGCAGCAGGAGCCAAGGGTAAGGTTGTTCGCCTATTAAAGACCCACGTGAGCTGGGTTTAGAACGTCGCGAGACAGTTTGGAGGCACCTGTTAGAAGTGTTGGCTATCTGAGGGGAAGGTCCCTCTAGTACGAGAGGAACGGGGGGCCGGGGCCTCTGGTCACCAGCTGTTGTACAGCATGCTGGTCAGCTACGCCCTAAGGAATAAGGGCTGAAGGCATCTAAGCTCGAAGTCCGCCCCGAAAAGAGATAGTCTATGCTCCCATAGAAGATGGGTTTGATAGGACGGGGGTGCAAGCAGGGAGGCAACGACCTGTTCAGCTCGCCGTTACTAATCGCTAGATCCAACTTACAACTTCTGCAGCACAACGTCATTTACTCTTACTT
>CAZQBY010000016.1:18150-21982 GCA_964592405.1 uncultured archaeon | reverse complement strand
AAAAATGGGCAAAGCAAAGATGTTCGGTGGAGCTGCTGTAGTGTTCGGCTTGATAATGGGAGTTCTAGCTTGGCTGATAGTGCCTCAATCATTCACCAGTTTCCTGCTTTATGTATACCTGCCGGTTCTGCTGGTGACTGTCGGCCTGATTGCCATAATAATCGGAGTCTTACTCCTGATATACGGCTAGTGTTTTTCTGAACGGTTCTCCAAATTAGGGTATGCCGGATTATGATAAACTCGGTCTGAGGTGCGGTCTTGAGATACACCTGCAGCTTAACACCCATAAGCTGTTCTGCAACTGCTACTCACAGATACGTAATGATGCGCCCCACCGAACCATCACACGCAGGATCAAGGCTGTTGCAGGGGAACTTGGCGATGTCGATCAGGCTGCCCTTCATGAGCTGCTGAGGGATCAGGAGTTCATTTATGAGTTCTATCAGGATACGAACTGCCTTGTTGAGCTGGATGAGGAGCCCCCACACCCGCTTAACAGGGAGGCCTTGTCTGTAGCCCTGACAGCATCCCTGCTACTCAAGGCACGGCCTGTTGATGAAATACATGTCATGAGGAAAACAGTCATCGATGGTTCCAATACCTCCGGATTCCAGCGGACAATGCTGGTGGCGACAGACGGACATATCGTGGTTGGTGACAGGAGGATCAGCATCCCGACAATCTGTCTGGAAGAGGATGCTGCACGCATCATAAAGAGGGAGGGGAATAGGACATGGTACAGGCTGGACCGCCTTGGCATACCGCTTATTGAGATAAGCACAGGTCCGGATATAACATCCCCCAAAGAGGCAAGGGAGGTGGCAGAGAAGATTGGCAGACTGCTGCATGCTACCCGGAAGCTTATGGGGGGTTTGGGAAGCATACGCCAAGATGTAAATGTTTCCATAAAGAACGGCGAAAGGGTGGAGATAAAGGGCGTGCAGGAATTGAGCGACATTCCAAAACTAATTGAAAATGAGATATCGCGGCAACTGAATCTAATAGAGATAAAAAAGGAACTCACAAAACGCGGTTTCAGATGTTTTGCCCCGAAGATTATGGAGGTAACCAATGCCTTCAGGAATTCTTCCTCGAAGATTATCAGGGGTAAAAGGATTTTTGGAATCAGGGTGCCCAAGTTCTCCGGGCTGGTGGGCATGGAACTGATGCCCGGTTACAGGTTTGGCACTGAGCTGGCGGATATTGCGAGAACCATAGCCGGTCTGGGAGGGATATTCCACTCCGATGAACTGCCGGCCTATGGGATAAACGATAGAGAGGTAAAGGTAGTCAGGAAACTTCTTGGGATAGGAAAGGAAGATGCCTTTGTCTTGGTTGCAGGTGATAAGGAATGTGCACATAAGGCGCTGGAGAGCATAGGTGAAAGATGCAATATTGCGCGGAGTGGTGTTCCAAAGGAGGTCAGGCGCGCGGACGGCGCACTAACTAGATTTATGAGACCCCTGCCAGGCAGTGCGCGCATGTATCCGGAAACTGATGAGCCTGTTGTGAAGATAACAGATGATATGCTGGATTCAATTGAGCTCCCTCTGACACCGGAAGAGGAACGAAAGGAGTTGATGGAAATGGGTCTTGGGGCGGAGCAGGTAAACCAGCTGATAAACATGGGCCTTCAGGATTCCTTCAAGAAACTGGCGAAAAAATACAGGCAGAAGCCATCACTGATTGCAACAATGTTGGTTACCGCCTCAGAAATAGATATTGGACAGATCCTCGCACTGCTGGATGCCCGGAGGATTGCAAAGGAATCAATTAATGAGATCGTCGAGGAGATGATGGCATTTGGCAAAACCGCCGAGGAAGTAGCAAGGGAGAAAAATCTCTTTTTGCTAAGCGAGCCTGAAATCAGGAAAATAGTGGCAGAGATTGTAAGGGCCAACAGGGGCGCGGAGTTCGGGCAGATTATGGGGAGGGCGATGGCCAAATTGAGAGGAAAGGCAGATGCTGAAACTGTCAGAAAACTTATTCAGGAAATGATACAATGAATCCAAGATACTGGCCGATCACATACTGGCTCATGCTGATACTTTTTGTGGTTTTTTTAGTGCAGATAGCCACTCTCACCGCCGGCGTTCCGTTCACAGAACTACTTGTCGTCAATCCGGCTGCAGTCATCCATGGCCAGCAGGTTTGGGGGCTTTTCACCAACATGTTCCTACACGCCAGTATAGGGCATATCCTGATAAACTCATGGGTCTTGTTTATGTTTGGTTTGGAATTGGAGAGAATAATCGGGGGTAAGGAGCTACTGAAGCTTTTTTTGATTTCCGGAATGTTTGCATCAGTATTTTATGTCCTGACCTCGCTATTCATCCTAAACAGCTATGCTTCAGCATTGGGAGCCAGTGGTGCCATATTTGGTATCCTTGGGGCGATGATTGCCCTCAGACCGGAAAAGAAAGTCATTATGATCTTCCCCCCAATACCTTGGCCCATACCGCTGTGGCTGCTGGGTATTTTCTTTGTGGCAATCTCTATTCTATGGTTTGGGCTGGGGGGAGGCACGGGCATTGCAGAGAATGCGCATCTTGGTGGCATGATAGCAGGTTTCCTCTTGGGCAGGCGATACAAAACCATGGAAGAAAGAGAACATGGTATCATATACTCCTTCCACCACCCGAGTTATAATTACGACTGGATAGACGAATACCGATGATGGTGGTAGCAATGCCCAGAATGATAAGGGATGACCGGCAGGTATGATGTTATAATCGTGGGTGCTGGGCCCTCCGGCCTTATATGCGCCTCAGAACTGGAAGAATCTGGTAAAAAAACTGCGGTATTTGAAAAAAGCAAAAGAGTAGGCGAGCCCATAGAGTGCGCCGGACTGTTTAGCATAGCCGGACTGAAGCGCCTTGGGGTTGGGGATGGGGAGTATACACTCAATAAAGTGAAAGGCGCACATTTTATATCTGCCAGCGGCGCGATGGCTGAAATAGCCGGCAGGGAAAACAAGGCATATGTTGTTGACCGCGGGAAATTCGACCGCTTTTTGGCGGCCAGATACAATGGCGAGCTGTATCTTGGTAGGAGGATTGCACATGTGCGCAGGAGGGATGGCAGATATGAGGCTACCGGAAACAACAAGCAGGTCAGCGCAGAGAGGATAATTTTGGCTACTGGCTGTGAGCAGGACCTGCATCCATCCGTCGGGCTTAGGGGGCCCAGCAGATTCATATCTACAAGCCAGTATGAGATTGAAGGTGTCGAGACCGATCCGCAGTTTGTTGAAATATACCTCGGCTCTGTGGCACCCGGCTTCTTTGCATGGCTTATTCCATTAGATGAAAAAAGAGCAAGGATAGGACTCGGGGTATTGGAAGCGGAAAAGAAAACGCACTATTACATGGAGGCTTTTCTCAAGCGGCTCAGGGATTCAGGAAGGTTCAGGCAAAAAAACAGGATAGTCCACAAATCAGGGGGCCTCATACCTCTCTTTGAGCCAGATCTGGAAATAACACACGATAATGCATATCTGGTCGGCGATGCGGCGGGGCAGGTAAAGGCAACTACCGGTGGCGGCGTCATGATGGGTGGTCTGGCTGCCAAGGCCCTAGCCCGTGCAATATGTGAGAACAAAAGCTATGAGATGTTGTTACTGGATATCAATCAAGAGCTGAAAAAACACCTGCTCATAAGGAGAGTGCTGAACAGGTTTGGGGACAAACAATATGAACATATGATAGAATTCCTGAACAAACCGGACATCAGAAGGATAATTGAGGAGAAAGGTGATATGGATTTTGTGGGCCCTATGCTAAAGGGACTTATATCAAACCCCATCCTTCTTATGCGGGCCATGAGAATCATG
>CAZQBY010000016.1:0-18050 GCA_964592405.1 uncultured archaeon | reverse complement strand
CTGAGATGCTGGTGGTAATACTTATACCGGGCTTCCTTCTGAGCCTTGCCCTGTTCCCAAAGAGGACAGCGATGGCCATGAGTGAGAGGCTGGGATTGTCCTTCGGCTTGGGACTGGCATCACCATTCATACTCACCCTGTTGAACATATCCCTTGGAGTAAGAGTAAATCTTGTCAGCAGCATGATGACATTTTTTTTCCTTTCAGCTCTGGGGCTTATACTCTTTCTGAACAGGGGAGGGAATATAAACCTACTGGAGTGGTACAGAACTAAAGAGGAGGCAAATTCCTAGTTATTTTGTCTATTTTTTCCTCCCTGTCCGGCCCTATTCCAACACATGTAATAGTCTTAGGCGGAACTTCCGTCTGTCCAGCATCTTCTACAATAGCGGTTATGAGCCCCGCCTGCCTTGCCGCCTCCGTAATCTCAAACAGTTCTTTCAGGCTCCCCACCTTCAGAATAACCTTTTTTCCACCTTCTTCCAGCCAAACCTGCTTCAGCCTTTTGTCATCCTGCCGGAGATAGCACTCAAGGACTGCATGACCAACCTGTGCGCAGGCCTTGCCCTTTGAGAGCTTCAGGTCATCCCTGACCAGAACGACTAACTTATACCTCCCCTTTTGGGAGCCCGATTTAGTTCTCATACCGCTTCTTTTTATTTAAGCTTCAGCTAATTAAAACGAGGGGTGCGACAGTATGGATACTGGGATAAAAGTCGGGGATGTGATGGCAAAGGGGATAGTAACAGTAAAGCCCGAAGATACTGTGAAGAAGGCCTGTGAGATTATGGCAAAGCATGATCTCAGCGGCATGACCGTTATGGAAAGGGGGAAGGTTGTTGGGATGCTGACGCAGGGCGACTTGGTTGCGATGATAGCAAGAGGGGAAAATCCATCCAAGATAAAGGTCAGGAATATCATGGGCACCAAGCTTGCCAGCATTAGTCCAAATGCTGACATACGCAAAGCCGCTGAGGTGATGGTAGAGAACAGGGTCAAACGGCTTCCTGTGCTGAAAAATGGGCGGCTTGTGGGGGTAATAACACAGACAGACATAGTCAGGATATCTCCCTCTGTTTATGACCTTATATTCGAGAAGGCAAAGATGGAAACGGGAACCATACTCGATACCGAGTTTGGCATGTCCGGGGAGTGTGAGGAATGTGGCAACTACAGTGAAGATCTGAGAAATATCAACGGAACACTTGTGTGTCAGGAGTGTCGCGAAGAGATAGAAGAGGCGGTCTGATACAGATGAGAGTGGATGCAAAAACCCCTTCAACAAATTCTCCAGAAATATCAGAAATCAGGGGAAACCGCGTATCCTTGAAATCCGCCCATATACTTGGACTTGCCTCCAAGGGCCCCATAGTAATCTACCCAACTACAACTGTCAAAGATGCCTGCAGGGTTATGGTAGATAACGGTATACGGCGGGTTCCGGTAGTTGATCCGGGAACCCACAAGCTAAGTGGCATAGTGAGCGGGCGTGATTTGGTGAGCTTCTTTGGCGGCGGCCAGAAGTACAACATCGTAAAAAACACATATGGGGGAAACCTGTTTGCGGCCATCAATCTGCCCATCACCAAGATTATGGAGGAGAATGTGATTTGTGTGAAAGAGAGCGATAGTATAGAGAAGGCTGCCGCAACTCTTCTGGATGCCAACGTTGGCGGCTGTCCTGTAATCAACAGAGAGGGGGAAGTTACAGCCATAGTCTCTGAGATGGATTTTATAAGAAATCTGCGTCATGAAACCAAAATAAAGACAAGGGATATAATGAGCACGGATGTTATAACTGTAACTCCGGGTATGAGCATTGGTGATGCGGCGCGGATAATGATAAACATGGGGAAGAGAAGACTTCCAGTAGTGCATAACGGAGAGGTTGTGGGTGTATTGAGAACTACGGATATCCTACGCTTTATATCAAACAACGAATTTGCCAGTTTTGGGACTGTGGAGGCCAATACCATACTCAAAAGAGAGAGTGTTGGTGAAGCGATGAATACCTTCTTCCTGACAATGACCCCCGAAGATGATATTGAACATCTCATAGAGGTAATGATAGCCCGGAGACTGGGAGGATTTCCAGTTGAAGCTGACCGTAAGCTGGCCGGTATTGTGACAGAGCATGACATATTCAAATTCTTCTACTCCCGGCTTCTGTACTAAAAAGGTTTTTATAGAACATCCAGATATATCTAGATATATCTGTTTAGACATTTATTTTAGATGCTTTGGCATTTCGGAATGGACGAACAACTGCTTAAATTACTGGAGAACAGTGAGGGGGCTGTGAAGGTCTTCAAAGACAGAAAGGCATTCGAGTCAATCCTTGCCATAAAGGAGCTCTTCATGGAGAAGATTTTGGAGAGGGGCGATATAAGGCTGCTGATATCCGATACACTTTCATCAGGACCCAAGCACGGATACCAGATTATGAAGACTATCTCCAAAAAGTTCTTGGGGTTTTACAAACCAAGTCCGGGGGTTATCTATCCTACTTTGCAGTCCATGGAGGAGGAGGGGCTTCTCAGATGTGAAGAGACCAGCGGCAAGAGGCTATACTCCTTGACAGGAAATGGCAGAGAACTTTTAAGGAAAAACAAAAACCGGGTGAAGGAGATATACTCCCATGCCAGGACTAGGTTATGTGGAGGTGACAAACACTTCTCCAAGTGCATGGATGAAATAATCTGTCTGTGGATCCAGATGGCATATGAAATCTGGTTCAGATCCAAGGCGGCTCTGGAGGTTGATAGTAGCGATGTGAACAAAAAACTAGACAAAATTGAGGAGATACTAAGAAAGACCCTAAAGGACTTGCAATTGGTATGGAAATAAATATGGAGGCAAAACAGCACATATTGGAAATGGAGGATGTCTGGAAGATCTACCTATTGGGTAAGGTGGAAGTTCCAGCCATACGGGGCGTGGACTTTTACGCTGATAAGGGCGAATACATATCAATAACCGGGCCAAGTGGAAGCGGAAAGTCCACACTTCTGAATCTGATAGGTTGTCTGGACACCCCAACCTCCGGAAGGATAAAACTTGGGGGAGTAGACATAGAAACCCTGACAGAAAACGAGCTGGCTATGGTCAGAAGGAAGATGATTGGATTTGTTTTTCAGACCTTTAACCTCATACCTGCTCTAAGCGCGAAGGAGAATGTTGCCCTGCCTATGCGATTTGATGGAAAATCAAAGGGAGTTGCATATCGGAAAGCTGAGGAGCTTCTGGAGATGGTTGGGCTGGGCCACCGCCTAAACTTCAAACCCATGGAGCTTTCCGGTGGCGAGAGGCAGCGTGTCGCCATCGCTAGGGCCCTTATAAATGATCCTGCCCTAATACTGGCAGATGAGCCCACCGGAAATCTGGATACAAAGAGCGGGCTGAATGTCATAGAGGTGCTGGAAGGGCTAAACAAAAAGGGAATAACGATCATCATAATAACCCACGATCAAAAACTTGCCAGCAGGGCCAGAAAACAGCTTCACATAGTTGACGGCAAGTTTGTTGACGGCCCTCGCTCCAAAAATCGATTACCATAGTTCCAAAACCAATCACTCTAAAAACAAAAAAGGTGAAAAAAATGAAAGCATATATGGTTCTGGCATTCTTTGCAGTGCTTGGAATGGCGCTGGCAACAGCACCATCATTTGACCTCAGCTATCAGGTAACTCCCAGCGAGATAAATCCCGGAGGTGTGGGTCAGGTGATAGTTACCATAGAGAATGAGGAGACTGCAACCGACATGGAAGATGTGGAAGTGCAACTGATCAGCAGGAGCGGAAACATTTTCGTAACTGCTGGAAAATCCGGACTGGAAACCATATCTGCCTCTTCCACATCATCAGCTGCATTTACACTAAGGGTCAGTGACTCAGCCGCGCCCGGTGTCTATATACTTGAGGCACGGGGATCATATGAGTATGGCACCGGCGAGACATCCAGTTTCAAGCTGAACATACCGGTGACAGTGGCATACCGCTCAGGACTTGAGATATTCGCCTCGGATATGCAGATGACGCCCGGTGAGATCGAGAACCTGCAGATTACCATACAGAATTCTGGAGCAAGTATAGTGAAGGATCTGATAGTAACGCTCTCGCCAAGCAACACCTATGTATATCCAATAGGGAACGTCCGGAGTAGCATATCGTCAATACCTGCAGGGGAGTCATCAGAAGTGTCATTCAAAATAAGGGCCAGCGACTCTGCAACTGTTGGTATACAGCCCGTCACCCTGACGGTGACATATACAGATGCAGGTGGAAATACCCAGACGGACACACAGTCTATAGGTGTAACTGTGGTTGAGGCCGGAACGGAGATAGTTATAGACAGTATTGAATCTGCTCTAGAGCCCGGCAGGACAGGCATAGTTAGGATAGGACTCAAGAACGTTGGTGAGACCAACCTTGAGAATATCTATGCGTCAATAACAACAACCGATGACCTTAAGATACGGGGCTCTAACGAAAAGCTGTTAGACAGCCTCTTGGTGGGAGAAACCGGCTATCTGGATTTTGAGTTTGATGTGGCGCAGGATGCAGAGGCTGTTCCGGCAGAAAGCACCCTCTCCATCACCTACCAGCATGAGGGAGGAAAAAAGGAGTTCACAGATTCCAAACCACTGGGCATAGTGGTTGAGGGCGATGTCGAATTGAAGGTCATAGATGTTGATGTCGATAAGGACAGTGAAGAGATTGAGGTTGACATAGCAAACTATGGAAACAGGGATGCTGATGCAATAAAGGTGGAGCTGCTCACCTTGGATGGGGAGGTCCTTGCAACCAGTTTCACAGACCAGATAAAATCAAACAAACACAAGGTATTCCGCTTTGATCTTCCAAGGCAGACGCATATTGTAGCAAGACTGACATATAAAGACTACAAATCGGCCAGCGGTATCGGAGTGGTTGAGGAAACCATAACCCTGAAGGCCGACCAGATAGCAAAGAATGGCACTGACCTTACAGGAGTAGCAGTAGTTGTTGTAGTACTGATCATAGCTGCCGTCTGGTATTTGCGAAGGCGTAGCAAGAGAAAGGAGAGGATTGACATCAGTAAATACAAATAGTAAATACAAATAAGGAAAAAAGAAGAAAAGGAAGAAAGTAAATGGATCACTAAATGGATCACCCCTCCGACCGCCTGTAAGGTCATTCATAGGAATACACCAAGAGATGAACCAAAAGGCAGTTTAAAACAATGTTTGTGGATATGACATTTCGGTCTTTGTGGAGGCACAAGATCCGGAGCTTCCTTACCATACTGGGTGTGGTATTGGCCATAGCCGCGATAGTCTCTCTGGGATCGATATCAGAGGGCATAAACAGCATGGTGATGGAACAGATGAAGCTCGTCTCAGACTTTGTGGTTGTTGCCGAGAAGGGGACTACCAGCGGCGGTGGCAATCCTTTTTCTGGCACCACTTCCAAGATTGACACAGACATAATCCCGGAGATACAGCAAATAGACGGTGTGGATACCGTGAGCCGCAGGACAGTGATGATAGACCCGGCAAGCAATATGTTTGTCGCCGGCATTGACCTAGACGTTTTGGAGGTCTTCCAGCTGGAGAATATCAACTTTGTTGAGGGAGGCTGGCCGGAATCCGGAGAACATGAGGTTGTTTTGGGATATCAGGCATCCGAGAACATAGGGCTGGGCGTTGGTGATGAACTTGTCTTAAATGAAGATGAGTATATTATTAGTGGTATCTTGGAGGAGATGAAAAATTTTATGGACTATGTGGTGATAGGCTCATATGACAGCATTGCTGAAACCTATGGCATGGAGGGTTATACCACTACTCTAATAATCAGCCCAACTGATGTCCGAGAATCCGAAAGAGTGGCCAGAGAGATAGAGGAGAGATATGATAATCTAGAAGCCCTGACCTCTTCAGAGGCTCTTGAGAGAGCACAGGAATCCATAAACCAGCTCAGGGTCATAACACTGGCGGTTGGATTTGTAGCCTCTATTGTAGCTTCGATAGGCATTATAAACACTATGATGATGGCCGTCATAGAGAGGAGAAAGGAATTTGGTATAATGAAAGCCCTTGGAGCCGAACAACTGACAATCCTCTCCATTGTACTGCAGGAGGGCATAATCCTCGCTATTATCGGAGGCATTATCGGCGTGTTACTTGGTTTTGTTGGGACAGAGGGGTTGAACCGTAGCATGGGTATCCCACTGGCTTCAGTTACCCCCACTCTGGCGGTCTTAAGTCTGGTATATGGAATATCAATTGCGGGCATTGCCTCTCTTTATCCTGCCTATCAAGCTGTAAAGGTAAATCCTGTAGAGGCTATGCGGATGGAATGATTCTGGATATGTCTATCAAGGAGTTGGGAAGGCACAAGATAAGGACCGCTCTTACCGTAGCCGGTGTGGCCATAGGGATTCTGCTGGTAACCTCCCTGAGCTCATTCTCCGAGGGTATCAACAGCATAATAGAAACAGAAATGTCCTATCTTTCCGGTATGGTTATAGTTGTTCCGGAGGGGACCAGCTGGGCAAATTTCGCAACAGGTGAGATAGATGAAAGCTTGGAGGATGAGCTGAGTGAGATATCAGGTGTCGAAAGGATTGCAGGAATGGTCGTGGGAGGAGTTCCCGGTGTGGGTACGATCTACGGTGCAGATACAGATGATCTGGATCTCTTTGATATTGATATTGAGTTTGCTGACGGGAGGATGATGGAGGATGAAACATCGGAGATAGTTCTTGGCTATGATTTTGCTGAACAAAATGGTTACAAGACAGGCGATGAGATAGCAATCCGGGGAAAGAAATATGAGGTAGTCGGCATACTGCAGAAATTTGGCAGTGAGGAAGATGGCGGCATTATTACTGGGCTGAGGACTGCTCAGGAGATACTCAAAAAAGAGGGAAAGGTGACACTTTTCATGATAAAGCCTGTCAATATCAATGATGCCAAAGAGATAGCCGATGAAATAAACCATCTGTATGATAACATAAGGGCAGGTACTGAGGAGGATGCCCGAAGGGAAGCTCAGGAGTTCGCCGGGCAGATAGGTATCATGACCTTCGCCATGGGTTCAATAGCTGCGATAATTGCCGGACTGGGGATAATGAATGTCATGTTTATGACAGTGCGGGAGAGAAGGAGGGAGATTGGCACGATGAAGGCTGTGGGAGCTACCAACTACCAGATATTGATGGAAGTAATCACAGAGGCTATCATGATAGCGCTTGTGGGCGCGGGACTGGGAATAATCCTGAGTTATTTCGCCGTGGAGGCCATAAACGCCGAACTGGGGACATCAGGCATAGCCAAGATAACACCCACTCTCCTGATAAACGTTACACTCTTTGCAACCTTCCTTGGAGTCATCGGCGGGTTCCTTCCGGCACGTCAGGCGGCTTCATTAAACCCGGCAGTAGTCCTGAGATATGAGTGAGCAGTCTGGATTGGCAGATTTCCTGAGATTACCAGCAATACTTGCCAGTTGCTATTCCTCGGCTTCAAGGTTTTCAATACCTTTTACATACCTGCCTTTTTTACATACCAGTGATTAATAATATATGCAAACCCTGCGAATCTGGTTTATATTACTTGTGATTGCAGGTATGTCGCTGAGCCCTGCCCAGGAATGGACAATGTTCAGGCAGAATCCCATGAGAACAGGCTACAGCCCAGAAACCGGTGATCTCAAAAAGGACTTTCTGGTGTCGTGGACATTCACAGCCCCAAACGGAATATTCGGGTCGCCAGCTGTGGCGGATGTCAACGGTGACGGAAAGCCGGAGATTGTCGTCCCGCTGGACAAGGTGAGGGACAGTCCTCAGGAAAGCCTGATAGTTCTTAGCAACACCGGCAGGGTCCTGTGGCGTTTTGTCACACGTGGGAGCATCCATTCCTCCCCGGCTGTAGGGGATGTAGACAATGACGGAGACCAGGACATAGTCTTCGGAACAAATGCCGGGGAGGTATATGCACTTGATGGAGCGACAGGACAGGAGTTGTGGTCTATCAACACCATCGTGGGAGCGTTCAGGTCATCACCCCTGATTTACGACCTTGATAAAGATAATAATGCCGAGGTATTCATAGGATCCAGCAATGGGAGTCTCTATAAGATAGATGGTGAGAGCGGGATCACAGAATGGAGATATCAGACTGCTGATGAGATATCATCCTCCCCGTCCTTGGCTGACTTGGACGGCGATGGTGATCCGGAATTGTTCTTTGCGTCCCAGAGCGGTGTGGTATATGCAGTAGAAGGCGATTCGAGTCTTGTCTGGAGTGCAGACCTTGGATCATCTATAATCTTCTCTACCGGTGCAGTAATACCAGCAGAGGGGGCGCAAACGGTTGTAATAGGCACCCAGAGCGGAAAGTTGTTCTTCGTAAAAGATGGCGAAATTGCAGCCGAACTAGATGTGAACGCCAGTATAAGTTCTTCTCCCGGGATTTCCCCCAGAGAGAAAAATATTATTATTTTTGGCACAACAGTTGAAGAGGATCTACACGGGGTTTATCTAAAATACTCAAAAAACAAGATATATGGAGCTGACGAAAATGAAGGATTGTTATGGTCGGTGCCAACCGGTGGGTGGAGTGTATTCTCCTCTCCTGCTCTTGCTGATATAGACAGGGATGGGGAGATTGAAGCAGTCATCGGTACCCGCGAGGGAAGGCTCTATGTAATAGGAACCGAGAGTGGAGAGGTGGAGTGGGACTATCTCGGTGGCACCGGACTGTTTGCATCTCCGGCACTGGCCGACCTAGATCTGGACGGCGATTTGGAGATTATAATCGCCTATCTTTTCAGCAATCAGATAAAGGTGCTGGATTCCCCGGATAAACCGGATCTTGTGGTGAACAGCATAACCCTGTCAAATGAATTTCCAAAGACTGGGGACAATCTTGTGATAGAAGTCAATGTGTCGAATCAGGGAGACGTGTATGCAGAAGCTTCAAAATTGTTCATCTACAGGAGATCACCAACACTGGATCAGCTCATAGGCGATATATCCGTGCAGGAACTCGAGGTCGGCGAGGTTGCCGAACTCAATCTCAGCTGGGAATTTCGGGCACCGGAAGGTGAAATGGGGTTCTACGTGCTTGCAGATGGAGACAATGAAGTAAACGAATCCAACGAGGAGAACAATGGTCTTTACAGGCCCCTCAGGAATGATCTGTTCATATCTGATTATGATGTTCCAGAGACGGTTGAAGATGGGGCAGAAATTGATGTCTTGGCAACCATTGGAAACAGGGGGCGCTTTGGAGTCAGGGGCGTAAGGGTTGTGCTGCTGGTTGGAGAAGGAGAAGATGCTGTGGAGGTCGCAAGTGGTGTGGTAGATATTGGTGCTGGAGAGGAAACGAGCAAAAAGTTTTCATTTACCTACAACTCATCATACGGCAGAATACTGAGCATAGTAGTCGACCCGGATAATGAAGTGCATGAAGCTGACGAGACCAATAACATGGTCAGTGGGGAGTTCGGGGCTCTTGCCGTGGAGGAGGCGGAAGAGAAATCAAAAATCATGGAGAAAAGCGGGGCGACAGGACCAAATCCCATACTCATAGTTCTGCTGGTGGTTATATTTATGATAGTATTCTGGAAGAAGGGTCTTAAGAGATTCAAAAAGAAGACTAAGAAGAAACAACCTGCTCCACAAGCAGAGAGTGAGGGAACTGAAGAAACTCCTCCGGGAACCACGAAGGGGGAAATACAGAGCGGAGGAGTGACAACCCAAGGTTATACCTCCCAGATGCCTGAGGCTCCGCCCAGCAAGCCGTCCTGATTGCCTGGTCCCTCCGTCATTCACCTCAGGGAAACTTTTACAAGCCAGTTGAATAATGGGTTTGGTTTCTCAATCCTGGAAGTGAATTCCGGATGGAACTGGCAGGCAATGAAGTATGGATGGTCTGGTAGCTCCAGTATCTCAACCAAATCCCGTTTCTCATTTACGCCAGAGATGACCATCCCATGTTTCTCCAGCTCCTTCCTAAACCTGTTATTCACCTCCCACCGATGCCGATGGCGTTCAGATATGTGTGTCTTCCCATAAACCCTAAATGCAAGGGTTCCCCGTTTTATTGTGCACTCATAGGCACCGAGTCTCATAGTCCCCCCTTTCTCATCGGTATGTTTCTGTTCCGGCAGCAGGTCTATAACCGGATATTTGGTATCTGGGTTCGCTTCGGTAGTATGGGCATCTGTCATACCACAGATGTTGCGTGCAAACTCGACGACGGCCATATGGAGACCATAACATATTCCAAGAAATGGAATCCTGTTTTCACGCACGTATCTTATGGCGGCTATCTTGCCCTCTGTTCCCCTGATGCCAAAACCGCCGGGGACTATCACACCGGCAACATCAGAGAGATATTTCTCAACGCCATTATCCTCTATGTCTTCTGCCTCTATCCATTTGATGTCAACACGGGCATTATGTTTTATGGCAGCATGGTGTAGAGCCTCCTTTATACTGAGGTAAGCATCCCTCAGGTGTGTGTACTTTCCAACAATTCCTATTGTCACACTACGTTTTGGGTTGCGGTCATGCTCTACGAGTTTGCTCCACTCACGCAGGTCACTCTTCTTTGGTTTCATGCCAAATCTTTTGAATATTATCTCGCTGAGTTTTTGGCTCTCAAATATCAGCGGAACCTCATAGAGAGATTTCACATCCGGATTACTTATAACACAGTTCTCCGGGACCGAACAGAACAGAGCCAGTTTTTCCTTAATCTTCTTGGTAAGCGGCTTGTCGGCCCTGCATATAACAATATTGGGTTGTATCCCAAGGCTCTGCAGCTCCTTAACACTACGCTGTGTAGGCTTGGTTTTGTGTTCGCCGCTTATTATTGTCGGAACAAACGAAACATGTATAAAGAGAAACCTTCCCGGATTCTCGGCAGACAGTTGCCGGAGGGCTTCGACGAAGACCATGTTCTCCAGATCCCCTATCGTGCCGCCAACCTCGATGAGGATAAAATCAGCTCTGGAGCTCTTGGCAACACTTTTTATCCGGCTCTTTATCTCATCCGTCACATGTGGTATGACCTGAACAGTCTTTCCAAGATAATCGCCCCGGCGCTCTTTTCTAATAACCGTGCCATAGACGGATCCTGTTGTTATGTTGTTTTCCTTTCCAAGGTTAAGGTTGAGGAACCGCTCATAGTGGCCGATGTCAAGGTCTATCTCCCCACCATCATCCGTCACATAAACCTCCCCATGTTCATAGGGGTTCATGGTCCCGGCGTCGGTATTGAGATAGCCATCTATCTTAATCGGGATTACAGAGAAACCCTTGGATTGGAGAATTTTGCCTATTGAGGCAGTCGTTACACCCTTGCCCAGACCAGATAAAACACCACCCGTAACTACAATGAATCTCGGCATAGTAAGTTTGTAAGCTGGAAAATAAAAAAGATTAGGGTGAATAAAAACTGTTTTATTTCCCAAACCCTCAAAATATAAAATGCTCTCAACCAAGCTCTGCGGAGTCGAGCTAGACAACCCAACCGTCCTCGCTTCCGGAATCCTTGGCGTCACAGCGGCGAGCCTTGCCCGGATTGCGCGCGCAGGAGCCGGCGCAGTAACAAAGAAGTCCATCGGTCTGAGCCCTCGTGATGGGCATGACGGACCGGTAATTGTTGAGGTGGAGGGCGGCTACCTCAACGCTGTTGGGTTACCAACGGCCGGAGTGGAAGAGGCGCTGGAAGAGCTGCGCGCATACAGGAAAGCCTCTGGAAAAACAGTAAAGCCTATAATAGCGTCTTTCTATGGGCGGACTGTTTCCGAATATGTGGAGGTGGCGCGCAGGCTGGACGGAATGGCGGACCTTCTGGAGGCCAACATCTCCTGCCCCAATGTTGAGCATGAGTTCGGCCATCCGTTTGCAAGTAACTGCGAAGACGCCGCTGCTGTTGTCAGGGCAGTCAGGAAGGCGACCAAAACCCCTCTTCTGGTCAAACTGAGTCCAAATGTGCCGGACATAGGAAGCATAGCGCGCGCAGTGGAAAAGGCCGGTGCCAACGGGATAACCGCCATAAACACCGTAGGACCGGGAATGGTCATAGACCTGAAGGCCCGCAAGCCGGTTCTGGCAAACAGATGCGGGGGTATGAGCGGACCGGCCATCAAACCAATAATGGTTAGGTGTGTTTATGACATCTATGAGGCTGTCAGGATTCCGGTATTGGGGGTGGGCGGTGTGCTCACCGGCGAGGATGCTGCAGAAGCAATCATGGCGGGTGCATGTGCAGTGGGCATAGGCACGGGCATCAAATATCGTGGTATTGCGATATTTAAGCTCATTCAGAATGAGCTTCGGCAGTTCATGAAGAAAGAGGGGTTCAAAAGTCTGGAGGAAATGGTCGGGGTGGCACATGGATAAGCCAGAAGTCGTAAGGGTCTTGGACAATCAGCAGAAGGGGGAGGGCATCAAGACCTTGGTCTTGGACAAGGCCATAGATGCGCGCGCAGGACAGTTTATCATGCTTTGGCTCCCGGGCATAGGCGAGAAACCGTTCACGCTGAGCAGAATAGGCAGGACTAGTGAGATAACCTATGACGTCAAGGGCAGGTTCACCAAGGCCATGTTCTCATTGAAGAAGGGAGATGCGGTCGGCATACGGGGGCCTTACGGTAATGGCTGGGACACAAGAGGTGCCAAAAGAGTCTGTGTTGTTGCCGGTGGAATAGGCCTTGCTCCGATAATGCCGCTAATAGAGCCAGAAAGCTCAGAGAGGCGGGAATTCACAGTCATCTATGGGGCACGCAGTGCTGAACTTCTGGTGTTCAGAAAGGCATTAGAAAAAAGCAGGATTAGATGCATCTTTACGACAGACGATGGCTCTTTCGGCCGGCACTGCTTTGCTTGTGATCTGCTGGAGGATGTGCTGTCAGAAGGCAGATATGATTTGGTCCTGACCTGCGGACCGGAGTTGATGATGAAGAAGGTGGTAGATATATGTCTGGAGAGGGGCATTCCCTGTCAGGCAAGCCTGGAGAGATATATGAAGTGCGGTATAGGACTCTGCGGCTCATGTGTTATGGATCCGACCGGCATGAGAGTATGCAGGGAGGGCCCGGTATTCACGGCCCAACAGTTACAAAACACTGAGTTTGGCCGCTACAGCAGGGTAAAATCCGGAGCAAAACGACATTTCTGATATTTATCTGCTATTACATAACTTTACCAATATGGCAAAAATAAGAAGACTGGTCTTAGATGTTGTCATTCCGAACATAGTGGATGTTGTCAAACTTACCCAGGACCTGGCAGACCTAGCCGCTGTTAAGGGGGCAAATTCCATGGTAAGTGAGATAGACAAAAACGTCATAAATCTGAAGCTGGTTCTTGAGGGCGCAGACCTAAAGTTCAAGGAAATAGAAGGGGTTATCCAGTCTCACGGCGGTTCGGTTCACAGTATTGACAATGTGGTAGCCGGCAAGGAGATAATCGAGGTCGTGGAAACTCCACAGGACTAGGATGCTTGCCATCAGATACATAACCCGTGGGCTGGTGGATGGTTCACTCTCCACTCTTGGCATAATTCTGGGTGCCGCAATCAGCGGTGATCCAGTGGTTATAGTTGCTGCCGGACTGGGAGGGGGGATCGCCAATGCTATGTCCAACCTCTTGGGAGCGCTCATGGCTGAGAGAGCCGGTGTCATGATTAATCTGGCCATATATGAGAGGGATATGGTAGGGTCTGACATCCGGCTCAAAGATACCAAAATATACAAAAAAGAAAGAAAGAGAATCTGGATCAGCGGCATATCCGATGCCGGAGCAACCTTCTTTGGTGGGGTATTGCCTGTTGCACCTTTTGCATTTATGAGTGTGGACACGGCAGTTATGATATCAATAATCCTCACCTTGGTCTTGTTGTTTGGTTTAGGGGTTTATCTTGGAAGGCTCTCCAGAGAAAATATGGTTTTGGCCGGAATCAAGATGGCTGTCTTCGGGCTTGTCACGGCCTGCCTCGCAATGTCACTGGAGATTTTCTTTAAGTAGGATTTATGGTGCCGATGCGGGGACTTGAACCCCGGACTTCCACGTTGCCCAGAGCGCTCATCTGTCTTTCGACCCTTATGAGCGTGGCGCTCTAACCAACTGAGCTACATCGGCACATCTTACCGGAGGACTTTATTTAGACAATGAGGCTATAAGAAGATAGACTACTCGGCAATCCGGATATTGGTCCCAACGACTTTCCCGGGGTTTTCTATTCCTTCCACAATTCCGATCAAACCGCCGACAAAATTTGTTGTCCAGACAAATATCAGCCGGTATATCAATATTGCAGCAACTGCAATGCTTCCCGGAATACCCATAGTCAGTGCCCCGCTTGCCACAGCCTCATAAACACCAAACCCGGATGGTATAAAGGATATCAGGCCTGCTACAGAGGCGACTATGTGTATAATCAGTACTATCCAGATGGAAACGTCCATACCAAACCCAACGCAGATTATGAGATATATACATAAAACGTGGGCCAGTTGCGGAACAATGAAAAAAAGGACGGAAGTCATTATCTGTAGTTTGTTTCGCATCAGCTCTTCCAGGGATTTGTATGACTTCTCAAATTCCATATTGATGATGGACTGGTCAAATGTAACCTTGCGCCTCTTAATTCTGTTGTATATGCGATTATAAAACCCCAAAATCCTGCATACCACTCTTTCCACCATCCTCTTCTTTGTGAGCAACAGCAACCAACCTGCAGTTATCAGCGAAAACAAAGCCACCATAATGACAATTGGTATGAGAAAGATATGGGGTATGCCAATAAAATACTCTGTGAGTATTACCGCCAGAGCAGAGAATACACTCACGGACAGAGCCCACGAAGAGACATACATGCCTATAGCGGCCAGCGACTTGGTATAGGAAATCCTGTAGAATCTCTCCAGAAAATAAGCCATGGTCGCCTCTCCGAGGGGAGTCACGGTTGGGACAATATTATCAATAAATGAGCCAAATATCCATGCCTTTGCCACCCCAATGACAGGTGGTCTGAGTCCCACATATCTCAGGCACCGGTAGAGTATAAATATGCCGGTCCCAACAGCCATGAGGTAGGTCAGAAAACCACCAAAGATGCCCAGCGGGTTGATATGGCTTAGCTCTCCAATAATGTCAAACCCGCTGAAATCCGAGGCCAGATAGAACCCCACTGCCCACAAAACGAAAACCACTGCAGTAAAAACATACCTTCCTGACATTTTTTGGTTATTGAATGTTAGCACCTAAAAAACGTTTTAATGCAGGAATGGCCTAAATATAGGCTTTTTGGGTATGGGCCGGTAGATCAGCCTGGTAGATCGCTTCCTTGGCATGGAAGAGGCCCCGGGTTCAAATCCCGGCCGGTCCATCTCATTCGTAGCGGGTCAGCATCGATGGCCCGGCCTTATGTCAAGACGGTTACTGGGCTAATGAGTCTTGACGTCCTGCAAGTCCATTGCACTCTACTTTATAACCTCCAGATGGGGCATCCCGGCATCAATTTTGCCATCTTTCACAAGCGCCATGTCAAGCATCTCCGTAAACAGTATGGCAAAATTGTCTGCAACGACCAGACCATAGTGCAGATCGGGCCTGTCTCTCAGTGTAACCAGCCTAGTCTCCATCCTGCCGGAGACTTTCTCAACAGCCTTCAGCATATCCCTGCAATCGGCAGGCATAACGACGAACAGCATTCCCCTGGCCTGCTTTATCCTCTCACTTATTTCATGCTTAACTCTCTCCAAATTCTTTCGGTCGTTGGCGATTAGGCGCGCGTCTCGGAACTCATGTATCATCTCGATTATCTCATCCGGCAGGCTGTCGATGATTCGTGACCAGAAATCACCATGCTCATACAGAACCGTTAATGTGTCCAGCAACATCAGGACTCTTTTCCTCACAAGCTCCCCCATGCGTGTGATTTCATAATCACCATTGTCCCGTTTTATCAAATTGAGCCTTTGTAGGTCCCTTGCCTTGGCAGATGTATTGGGAGCATTTGAGTCAACCACCCTCCTCAGGTCAGAAAGACGCATGGGAGATTCCAGCGACCTCAGAATATCCAGCCTCAGCCTTGAAGAGGTGATGGTCCTCAAAACATCATATGGGGATTTCATCCTCTATATATTCCCATTTATAAATGAGATAATTTATTTACAACTAAAAATATTAAAACTACAGTTTGTATTTAAATCTCCAACTGCAAAACTAAGCATGGGAAAGGAGCGACGGGACTATTCCGAGATCTGCAGAGCTGCGCTCAGGTCGCTGGACCGCCCAAAGACCATAAACGAGGTGGCCAGCGATTTGGATGCGGGCTGGGAAACTATTGAGAGGAGCCTTGAGTTTCTGGAGAGCATAGGCCTTGTAGAGAAAATCGTGAGCCGGCCAAGGCGTATATACCGGAGACGGTACCTTGTCCCCGTGCCGGATGAATTTATTAAGGAATTGTACTTAATTATAAAAAGAAAAGGCTCTCGGCATCACACCCTGGAAGACTGTCTAGATGATGCCCTTCGGGACTTCATCCACAGGGAGAAGAGCATAAAAAGATACTAAGAATGCCCATCAGGAGAGTGTCATCCGGAATCAAGGATCTGGACGCGCTCATAGAGGGTGGGTTCCCAGAGGGCGATGTTATTCTTTATTCGGGCCTGCCCGGGACCGGCAAGACGGTGGCCTGCATGCAGTTCATAGCTGATGGCCTGAAAAAGGGTGAGGACTGCATCTACGTGGCCAGCGAGGAGACACGCGGCAAGGTGATAGAGAATGCCACCCTTCTTGGGTTTGGCTTCAAGGGCGCCCTGAGGAAGAAAAAACTGGAAATATTTCAGGTTGAAGACATAGCTTTTCAGGATCCGCTTGGCCGAAAGTGCAAGCTCCCCCGCGACCCGGAAAAGCGGGCAGAGAGGCTGACCGCCAGCATAGCCAAGTGGATGGAGAAGTGCGATGGTAAGCGGCTGGTCATAGACTCCCTCATGGCATATGCCATTGACGAGCCGGCAGAGCACAGGGAGCTGCTGAACAGCGAGCTGGTGAGGTCGCTGGACGGGCTTGGAATGACTACAATCATAGTTTCCGAATTGCCCGGCAGGGGGTATAGCAGGGATGGCGTGACCGATGTGATGGCCGATGGGATTGTCCTGTTCGGGAGAGAGACCGACGGCGTCGAGTGCTGGAAGACTCTGGAGGTCGCCAAGATGCGGGCGACGAAGGTCATTGACAGGATAAGCAGGTTTGAGATAGGCAGGGGAGGCATAAAGTTCATAGAATGATGAGGATCGAGGTCGCGAAGAAGTTCGCGGAGGATGTGGGGAGGAAGTTCCCGGAGGTCTCGTCGGTGATACTCTACGGCTCGGTGGCCCGGGGCGAGGACACCGAGGACAGCGACATAGATTTGCTGGTGCTGACCAGGAAGAGGGCTAAGATAGACAGGAAGCTGAACGATATAGTGGCTGACTACATACTCGAAACCTCGGAGCTTCCTATGCCGATAGTGCACACTGAGCGGGATTTCAATGAGCGCGAGTCTCATTTTTTTACGGAAATCAAAAAGCATGGAAAAAAAATCTACGCAAGAGATTAAGGACTGCCTCAAGCGGGCCGAGAAGAGCCTGAAGGCGGCCAGACTGCTGTTCGAAAAGGAGATATACCCGGACGCGGCGAGCAGGGCTTACTACGCCATGCACTATGCGGCCAAGGCGGTTCTGCTCACCGAAGACATCTCACCGAAGACTCATAAGGGCCTTGTTGCGAAATTCAGCGAGCGTATAATTCGGATGGGCAAGCTCAGCGCCAAGCAGCTTAAGGAGCTTTCCATGGGGCTCAACCTCAGGATCAGAAGCGACTATGAGATTGATTTCGAGCCGAGCAAGGGCGACATATCAAAGATTCTAGCAGATGCGGAGGATTTCATAGACAGCGTCAAAAAACTAATAAAAACTGATGCAAAATGACACAACGTGTTTCAACTGGCGTGAAGGGCCTGGACAAGCTTGTCCAGGGAGGGGTGCCAAAGGGCTCCGTGGTCC
>CAZQBY010000015.1:0-29112 GCA_964592405.1 uncultured archaeon | reverse complement strand
CTTTTCTAAAAAGGTCGTCGCAGTTGCTTCCGGGAAACTGTAACACACCAATCATCTGCTGAAAGTGTCTCTCACCTATTTACGGTTATCTCATAGTCCTCGATGACTGGGTTGACTAGGATTCGTCTGCACATCTCATCTGCCTGCTTCTTCGCATCCTCCGCGGAGGGCGCATTCACCTTCATAAGGAAGATGCGCTTGGTGTCAAACTGGGAGACGTTCTTGTAGCCCAGCAGGTTCAGGCTCCGTTCTATTGTTTTGGCTTCTGGATTCAGCAGTCCTTTTTTCAGCTTCACAATTACCTCTATATTGTGTTCCATGGTCACCCAAGAGTGTAAATTATCTCAACTGTAATAAAAAATCCAATGCACAAATCCAACAACAAACAATAGACAATAGAACCAAAGAATCAAAACTAGCCCAACCTTTTGACAACCCTTTCAACCTGTTCAATCGCTGTCCCAATATATCTCTCTGGATCCATTATCTCCTCAAGCTCTTTTTGAGAGAGGTGTTTCATAACCTCCGGATCTTCTTCCAAAACTTGAATGAACATTCTGCCGCTCTCATACACCTTCATGGCGTTTCTCCTGACCAGCTCATGGGCTTCCTGTCTGCCCATACCCTTCTCTACCAAAGCTATCATTATCTTCTCAGCCATTATCAAACCCTTGGTGAGTCCTAGGTTTCTCTTTATATTATCAGGCTTGAACTCAAGATGTTTCAGAACATCAATACTCTTGATAAGCATGTAGTCAATGAGTATGCATGCCTCTGGTATGATTATCCTTTCCGGTGCGGAATTGGTTAGATCCCTTTCATGCCACAGGGTTATGTTGTCCAGCGCTGCCAAGGCATCTGCCCTGATTATCCTGCTCAGCCCGCAGATGCGTTCGCATAGTATAGGATTTCTTTTGTGTGGCATGGTGGATGAGCCGACCTGCTTCCCCTTCCTGAAACCCTCAGCCACTTCATCAATTTCAGTGCGCTGTAGGTTACGTATTTCCGTATTTATTTTATTAAGTGTTTCACCAATAAGTGCTAGGTTGAGCAGGAACTCTGCGTGGCGATCCCGCTGTATTACCTGATTGGAGACATTCACTGAACCAAGACCCAGATATTTCATAACAAGCTCCTGTATCTTCATGGCCTTCGGCCCAAGGGCAGCCTGTGTCCCTACAGCGCCGGTCATCTGTCCTACAAGTATGCGCGGCTTGCATTCTTTGAGACGATCAATATGGCGCTGTACTTCTTCTGCCCATATCGCAAATTTTAGGCCGTATGTGGTTGGCACTGCATGCTGGGCATGAGTCCGGCCGATGCACACAGTTCTCTTGTGCCTGTCTGCAAGCTTAACGAGGGTTTTCCTCAAATCATATAAATCCTGTTCCAAGAATTTGATGAAATCCTTTAGCTGAAGTGCAAGGGCAGTATCTGTGATGTCTGCAGAAGTTGCTCCTAGGTGTATATACTTCCCGGCATCCCCTTCACACTGCTCGGAATAGGCCTTGACCATGGCCATTAAGTCGTGGTTTATCTCGGCCTCAATTTCCTTCACCCGGTCAACCCTTACGTATTTTGTGGAACACTTCCTTTTGACCTCTTCGGCGGCTGACTTTGGAATGTCTCCGACTGTTGCATGCGCTTGGACGAGTGCACATTCAACATCCAGCAGTCGCTGGAGTTTGTTCTCCTCGTCAAAAATTGCCTTCACTTCCCTGCGCCCATAGCGCCCGTCTATTGGATGTATGGCCATTTTAGCCTCTTCCCGCATTATAATTAGAAGGTGAACGGACTTAAAAGTGGACCAAGGGCATTTCAATGCACCAAACCTCTGGCGTCCGAGTTGGCACCTAAGTCCTCTTGCCACCCTTCTTCCCCGGCCGTACTTTTTTTGTGCGTTGTATCCTCTTCAAAAACGTGTCGATCTTCTTTATCTGTCCATCTATAAGGGCCTTTCTGCTATTTAACCAAGCCCTTTGTTGTCTGTTCAGAGAGATGGTTTTCTTGCCATTTCCGGGCAGAATTCCCTTCTCCATCTGTTCTATTCGTCGTTCTTCCTCAGCGAGGAGAGCCCTTATCCTCTTAAGCCTCTTTAGTTCTTCGGAGATTGGCAGTTGGGATTTTTCCAGTATTTTTATATCCTCTGAGGTCTCCTCATCCAAGTTCCGAATATCCCTCTTCAATCCCTTTTCAGTCCGGGAGATGTCCCTCTTCCATTTCTCAGCCTCTCTTCTGGACTTCTCTCTTACGTCCCCCATCTCCAACATGTGACGCATATGCTCATAAGCATGACCGCTCTCAGACCGCATTCTGAGTAACCTAAGGCGAATGAGTGTTTCCTCTTCGATCTCCCTCTTCCGAACCAGGCGATTTATCTCACTGACAGATGGCAGTCTTTCCCCCCGCTTCCTGATGTTACTGCCATGTGTTCCAGGCTCCGGGACAGTATTACACCCCTTCCTTTTCTTCCTCCTCTTCATTATTTTTAACCTTATTTTTAACCTCGCTGATATTTACAAAGGACAGATAAATTAAATTAAGTTTATTACCGCCATTTCATAATTATGTAAAAGTGGACCCAAAGACCGCTGCACGAAAGATAAAATCAATGGAGGTCCGCGGAGCCCTTGAGATAGCCCTTACCGCTGCTGAGGCTTTGAGGGACTATGCTACCGCATACAAAGGAAAGAACTTTCTCCGCGATTTCCAAAAGCAGGCAGACATACTGAAAAAGGCCCGCCCAACAGCTGTTTCACTTCCAAACGCCGTGGATTATATCACATATCTCTCACACGAATTCCCGCAGGAGCATATGCCCAAACTGATAGATGCATTTATTCAAAAACAAAAGGACGCCTTGATGAGAATAGCGCAGATAGGATCCAAGAGAATAAAATCCGGAGATACACTCCTCACACACTGCAACTCTACGGCAGTTCTTGAAATAATTGCAGAGGCAGCCAAGACGAAAAAGATAAATGTCATATGCACAGAGACGCGCCCCCGAAATCAGGGATATCTGACTGCAGCCTTCATGGCCAGAAAGCGCATTCCTGTGACACTTATAATAGACTCGGCGGTCCGTTATGCCATGGAGGAATTTGATGTTGACAAGGTATTTGTAGGTGCAGATACTGTCGCAGCAAATGGTGCCGTGGCCAACAAGATAGGAACCTCACAGATAGCCCTCATTGCCAAGGAATCCAATGTGCCGGTGTTAGTTGCTTGTGAGACTCTGAAATTCTCACCACAGACCTACGAGGGAGAGATGATACCAATAGAGGAAAGGGACACAGCAGAAATACGTCCAAAGATGAGGGGTGTTAAGATGTGGAATCCGGCATTTGACTTCACGCCGCCCGAATACATAGACGCTATAATAACTGAGGATGGAATCATATCGCCATACATGGCATATGAAATCCTTAAGGACAAATTTGCTTGGGATATGGTCAAATGAGTCGAAATGGATGATATAAAGACCCTGATTGGTCACTCAGTAGATGCCATTGAGCGGGGGGATGCGCTGGCACTCAGGACCGTCTCTGCAAAGGCACTTTCTGAGGCTGCCATAGAGGGCCATAGGGAGCTTATCCTGTTGGCACTGATTGATTATGCCCTGAGCAAAATAATGTCCAAAACACACTATAAGGGCCTTGAAAAGAAGTTTTATGATGATATAAAGAGTCGCCTCATGGATGCTCGGCTGGGACCAAAAGAGGAAACAATAAGGCATCTGGAGGCCATAGAAGATCGGGTAATAAAGCTGGATGCCAGGGAGGGTAATTATGCTGAAAATGTGATTGAAAAGGCCAGAGTGAAAAAGGCCGCAAAACTCTATGAACAGGGATTTTCATTGCGACGCGCTTCTGAGCTAACAGGTGCCGATCCTGTGAAGGTTCTCCACTATGTTGGGGGTAGCAAAATACATGAGTTTCATGGCATGGGAAAAAATGCTGAGAGGTTGGAGGTGGCAAGGAGGGTATTCGGATGAGAAAAAGGGTTATCTGTGATTCCAGCTCGCTGATATCTATGTCTATGAACTGCATGCTGCCCTTACTAGTTGAGCTCAGTGAACTGGCGGATTTCATCATTACCGAAACAGTTTATGACGAGATAATAACCAATCCAGAGAAGGGGAAGCATCATCGTATGGGACCGTTGAAGTTTCGCGCCTTGGTGAAAAACGGAGTTCTAAGAATTGAAAAAGCCGATCCGGATGAGGTCAGCCAAATACTGGATCTATCCAATAACATTTATTATGCCCGGCATAAACCTCTTAAAATAATCCAGAGAGGGGAGGCAGAGGCTCTTGCCTTGGCGAATAACGGCGATACTCTTTTGGTTGATGAAAGAACCCTCAGATTCTTGATAGAGGATCCCATCAACTTGAAAGAGCTTCTGCAGTATAGAATGCATAGGGGTGTAACCATGGATCATGAGCACAGGAAAATATTCCAGAAATACTGCCAAGGTGTCTCCATAATCCGCTCCAGCGAGCTTGTTGCAGTCGCCTATGAGAAGGGCATTTTAGAGAAGTATTTCTCCGGTGAGAAGCAGGCACTGCTTGAGGCATGCTTATGGTCGCTGAAATTTAAAGGTTGCTCATTATCCGCAGAGGATATAGGAGACTATCTGAACATGCTCAAATAAAAATGACCTATGTAGATTTGAAATATCGGCCGTCAAGAGATGATATAATATGCAGATATTATATAGAGCCAAATGGGATATCATTTAGAAAGGCATGCAGGCACATAGCTGCGGAGTCGAGTATAGGCACTTGGACAGATCTGACAACACTTAAGCAGGAGACGAGGGACTGGCTGCAGGCCCGGGTCTTTGAGATAGACGAGAAAAAGAAGACAGCACTCATAGCCTACCCACTACCACTCTTTGAGCTGGGCAATATCGCTGAGATTCTCTCCAGCATAGCCGGTAATATCTTTGGCATGAAGGCTGTGAAAAATCTGCGTCTTCTGGACATAAGCTTCCCGATGAGGGCTGTAAAATCCTTCAGGGGGCCGAAATTTGGAATACCCGGAGTAAGGGATCTGCTAAAGGTTTATGATCGTCCGCTGGTCGGCACTATCGTAAAGCCCAAGGTTGGTCTGGACTATAAGAATCATGCAAGAGTCGCTTATGAAGCCTGGATGGGTGGTTTAGATATAGTCAAGGATGACGAAAACCTCACAAGCCAGAGATTTAATCCATTTGAAAGAAGGGTAAAGGAGACCCTGAAACTACGCAATAAGGCAGAAGACAAAACTGGCGAGAGGAAGATGTATATGCCAAATGTCACGGCTGAGACTACGGAGATGCTAAGAAGAGCCGAATTTGTAAAGGAGCAGGGTGGGGAATACGTAATGGTTGATATAGTGACATGTGGCTTCTCTGCTCTCCAGACCCTGAGAAATGCGGATTTAGACCTGGTAATCCATGCCCATCGGGCCGGACATGCGATGTTGACACGCAACAAAAAACATGGTATGACTATGCTGACCCTTGCCAAGATAATAAGACTTATTGGCTTGGATCAGCTGCATATAGGAACGATAGTCGGCAAGATGCAGGGCGGCAAACAGGAGGTGATAGACACAGGCAGGGAGATACAGGACCCATTTATAGAGGGCCATGGTGATGTTTTGGAGCAGGACTGGTATGGATTAAGGCCTGTTTTCCCAGTTTGCTCCGGAGGTTTACATCCGGGCCATGTTCCAGCTATAGTCAGATATCTGGGCAGGGATATCATATTACAGGCAGGTGGTGGCTGTCATGGTCATCCACAAGGAACCCGTGCAGGTGCAGCAGGTATGAGACAGGCAGTGGAAGCAGTTGTGAAGGGTATTGCATTAAGGGATTACGCAAAGACACATAAAGAACTCAAAATTGCCTTGGATAAGTGGGGGACTAAAATATGACAAGGTTTGATGACGAGAGAATTGGTCCGCTGGCTGAAAAAATAAGGACAGCACAGCTGGGAGAAAAGCTGAGTGTCAGGATAATAGATATAGATGCAGGGCGGTCCATAGCCCTGATGCACGAGAATGATGCCAGAAGACTCTCCATTCATATGGGCGACAGAGCTTATATATTCAAAAAGTCTAAGAGAGGGGCTTATGGGGGAGTGGCAATAATTGATGTCACCGACACCATGGTCGCAGAGGGCGAGATAGGGGTCTTCAATGACCTAGCCAAAAGCATGAAGCTCAACTCACGTTCGACAGTTTTTGTAACTCCAAGGGAGAAGCCAGAATCCGTCAGTTACATCCGAAAGAAAATAGATGGTTGTGAGCTCTCGAGGGATGAGATATATGCCATAACCAGAGATATTGTGTATGACAATCTGAGTGACATCGAGCTCACATCCTTTGTGACGGCCTCTGCGATCTACGGGTTCACTAAAAGAGAGACAGTATCCCTCACCATGGCTATGGTAGATACTGGCGAGAAACTGGACTTTGATGGAATTGTGGTTGACAAACACTGTATCGGTGGTGTTCCCGGCAACAGGACCACCATGATGATAGTCCCCATGCTGGCAGCCCTAGGCCTGAAGATACCAAAAACCTCTTCTCGCGCAATAACATCACCTTCCGGGACTGCAGACACTATGGAGGTCCTTGCCAACGTATCATATCAGGCACGGGATATCAGGAGATTTGTTAACAAGGTTGGTGGCTGTATAGTCTGGGGGGGTGCCATAAATTTGGCTCCTGCAGACGACAAGATAATACGTGTAGAATATCCACTCTCAATAGATTCAGAGGGGCAGGTCCTTGCAAGCATAATCTCAAAGAAAAAGAGCGTTGGTAGCAACTATGTCCTAGTGGACATACCATATGGCAGGGGTGCAAAGATACAGACAAGAAAGGGCGCAAGGGAATTGGGAAAAAAATTTGTCTGGTTGGCTGGAGAAGTTGGTATGAAATTGAAATATCTGCTTACCGACGGCACCCAGCCCATAGGCAATGGCATCGGACCGGTTCTTGAAGCCAGGGATATACTGATGGCATTGGATGGTGAGGGTCCAAAAGACCTGGTGGATAAAAGCGTTATGATGGTTGGTGAGCTGATGGAATTTTGTGGTATGAGTTCAAAAGGAAAAGGGGCTAAAGAGGCCAGGAGATGCTTGGAGGAGGGAAGGGCCAAGCAGAAGATGCAGGAAATAATAAATGTTCAGGGTGGGAATCCCCATATCAAGCCCGATGAGCTCAGACCGGGGAGGTACAGACAGCATGTATTTTCCAAAACTGGCGGCAGGGTGAGCAGGATCGATAACATGCTTATCTCGACTATCGCAAGGACTGCTGGCGCACCCAAGGACCCCAGAGCAGGAATATTATTGGAAAAGAAGGTTGGGGACAAGGTATCTGCCGGGGAGCTACTATTCACGATCTATTCACAAACCGTGGTGAAACTTAGATATGCAGTGAAACTGATGCAAAAGAGCAACCCTTTCCTGATTGAGTAGCGATATACCTGATATCCATTTACCTGAATTCAAAATTCAAATATCAATATACAATTCAAATATCAATATACATTTCTCTCTGTCCTGATGACATTAAACTCAAGGTCATATCGGGGGTCTATCCTTTGCTTGATCTTCATGTAAAGATCTCGCAGAATTGTCTCGTCCCCATTACCAAAATCATAAATGAAGACGCGAATCAGATTACCCTCTATTGAGACCGAGCCAAGCCCAATGGTCCTGTATTGGTTCTCATGAAATATCTTGCTTATCTCTCTCCCGGGGGCAGTTCTCGCAAAGTTCTCATACGTCAGCCATATCAGTGGAATCGTGAGTATCACCATGAGTACAAGTGCATATTTTAAAACCAGTCCTACGGTCTTCTGTGTGAGATGATAGTCATAGGCTAGGTGTATGTGTTCTCTCTGCGGGCCCACAAACCAGAATACAACTACCATCGAGAGGATTATTGAAAGCACTGTTATCAACAATAACAGAAACCCGCCGAATACGATGAATGGGTTAAGGAAGAAAACTCCGAGTCCTATCCCACACATCACCGGCAGAAGTGCGGCAGCGACCATGACCCCAACAATTGTTGAGCCCTTACCGCTGACCAGAACATAACCACCGGCTGCTCCAGCAGCAAGCCCGATCAACAGGTCATATATGGTTGGCAGCATTCTCTGCTGGAGTGCAGGGGTCAATTCAACACCCGGTAACATAAGCCCCATAATGGCTGCTGTTGTCACTGCCAGTAATACCCCAATAATCTCGGTCTTTATCCCTGCCTTGAGTAAATCCATGCGGTTGACAACTGCCCCCACAGCCACACTTGCTATCGGACCAAAAGCCGGAGCTATTATCATGGCCCCAACAACAACAGCCGTATTGTTTGTAAGTAAGCCAAGTGTTGCTATTACAGCCGAAAAGAATATGAGGGCTAGATATTTTGAACTCAGAGTGGCATTCTCTTCAGCATACTCAATTATACACTCCCTCGCATATCTTTCATGACTTTTTTTCTCTTTTTCTTTTTCTCGTGGATAGATGGCATCCGGCCTAGAAACCACTATGCTCCGGCGATTATCAGCGTCGAAGTCAAACTCCTGCCTGAGGTTATCAATAATCTGATCGGCCTTATCAAGGGGATGTTTAATGGTAAGCAAATCACTTGTTTCTGTTTTTACAAGATTGAAGTCTTTTATTCCCAGATCCCTGAGTATTCTTACAGCTGCGTCTCCCTCTCCCGGGGCTAGATAGACCTCTATTATTTGCATCTGGTTTTCATGTTTATAAGGAGAAGGTCATTAAAAATATCTATGGTATTATACCAGTTCATACTTCTAGCCGGACTGATGATTGTTCTTATCAAAAGCAGTGATTTCTTTGTGGAAGCGATTGCTCGGGTAGCCGAATATCTGGGGGTTTCCAAATTTGTCATAGGTGTTACTATCATCGCTATAGGCACCTCTCTCCCGGAGATGGGCTCCTCAGTTATGGCTTCCATGATAGGCGAAACGGAAATGGCTATCGGAAACATAATTGGTTCCAACATAGCCAATATTGGCCTAATACTGGGCATTAGTGCCATAATAACTACGCTTAAGACCAATCGCCAGATCTTCCTGAGAGACAGTCTTATAATGTTCTGCATAACAATGACAATAGTAGTATTTTCAATTGATGGCAGCATCTCTTTTCTGGATGGGGTAGTTCTTATAGCACTTACCCCCCTCTATCTCGCCTATCTATTCCACTTTAGGCCACAATTCAGAAAGCATGTTTATAAGCTAACAAAATATCTGGCTCTTTCCCATCGCTTCAACCGTATAATACATTTTGGTGTCCCAGAGGTTTCGGAAAAGGTTGTGGAGAATGAGCTCAGGAAGGAGCCGATGGAAGATTTTGTAGGCAAGGGTTTCGATATCGAGGCCTATCAAAGGGTTCGTAATAGGATATCACTTTTCAAAAAGCACATACTCAGAGACGCAATTGTCGTACTGGGTAGTGGAATAATGATATATACAAGTGCCAGATTCCTAATACCAGTTGCTGTTTCCATAGCCGAATCCTTTGGTGTTACCAAGAATGTAATAGGTGCCACTCTTATTGCATTTGGGACATCCCTCCCAGAACTGTTTGTATCCATAGCCTCATTGAAAAAGGGTTTTGATACAATGGTTTTGGGCAACATAATAGGCTCCAACATTTTTAATATAACATTGGTTGGCGGACTTTCTGCCATTGTGGCACCACTCCATATATTACCAACGACACTTGCCCTGTCGCTACCATTCCTGATTATCACCACCGGGTTGCTGTTCATCTTTATCAGGACTGACTGGACAATAAAGAAATATGAGGGAGTGAGTCTCTTCATAATATACCTAATCTTCATCTATTTCCTGATTTTCACCAGATTTTGAACTCGGCTGAGACCAAAAATTGCCCAAACTTTTTATATTTTTCTTTACTATACTTAATGGCGGGGTGGTAAGTGGGATGCCTTTCCTCCAGTTGGCGTTCTTTTTCTAACCCCGCCATTTCTCTTGCAAACCCGAAACCAACCCGGCCTTGTCTGCCTTTTTGTCAAAGTTCTTTCAAACTAAAACAAACCAAAGCGTATGAACAAGACTAATGGATAAGACCAAGTATAAGATACGGAAGATTCTGGATAATCTGAGGGGTGTAAGGGGGAGGCACACCGAACTCATAACGGTTTATATACCTCCCGGGACGATGATAGAACAGGTTATAAACCAGCTTATTCAGGAGCAGGGCACCGCATCCAACATCAAGAGTAAGTCCACACGGAAGAATGTAACAGATGCACTGGAGAAGATAATACAGCATCTCAGATTATACAAGCGGACGCCTCCCCACGGACTTGCTGTCTTCTGTGGTAATGTGTCTGAAAGGGAGGGACAGCAGGATATTGAATTATGGGCCATAGAACCCAGCGAACCGGTATCAGTCAAGCTCTATCGGTGCGACCAGACGTTTGTTACTGAACCGCTTGAAAAGATCCTGAGTCCCAAGAATATCTACGGTCTCATTGCCATTGACAACAAGGTTGCCACCATTGGAATCCTGCGCGGAGATAAACCGGAGATACTCACCAAACTGACTTCTGGTTACTCCGGAAAGCACCGGGCAGGTGGGCAGAGCCATCGGAGATTTGAGAGGTTGATAGCTGAGGAATCCCACCGCTTCAAACAAAGGGTTGCCGAACATGCGGCCAAAACCTTTCTGCCGAACATAAAGGATCTGACAGGTATCATAATAGGCGGGCCTGCTGGGACAAAGGATGATTTTGTGGAGGGCGACTACCTCCACTACCAGCTAAAGAACAAGATAATTGCAGTCAAGGACATAACCTATACCGATGAGTCGGGCATACGTGAACTTGTCAAAGCAAGTTCTGAGGATCTGAAAGAGCTCGAGACTACCCAGCACAGGAAATACATCCAAAGGTTTATGAAGTATCTGGCCAAGAATCCTGATATGGTTACTTATGGCCTGAAAGAAACTGAAAAGGCCCTCGATGTGAATGCTGTTGAGGTTCTTCTACTCTCCGAAAACCTAGATGAAAATAAAATAGAGGAGCTTCTTGAGAAAGCCGAACCAACTGGTGCGAAGGTGGAGATTATAAGTGATGATTTTGAGGAGGGGAATCAGCTTTGGGTGGCCTTCGGGGGGATAGCCGGAATATTGAGATACAAGATTGCTTAGCCTTCGTCTTGCTCAGGCCCAGAACAAGAAATGTGCTGACGTGTCTCACCCAATCTGACTCGTCTCATACAACTCACCAAGTAACTCACTCTTTTTTGTTTTGATGATTTTTACACTATAGATTTTCCCCAGTAAATTTTCTCCTTCAACCAAAACCGGCCTGTAGAGCGAATTCCGTCCAACCGAACTTTTAGAAAAAGTTCGATCAAAAATGGCGGATTGTTGTCGCAATCCACCGGAATTTGCCTTCACCAAAACCGGCCTGTAAAGCGAATTCCGTCCAACGAGATAATCACCCTTTTTGTCTGTGAAAGTTACACTACAAGTTTTACCAATCCACGATTTGTTCTTCTCCTTGAGCATCTCTGAGAACAGCTTGGCGACCTCCCTGCTGCGCGCGGCAACCACCTCTCTTGGGAGCTGCTTCATCTCGCCAGCTTTCGTCTTCTTCCTCGGCCAGTATTTGGAGAGATTCAGGAAGTCGGGCTGCGCGCGCTTTAGGAGTTGGATGGTTTTCTGAAAGTCCTTTTCCGTCTCTGTCGGGAAGCCGACGATGATATCTGTGGAAACGGTCAGTTCCATGGCCTCCCTGAATTTGGATACGATGCGGAGAAAATCCTCTGCAGTGTAACCGCGCCCCATCTCTTCCAAGACTTTGTCCGAGCCGGACTGGATGGGTATGTGCAGGAACTTGAAGACTTTGTCGCTCTTGTAGGCATCTATTAGTTCGTCTAGGAAGCCTCCGATGTGCTGGGGGTTCATCATCCCGACCCTCACTTTGAAGTCGCCAGGAATCTCCACTACCGCGCGCAATAACTCGGCCAGGTTGGTGCCTATGTCAAACCCGTAGCATCCGTTGTCCTGCGACGTCAGCCAGACCTCCTTGACGCCCTCACCAACCGCTTGCCGGATTCCATCCAACAAGGCTTCAGGGTTGTACGAAACCAAACTCCCGCGCGCGAACTTGGTTGCACAATAGGTGCACGATCCCAAGCAACCTTCTGATATCGGGACGATTTCAATGAACTGGTTGTATTTGATTGTCTTGGGAAGGACCTTCCCATCCATCGCCTCCTTCCTGCTGACCACTGTCTGGCCCAGGTAGTCGCGGACCACGGCCACGATGTCAAAGCTGTCTATCCCCAAGACAGCAAAGTCCGGGAACCTCGCAGCCAGGTGAGGATACGCCTCCGGCATGCAGCCAGTGATGATGACCTTCTTGCCCGCTTCCTGCAGGTCCTTCAGCTTCCTGAGGATCTTGTTCTCCGTCGGACCCTTGACGATGCACGTGTTGACTATGAGCAGTTTGGGTTTCTCCGACTCCAGTTCCGGCTCAAATCCCGCTCTGGCTAGCAGGGTGGCCATCAGCTCAGAGTCCGATCTGTTCACGGAGCACCCGTAGGTCAGGATGCCTATCTTCATGAGGCTTATTTACCCCTTTTTCCATTTAAACCATATAATTAAGTCATGTACTATGAAGATGTCTTTAGGGAACTCAACAGTAATGATGTTCGCTACTTAGTCGTCGGTGGCACGGCGATAGTCCTTCACGGGATCGTAAGGCTGACCGCCGATTTGGATATAATGGTTGACATGAGCAAGGAAAACATCATGAGGCTCGTGTCCTCAATGGAAAACCTGGGCTATAAGCCAAGAGTGCCCGTGGATGCCAGGGAGCTGGCCGATGCGCAAAAGAGGAAGTCGTGGGTTGAGGAGAAGAACATGAAGGTATTCTCCTTCCTTGATTCAAAGAACCAGCTGCACATCGTTGATGTCCTTGTCAAAGAGCCTATTGGTTTTGAAGAAGCATATGACAGAAAGATTATTGTCGAAGCCGCCGGGATACCAATACCTGTGGTATCCCTTGAAGACCTTATAAGGCTCAAGGAAATCCCCAAAAGGGAGAAGGACTTGGACGACTTGAAATCCCTGAAAAAGCTAAGGGACGAAATCGGAGATGGAAACTAAGTCGCTCGTCCTGACGGAAGAGGATATCAGGAGGGGGCTTAAGGCGACTCCGGAGCAGAGGTTGATATGGTTGGAGGAGGCCAACGAATTTTTCAATAAAATCAAAAGGTAATGCTTATTTCTTGGCGACGGGCTTCTTCTCCATCTTCGCGACGGGCTCCTTGTACTCCACTTCCTTGATGCCCAGGTACTTGTCGACCTCCACCTTGAAGACCTGCGTCATTATCGGGTAGAGCTTGTTGCCCTTGACACTCTCTGGGATGTTGACGACTATCTTCTTCCTGCCCTTTGTGCCGGAAACTGTGAATTTCAAATCCTCACGGAAGTCGCGCTCTATAAGGAAGGCTATCCTGTCCTTTTCCGTCTTGGCTTCAGCCTCCACCTTTAGCTCATAGGTAACCTCCTTGCCGGCCAGTGGGTGGTTGAAATCTACCCTGACCCTGCCGCTTGAGACGGACTGTATGCGCGCAGGTCTCCCTTCAATCTCCAGAACCATTCCCGGAAATGGATTGACGTTCTGTTTTCTGAACTCTCGCATTGGAACCAGTTTTATGAGTTTGAAGCTCCGTTCACCAAAGGCTTCTGCCGGCTTTAGCTTAAACCTTTTACTCTCCCCAACCTTCATACTCTCAAGCCCTTTGTCTAGACCGGGTAGCACCATACCTTCGCCTACTACAACCACTGTTGGCCTGTAAACCCGCTTCTCATCATAAGTGCCCTCTTTTCTCGCAACCTTCTCATCCGTAGTCTCAATTAGGGTTTCACCGACCCATCCGCTGTATGAGACCTTTACAAAATCACCTTTTTTCATCGCAGGATAATGGCACTATTCGAAGGTGTCTGAATAAAAACCTAGAAGCTTCCCAGTACCTCTTGCATGACATCGAGCATTTCCTCCACATCACCCATGTAGACATTGCCCATGTTGCCGACACGGAAAGTGGTTTCCTTGAGCTCGCCGTAGCCGGAGCCGACGATGTAGCCTTTGGCTTTCATCTTCGCCAAGAGCTCCTTCGCGTTAATTCCCTTCTCCTTCGTGCTTATGCAACTCAGAGTCTGCGACGCATATTCTGGGTCGGGAAAGAGCGTAAAGCCCATATCCTCAGTGCACCGCTTCTTCACAAAATCGGAGACTCTCTTATGGCGGGCCCAGACGTTTTCCAGACCCTCTTCAAAGATAAGATCAAGAGCCTTCGACAGAGCAAATATCTGGGGTATTGGAGGGGTGGCTGGCGTGTTGTTCTTGAGGTGGTATTTTTCCAGCAGTTTCATGTCGAAGTAGTAACCTTTGTTTTTGGCCCTTTCCGACCTCTCCAGCACCCGCTCGCTTATGGAGGCGCACGCCAGGCCGGGCGGGACCGCCAGGCACTTCTGGACCGAGAACAGGCACACGTCTATCCCCCACTTATCGACGTATATTGGCGCCCCAGCCACTGAGGAAACGACGTCCACCATGCTGACGACGTCGTGGTCATTGCAGACCTTGATGAGCTCCTTCAGTGGGTTCATGACTCCTGTTGAGGTCTCGTTATGCACTATAGAAACAGAATCAGCATCACTCTTTGAGAGGGCAGTGTCCAGCTCCTCCGGCAGGATAGGCTGCCCCATAGGCTTCTCCAAGACTTCAACCTGTTTGCCGTTGGCTTCTATAACCTTCCCAAAGCGCTTGGAAAAAGCGCCGTTCACGCAGCTGAGCGCCTTCTTCTCGACCACGTTGCGCGCGCAGGACTCCCAGATGCCGGTAGCGGATGAGGGATAAATGAACGTGGGTTTCTTTGTAAAGAGGAGCTTCTGTATCTTTGGAATGACGCCGCTGTGCAGGTCCACATATTCAGAGCTGCGGTGGCTGAACATCTGTCTGCCCATCTCCTCGCGCACCTCGTCTCTCACATAGACGGGGCCTACAGTGAAAAGTTTGGGGAAGTCCATTTTAATATCTAAGGTCCTTGCCGGGAACCCGCACGCTCTCGCCCTTGATGATTCTGCCGATGACTTTTGCCCTTGATTTCAGGCTGCTTGTTATCCCCCCTACGGCCTCCGGGTCGCAGACGATGGCGAAGCCCATGCCCATGTTGAAGGTCCTGTACATCTCATAGTCGGAGACCTTGCCTTGCTTTTGTATCTCAGCGAAGACCTCCTGCGGCTCGAGCGGGCTGGTTATCTCCGCGCCCAAACCCTTGGGCAGTATTCGTTTCAGTTTCTTCAACCCTCCGCCAGTTATGTGTGCGAGTCCATGAACCTCAGGACCAAGAACTGATAATACCTCTTTTACATAAATCCTCGTTGGCGTCAGGAGGTCCCTGCCCCACGCATCTAGGTCAAGCACCCTGCGCGCAAGAGTGAGACCATTGGAGTGTATGCCGCTGGACTCGAGGCCGATTATCGCATCGCCCTCCTTGATTCTCTCACCCGTGACAATCTCGCCCTTCTTGACGACCCCCAGGCACGTCCCGGCCAGGTCAAATCCGTTTACCACTTCGGGCAGTGTCGCGGTCTCGCCGCTTATGACCTCGCACCCGGCCTGCTTCGCCCCCTCGGCGACTCCCTTCATGATTTCGGAGATTTGCTTTGAATCAATCTTTTCGACGGCTAGGTAATCCACTAAGGCTATGGGTTTTGCGCCTATGCAGATGACGTCGTTGACGTTCATGGCCACCATGTCGATGCCCACGGTGTCGTACTTCCTGAGATGCTGTGCGACAAGGACCTTGCTTCCGACGCCGTCCGTGCACATGGACAAGTAATAATCGCCGAATTCCACGACTCCTGCGAAATGCCCGGGCAGCCCGGTCCTGAGCGCGGACAGTATGCCCTTTATCGCCCGGTCCTCGGCCTCAATGTCCACCCCGGCCTCCCTGTACGTCGCCATCCTTAATTTATTCAAAGCAAGCATTTAAGTCAATCCTTTATCTCCACTTCCATCCCCTCGTACAGATGCTGGGTAAGCTCCAGCATGTCCGCCCGTCTCAGCCTGACGCATCCGTGGCTCTCTACGCCCTCGCGGAAGCCGGCCTGGGTGGTGCCATGCATGCTCTGTTTCAGCCTGTTGCCTTTGGCGTCCCTGAAAACGACAAGGGTCGGCCACAGGGGGCAGCGCATGCTGTATGGCGTTATCTTCCCGTTTTTGGGGTTTTTATAGTGCGGCCTGCGGTTCACCTCGTCTATGGTGAACTTGCCCGTGGGAGTGGGTGTCTTCTTCCCGCCCACCACGACCGGGAATCTATGCTTTATACGGCGGCCCTCCCATAACTGAAGCTCTCCCTTGGCCTTGCCCGGCATCCGCCTTATGACTATCTTCCTCCTGGGTGGTCTTGCTCCCTTCGCTCCGCTCGGACGGCCCATTTTCACACGATTATTAGAGCATATGGGTTTTTATATGCCTACCAGCTAAACCAACGCAAGACTTCGCGTCTTGACAGTTGAAAAAATGGAAGGAAAAGTAAAGTGGTTTAACGAAAGAAAAGGCTACGGCTTCATCGAGGGTGAGGACGGGAATGACTATTTCTGTCACTACACCTCCATAGATGGTGGAGGGTATCTGAATGATGGAGATGCCGTTTCTTTCGAGCCCACAGAGGGCGACCGAGGAAAAAAGGCTGAAAAGGTCAAAAGGGTATAAGTAATAAGTTAACGCTTATTCTTATCATGGGCTGTGAGGTCCAGTATCTATTCATTTTGTTTTTAATCCTTTACCCGCATCAGATCTATCACAAACGTCTGTTCCTTTATCCCTTCTTGGCCAGCAGCTTGCTCCTGCTTATTATCCATAAAAGTCAAATATTATCATGAAACAAAAATTGATTGTCATCATGGTGGCCGTCCTCATAGCAGCTATTCTTCTACCCCTTCTGAACTCCAGCACTTATGAACTTGGAGAGTGCAAAAGCGATGCAGACTGCCCAGAAGGATATACATGCAAACAAGAAATTTTTTGTAGTCAAAGCGAGTCACAAAAATGCCTCACCCTGAAACGTTGCGAAGAAAAAGAAGAACAAAAAATGACCTGTGACGACATAGATGAAAAGATGGAACGGGTGCAGGCCTGTGATAAAGATGCGGACTGCGTTTTCAGTGACATAAGGAGCTGCAGGTTTCCATGTGGAATGGCACACAACAAAGGCTATGATGAGGGGGAAGTGCAGGCCATTGTAACTGAGTGGGACAGTTGCCATGAATGGTCATGTCCTGCACACGGCTGTCCTGAACTGGAGACGGTCAGGCCAGCATGCATTGACAACACATGCCAGATAAGAACGACTCAGGAAAGTGGAGAGGCAGAGGCAACCTGTACCGATTCCGACGGTGGGAAGGACTACTACGTCAGGGGAGTGGTTTCTCCGAAATGTGTGGCTTCCTGCGGAGCATGGATAGACAGCTGCAAAGACAATGAAACCTTAATAGAGTATTTCTGCAAGTATGACTACTCCAGAGATGAGTATGACTTCAACACCAATTTTGAAGAGTATCACTGTCCGGGCGGTTGTGAAAACGGCAGATGCATATAAATCCAAGCAAATATCTGCATCATCATGGACATAAAAAACACCTTCTCATGGTCGCACTCGCGCCACAGGATGTTCAATGAGTGCAGGCGCAAGTACTACTACAACTACTACGGCTTTTGGGGAGGCTGGAGCTACACGGCAGACCGGAGGACGCGCGATATTTACATACTCAAGAATCTACAGACACTGCCTATGCTCCTTGGCGACAGCGTGCACCGGACGATTGGGAACTATCTAGGTGAACTGAGGAAGGGGCGTGGGGTGCCCCTGACATCTCTGGTGAAGCAGTTCAGGGGCTACATGAAACACAGCTTCGAGGAGTCCATGACCGGGAAATACCGGGTCGATCCAAAGAAATACTGCGGCTTGTGGGAACATGAATACGGTCTGTCTATAACCAAGGATGACCTTGACGATCTGATACGCCAGGGCGAATCCTGCCTGAAGAACTTCTACAACTCCAAGGTGCTCAGCGAGATAAAGGCGACTAACATAAACGACTGGCTGCCCATCGAGCAATATCAGGACTTCAACTTCGAGGGGACTACAATCTATGTCAAGATCGACTTCGCGCTGGTGCATGAGGGCAGGACAGTTATCTACGACTGGAAAACCGGAAAGACTGACAGCACTGATGACCTCCAGCTTGCTGGCTATGCCCTATATTCCACCAAGAAATGGGGAGCTGAACTCCCCATAACTACCCGCGAATACAACTGCCGCTATGATGAGTTGAGAGAGTCAGAAGTAGGCAGGAATGAGATTGAAGGTGTCAAGGATAAGATACGCAAGAGCATTGCAGAGATGAAAAAGCTGCTCTTCAACCCCGCATCGAACACGGCTAGGGAAGCGGACTTCGAGAAGTCCGAGGGGCCACAGTGCGATTACTGCAACTTCAGAAGGGTGTGCCTCGAGGAAGCGCCTTAGCCCAGTACCTTCAGCACGCCGGGCTTTTTCCTGAAATACTCTCTCACGGGCTCAAGATAATCAATCAGATACCGCGCGCATGCCTTCTTCAAGTCGGCCGGGTGAAGCCCTTCTATGAAGGCCTTCTCTAGCTCCTCGTAGGAATTGAACTCCAACTTACCGCCGAACTTCTCCGGACGCTCGATGACGACCTTGCCGTTCTTTGCGAAGATGAAGAATCGGAAGATGTCAAGAATCGGGTTGTTCTCCTCCTGCCCGGCCGGGCAGTAGGCCTTCTGTATCTTGCCCTCTATGCTCCCCGGGTCTTCATGCACGGCGATTATCGTCTCCGGCTTGCTGGAGCTCATTTTTGTCTCCGGCCCGCCCAGCGAGACTATCAGCGGCGTATGGATGCAAATAGGCTTTTTGTATCCTATCTTTTGCAATTCCTCGCGCGCGAGCATGTGTATTTTCCTCTGCTCAATCCCTCCGTAGGCTATGTCAACGCCAAGGTGCTTGATATCAACAACCTGCATTACTGGATATATCATCTGAGAAACATGCGCATGCTCCAAATCGCGTGCAATATCCTGCATGGAGCGTGTCGCGCGCTTGACTGTGACATCTGTTCCCAAGGCCAGAACATCGTGGAAATACTCAGGCTTCAGCTGGAACTCCGAGCCCTTGACGAACCGAGTCCTCTTTGGGTCAAGGCCCAAGGCTATGAAACAGTGCTTCCAATAGTCCACCATCTTGGCTATCCATTCCTCTTTGCCCTTCATGTTCAGGAGGGTGTGCAGGTCCGCGAAAAGAACAGTTACATCCAACCCTGCCTTCTGAAACTCAATGAGCTTCTGTACTGTCACCATGGTGCCTATATGGACTGGACCACTCGTCTCATAACCGCAGTAAACGCTCCCTCTCCCGCTTTCTATCAACTCATCCAACTCCTGTTCTTCAATGACCTCAATAACATTCCTTAATATCAACTCCCTGTCCATCAGATATTCTCCCCAAGCTCAACCTCAAAACCAATCCTATTGGTCCTGAGGAAGCGTGAGCTCATGTTCAGCTCATAGATATCAAACATAATGCTTTCATTGGTATTGTTATTGTTCTTCACCAGACAGTCAAAGCCTTTACAGATTCCGATTTCATAGACTATATAATCCCCCTTTGCTTCTGAATTGATTTCCTCTGTTGAAGCATTGGTGATTATCAGCTGTGTCAACCCGTTGTCTAATATATAAAAGTCGCCATTCAGCCTCTTTTTGAGATCATAAGGTACATCCAACTGGCCAAACACGGCCCGGTTTCCCGTGAGTCCCTCCACAACAGAGCTATCAATGCCGGAGGGGACAGCCTCTCCAAATACCAGTCTTTCTTCTATGGTCTGCCGTTTGGGAGACGGGCTTCGGGGATTAAAGCCCCAATAAGCGGCAACAGTAAATCCGATGACCAAAAGGATTATAATAAAAGCCGTTCCCAGTTTGACTTTGCGCTCTCTCCTCTTAGCACGCCTGATTTCAGCTGTGCTTTTTCCCAGCTTTCTTGCTTTGACCATTTTTTGGATATAATTATATTCAGATACAAAAAACTATTTTTTTGACAGGCTTCTCTACCTTCTTTTTGCTGACGCCTTCTTTGCAGACCTTTTCTTTCTGACATTCAGCTTTATGTCGAAGCAATATCTGAGCATACCGGGTGCATATTCCCCGGCCTTAATCACATCTATTCTGACCCTGCTTAAGCTCCTTTTCAGTTCTTGGAGAAAAGCATCTACATCATTCTCATGGAGTATCCTGTACAGGTGGATACAACCATTCTTCTTTATTTTCTTCAGCGCCAGATAAAGAAAATTTTCACTGTCCTTCGGGAGTGGCATGACAATGCGGTCAAACTCCTCCTTCAGTTTTGGGACCTCCGTTCTCACATCGCCTTCTATGGCCTTGACCTTGCCCTCCAGTTTGTTGAGCATTATATTGTCCTCAAAGAACAAAACAGCATAAGGGTTCAGCTCTATGCCAATGACAAGCTTTGGGTCGGCCAACTTGGAGATTATTATCGGGTATGGTCCCACTCCGGCAAACATGACTAGAACCTTCTCCCCCGGCTTGACCATTTCAGCTATCCTCCTGCGTTCTGTCCCCAGCCTCACGGAAAAGTAGGCCTCCGTGGGATCAACCTTGAACCTGCACCCGCTTTCTCTGTGTACAGTCTCCGTGAGCTTCCTCGGGCGGAGAAGGGCAGGCACATCCGAGAAATCTCTTCTCTCCGGACGGCTGGCAATTATCTCATAATCGCGCACACGATATTCTCCTTCGACCTCTCCTTTCTTGGCCAGGACTACATTTACATTCTTATGCTTCCTCATAAGAGCCTCACCATCGGTTCCCGGCTCGACAATGGCGATATCCCCCACAATGTCAAAGGCCATGCTTTAGTCTATCCTGTAATCTAGCCAGTTTTTTCCGCCCAGAATTAAACTTGATGTTTGCAATATTTACGAGGTAATCTAGATAAATATCGTCCACAAGCCTTTTTCCGCCTTCTGCTAGAGGAACTTCCAGCATTTCCGTGGAACAGACTTCCACAAGAACCCGCTCGGGGTTTACTGCCTGTATCCCACTGCGCTTGAAGCCGGACTGCTGGGCCGCAAAGAGTATCTTCTCTGCGCTCTCCAGAGTGCGCGCGACTATATGGAGAATTGGACACTCCGACTGGAGATAAGCGACATATCGGTCATGCTTCTTAAGGGCCTCCTGCAGGTCTTGTAGTGTTATCTCCCTGTGCCACTTTCCCAGCCACTTGGATTTTAATTTGTCATGCTCCCTGGGTGTCTGGAGAACGGCTATCCTGCCGGCACATGAGGATGTGGTATATAAGTCTTCATTGGCATTGATGAGATCAACCAAATCAGAGATATCATCATCTGTCTTTCCCTCTCTGCGCGCCTCCGCCAGTTGCTTCAGGGCCTTCGCGCGTTGTTGTGAGAATTTTGTCATTGTTGAATGTCAGGTCCAGAGAAACACAACCTTCAATTCCCGTTCCATTTTTAACCACAAACAACAAAAACACAATCGCTATGACTCAGCTCATCATCGCCGAGAAGCCGAGTGTTGCCGCCAAGATAGCAGGTGCCATAGGGCGCGCCCAGAAAAAGAGCCGGAGTGGAGTACCTTACTATGAGGTGGAGACCCCCCGGGGGAAGGCGTATGTTGCGCCTGCGGTCGGCCATGTCTATTCTCTTCAGGAAACCAGCAACAAGAAATGGAACCTGACATATCCGGTCTTCGACATACGGTGGGTACCCATTTATGAGGTGGAGAAAGGCGCCTCCTACACCAAGCCATACATCCGAAATCTAAGGGAATTAGCCAAGGAGGCTGATTTATTTGTAAACGCGTGTGATTATGATATTGAGGGCAGTGTCATCGGCTATAACGTTTTGAGATATGCCTGTGGAGTAGACCCAAAGAGGGACAATGTCAGGAGGATGCACTTCTCGACCGTTACCGCTCCGGATCTAGCCCGCTCTTATCAGAATATGGAACCATTTGACTATGGCCAGACACAAGCAGGTCTTACCCGCCATGTTCTGGATTGGTATTATGGCATAAATCTCTCCCGGGCTTTGATGTCCGCATTGCGTTCTGCGAATACTCATGGGACCCTCAGCATAGGCCGGGTTCAGGGCCCGGCACTCAAACTCATAGTAGACAAGGAACGTGAGATAAGGAGTTTTGTGCCGGAGCCGTTCTGGGTAATAAGCGCTCTAATGAGAAGGGAGCTGGATTTCGAAGCCGTCCATGCAAAGGAGAAGTTTGAGAAGGAAGAGGAGGCAAAGACTGTTTATGAGAAGGTTAAGGATCAGAAAAGTGGAAGGGTCTCAGGAGTTGAAAAAAGACGCTACAAACAACCCCCCCCAAACCCATTTGACCTGACCTCCCTGCAGGTTGAAGCCCACCGTCATCTCAATATATCGCCAAGACAGACCCTAGAGATTGGTCAGAGGCTCTATGAGATGGGCTATATCTCATATCCGCGAACATCCTCACAACAGTTGCCACCAGCCATAGGTTACAGGAAAATACTTGAAAAACTCTCACAGCAGCGGGAGTATGGGGAAGCAGTCTCCAAGCTCCTTGCCAAACCAAACCTCAGGCCAAACAATGGCAAGAAAAGTGACCCTGCGCATCCGGCCATATACCCAACCGGTGAGGTGCCTGCCAGCCTCACTGACAAGGAGCGAAGAGTCTATGATCTGATAGTCCGCAGGTTTTTGGCAACATTTGGGGAATGGGCTGTGAGAGAGAGTATAAGAGTTATGATAGATGTTAATACAGAGATTTTCAAGACCGAGGGGAAGAGGACCGTAGAGAAAAATTGGCATGAACTCTATGGCAAATATGCAAAATTTGACGAGATTCTCCTGCCTGACCTGAAAGAGGGCGATGTTGTAGAAATCAAAAAAATCTCCATGCAGAAAAAGATGACGCAGCCACCAAAGCGATACACCGAGGCATCAATCATCAGTGAACTGGAGAAGCGCAATCTTGGAACCAAAGCTACCAGAGCGACTATAATCGACACACTCTATAAGAGAAACTATATAATTGGTAAGTCCATAGAGGCGACAGACTTGGGGATAAAAACTGTGGAGACTCTGGAGAAACACAGCCCGGAGATACTCGATGAGGAGCTGACAAGAAAGTTCGAGGAGGAGATGGACGAGGTTATGGCCGGGAAGAAGACAGGCGAGGAGATAGAGGCCAAGAACCGGCACATCCTGATGAAGGTGCTGGAGAAGTTCAGGAAGGAGGAGAGGGAGATCGGCGAGGAGCTGCGCGAGGCGATGTTCAGGGCGGAGGAGGAGAAGGCCGAGAGCAACGCGATAGGCAAATGCCCTGTTTGTAAAGATGGCCTGCTCGTCATCAGGGTCAACCCCAAGACCAAAAAGCGCTTTCTCGGCTGTAGCAGATACCCGAAATGCACCAATACCCAGCCTCTGCCCCAGAAGGGGTCGGTCAAGCCCACGAAAAAGAAGTGCCCCAGTTGTGGTTATCCCATGGTGAACATATGGTCGAAAGGAAGGAAGACGCCTTGGACCATCTGTACAAATATAAACTGCCCGGACAAGAAGAAATAAGCAAGAAATAAGCTCTTTAAGAAATAAGCTCCTTAAGTTTTATTATTATCCTTTTATTACCTCTCCAGCTTTTTTTAATATTCTTTCTAATATCGCGATGGACGAGAAGCTACTTCTTGAGATTCTACAAAAAGATGCCCGAATCAGCGAGGAGAATCTGGCAAATATGCTGGACTCCACTGTTGAAGAAGTGAGGGCCAAAATAGATGAGCTCAGGTCGAAGGGCGTCATCAAGGCCTTCCGCACCTATGTAGATTGGGAGAAAGCCGGAGAAGAATATATAACTGCCTATATAGATGTCAAGGTAACGCCAGAGGCAAGGACCGGGTTTTCAGAGCTGGGCGAGCTTCTGGCTGCCAATGAGAAGGTAGAAGATGTGGTCGTCGCATCCGGCGAATATGATCTGATGATTAAGATAAAAGCCAGAGACATAAAGGATGTCAGCAATTTTGTGACAGAGGTACTGGCCCCCAAGAAGGAGGTCACAGGAACATATACACATTTTGTTCTTAAGAAGTTCAAAGAGAATGGTGTTGTTCTGACAGATGGTAAAAGGGACAAAAAGCTGGTCATTTCTGCATAAGCCCATGGTATCAAAGCGTGTCAAGGAGCTGCCTCCCTCGGGAATCCGGAGATTTTTTGAGCTAGCATCCAAGGAACCGGACATAGTTACTCTGGGTGTTGGTGAACCAGATTTTGACACCCCCTACGGGATCAGGGATGCCGGACTGCGGGCTATAGAACTGAACAAGACACACTATACAAGCAATGCAGGATTGCTTGAGCTGAGGGAGCGTGTATCTGAAAAGCTTAGGAGGGAAAACCGCATTGATGTTTCCTCTGATGAAATCCTCATAACCAGTGGATCCAGCGAGGGGTTGGACCTTGCATTACGTGCGGTTATCGACATCGGTGATGAGGTACTTATTCCGGACCCAGCCTATGTGGCGTATGGTCCGCTGACGCGCTTAGCAGGTGGAAGGCCGGTAATGGTTCCAACATACGAGAAGAACGATTTTAGGGTGCAGGTGAGGGACATGGAAAACGCACTCACAGAGAGGACAAGGGCCATCCTGCTTTGCTCTCCCAATAACCCGACTGGCGCGGTCCTAACAAAGGCGGATCTGGAGGACATAGCTGATTTTGCCATAAAGCATAATCTAATAGTCATATCGGATGAGATATATGAAAAGCTGATTTATGAGGGGGAGCACGTCTCCATCGCCTCTCTGTCAGAAATGGCCGAGCGGACCATAACCCTGAATGGCTTCTCCAAGGCCTATGCGGCTACTGGCTGGCGAATTGGCTATGTTGTTGCCAAGGGAGAGCTTATGGAAGCTATGTATAAGATACACCAATACTGTATGCTCTGTGCACCAACCCCCTCCCAGCACGCCATGCTGGCGGCCTTTGATGACAGGGAGAGCATCCGCCAGATGCTCAAGACCTATAACGCGCGCAGAAAGCTGCTAGTTGGAGGTCTGAATGAGATACCGGGTATAAGCTGTCACATGCCAAAGGGAGCATTCTACGCATTCCCGAACATAACCAAGACCAACTTAGGCTCCGAGGAGTTCGCAGAGAAGCTTATAAGAGAGGCCAAGGTAGCTCTGGTCCCGGGAAATGTCTTTGGCCCAAGTGGCGAGGGCTTCGTCCGTTGTTCCTATTCAGTCTCTACAAGCGAGATAATAGAGGCCCTTGAACGCATTGGAAAGCTGTTCTCATAACAAAATTCCTGAGCAATGAAATTCATCCAAAACCAGCCAGCTTTGATAATTAACGACAATCTGGTGGTCGCTGACCTGCACAATGGCATAGAATTTGAGCTTTACAAGAAAGGTGCTACAATTCCGAGCCAGACTGGAGAAAAGCTGAGCAAACTAAGGGCGATTATCAGAAACACAGAGCCGAAGAAGCTAATAATCCTAGGCGACCTGAAGCATAATGTCCCCATTACATCTCGTCAGGAATATATGGAGGTTCCCATGTTTCTCCAAGAGCTCCTGAAGGAAGTGTCCAGAATAATTATCACCAAGGGAAACCATGATGGCAATATCGAGAAGCTTGTGCCGCCGGGTGTTGAGGTTGTTGATGAGTTCATTGAGAACGGAATAGGTTATTTCCATGGCCATAAGAGACCCAGCAGGGAGCTGCTGGCCCAGGAACTAATAGTCTGCGCACACACTCACCCGTCTGTTTTGCTCAGGGACATACGCGCCAATATGCAGCAGGCCTGGATCGAAACCAAAGTGAAGGGCTCTGAAACTCGTGTTCTTGTCATTCCGGCCTTTGACGAGTCCACCCGCGGCTCAGCGGTCAACAACACCGAGCCCATTGGCCCATTCCTGAAGAGGATGATAGACCTGGAGAACGCGGACATCTATCTTCTGGACGGGAGCTATCTGGGGACAGTCAGCGAGATGAGGGCTTAAACTCCCCTTTTTAAACCCTTAACCTCAATCTGAGTTTCGCGAATGTTGGGGAGAACAGCATATGACTAAGCTGCTTAGCCGGTTCAGGCCCGAGCTGCGGGACCTGATAAAGGCCAACTTCAAGGACTTCACCCAGATACAGAAGCAGGCCATGCCCCCGATACTCGGCGGCAGGGACACGTTGGTGATAGCCCCAACTGGGAGCGGAAAAACAGAGGCAGCCTTTCTTCCAGTGATAAATAACCTCATTGGAAACCAAGACCATGGCATAATCGCCCTCTACATCGCGCCCCTGCGCTCTCTCAACCGCGACATGCTCCGCCGGATGGAGGAGTGGTGCGCGTCCCTGGGCTGCAGGGTGGAGGTCAGACACGGTGACACCACCCAGTCCCAGCGCAGCAGGCAGCGGATTAAGCCCCCCCAGTTGCTGATAACCACTCCAGAGACGCTTCAGGCAATACTCCCGGCCAAGGTAATGAGAAAACACCTCCAGTCTGTGAGATATGTCATAATCGACGAGGTGCACGAGCTGGTCTCCGACAAGCGGGGGACCCAGCTGGCTGTGGGTCTTGAGAGACTCAGGAATGTTTGTGGAGGGTTCCAGACAATAGGGCTGTCTGCAACTGTGGGCACCCCCCAGGTTGTTGCGGATTATTTTGGCCTCACCGAGATTATCATAGACAGGAGTTTCAAGGGTTTGGAACTCAGAGTGGAGAAGCCTGCAGGCCTTATTCGGAGAATAAGCCAGATGACCGGAAAGAAATCCACCTTAATATTCACCAATACCCGTGTAGCAACTGAGCTCCTGACCAGACAACTGCGGGCAGTAAAGGACGTAGGTATACACCACTCTTCACTCTCAAAAGAGGAGCGAGTAGAAACCGAGAAACAGCTGAAGGAAGGGAAGCTCAAGACACTGGTCTGTACATCATCCATGGAACTTGGGATAGATGTAGGCCAGATAGAGCAGGTTATCCAGCTCAACTCACCACGCCAGGTCGCGCGCCTCATACAGCGAGTCGGGCGTAGCGGGCATACAACTGACAGGACCTCAAAGGGCGTGATCCTTGCTACGGAGTTTGATGATATACTTGAAGCCTCTGTGATTGCCAAACATGCTCTCAGATCCAAAATAGAAAAAACAGATTTTTTTGAAAATTCACTGGATGTTCTGGCACATCAGGTGGTCGGTTTGACTTTGGATTATGGCGATATCTCAAAGAGAGATGCCTACCTGATAATAAAACGCGCATATCCGTACCGCAATCTGACACCAGCTCAGTTTGACAGTGTTATAGATGTGCTCAAACAGTTGCGTCTCATAGGCTGGCGGGGGGAAGAGATAAGCAGGCGTAGAAACTCCCTGTTTTACTACTATGCCAATTTGTCAACCATACCTACATACAAACGCTATACAGTTATTGATCTGGCTTCTCACAAACCAGTTGGAGTACTTGATGAGGAATACATAGTTGACTGCCATGTCAACTCCCTCTTCATACTGAAGGGTGAGGCCTGGCGGATAGTGGATTTCAGGGACAGGCGGGTTATGGTGGTCCCAGTTAGTGATATAGGGGCAGAAACGCCTGTGTGGGTTGGTGAGGATATCCCTGTTCCATATGAGATAGCACAGGAAGTGGGCCGGCTTAGAAGAGAGATTTCCTGTCTGATAGACAGGGGCAGGAGTTGCAGGGAGATATGCAAACATCTTGGGCTCCCGCTGAATCCCCGTGGCATGGCATCCATAGTCAAAACAATAACCGAGCAGAAGAAGCAGGGCAGTTTGCCCACTGACAAAAGGATAACTGTTGAGAAGTATATAGGAAACTATCATCAGGTAGTGATTAATACGTGTTTTGGGACAAGAGTAAACGAGGTCATCAGCAGGATACTTGCTTCCCTGCTGGGCAGCAGATATGGGGAGACTATTGGTGTTAGGATTGATCCCTACAGGATAGTGCTCACTGGACTGCTTCTGGAGAAGGATGATGTCATCAAGACTCTAAGAGGAATAAGACCAGATACTGTAAAGGAAATCCTGGAGAAGACTATCCTGCAGACCAACCTCTTCCGCTTTTCGTTTGTCCATGTTGGCAAGCGATTTGGGGTCTTCAAGGAGGATACCAACTTCAGAGAGATAAATATACGCAGGGTCATAGACGCATACAAGGACACTGCAGTCTACCAAGAAACCCTGAGGGAGATGTTTAATAAGTATTTTGACTTGGAGAATGCCAAGACTGTCCTGAAGAGAATAAGAGACGGAGACATTGAAATTGTATCACAGGTGTTCACAACCATATCACAATTTGGTTTGGAGCAGTTCAGGGATGCTGTCCAAGCAGAGGTGCCGGAGCGGGCAATAATCGAGACTGTCAGAAAGAGGCTGATGAACCGAAAGGTCAATCTGGTCTGCCTCAACTGCGGCGAGATTATGAGGCACAGAACCATAGACAAGCTGGAGTTTCCTCTCCAGTGCCCGGTCTGTGAGTCGTGGATGATATCCTGCATGGGGAAGACGGAAGAGGAGCTGAGCAGAATAGTCAGGCTGCAGAGGAGAGGCGAGCAGCTGTCAAAAGATGAAATCAGGTTCCTGAAGCGTGCCCGGCAGTCCGCCGGTCTGATACACTCCTATGAGAAGAGGGCACTGATGGCCCTTAATGCGCGCGGTGTTGGGCCAAGGACCGCCAGCAGGATTTTGGATCTGAATCTGAATGATGATGATTTTTTCAGGGAAATACTGCGCGCGGAGAAGGAGTTTGTGAGGACATCACGATTCTGGAAGGGGAAGACGAAATGATTTTTCGGGTATTTTGGTTAACATCGGGATTAACAGAAGTCCTGCGTAGCAGGATTTGGGTGGAGCGAGGTGCAACCGAGCGGAGCCGTTAAATCGCTGTTAGTTTCTCCGAACGAATGTGAGGATTGAGTTTTAGTGCA
>CAZQBY010000014.1:20104-29808 GCA_964592405.1 uncultured archaeon | reverse complement strand
TACTACAGACAGATAAAAGGCAACTGGTATGCCTACGAGTCGAGAAGGGAAGGCGGCAAGGTTCGGAGCGCTTACCTGGGCAGGTTTTTTAGGCCAGAACTTCTAGAATAATCTCCCTTTTAGTCCGCCACCGCCTCCTACTTTCAATTTTTATACACTAAAATGTATAAATACATATAAAATATTATCCACAAAAATGTATAAAAATGGCGGATGAAAAGAGGGTAAGATATGTATTGGCAAAATTAGCCGAAGGTTCGAAGTTAGCCAAGGACAAGACCGAAGTGGATGGAAGGCCCCTAAAGTATCGAAGAGCATACTATCGTTTAAAGAAACACCTTGATGATTTCATCTCAAAAAAGAGGGAGAATAGGGTGGTCCTGCTTCCTGGATTAAGGGGGGTGGGGAAAACTACCACACTTTTACAGTTATACAATCACCTGAGAGAAAGGAATGTCGATCCCGATAGAATCCTTTATTTTTCCGCTGATGAATCTACTGAGTACCTGGGTCTGGGGGTCTACGACGTCATCGAGACTTTTTTAGATAGCATACATCGAACAAGTCTTGTGGATTTGGACAAGGAGCTCTTTATATTCGTAGACGAAGCTCATTTTGACGAAAAATGGGCCACTGCAGTAAAAGTGGTGTACGACAAGACGGACAAGATCTTCCTGGCAGTCACTGGGTCTTCAGCTTTGAGCATGGAGATGGGCGTTGATCTTGCAAGAAGGGCAAAGAAGGAGCCAATCTTCCCACTTAACTTCTCTGAGTATATGGTCCTCAAGCATGAGCTTTTCCCACCCAATGGCATGGCGGAAAGCGTCAGGGAAGCGATTTTGAATCCAGGAAAGTTGTCGACAGTCTCAGCTAAATATGATATCTTGAGGAAATCCTTCATAAAGAAAGGGATATCCATGCAAAGGGCATGGGAGGACTTCCTATGCTGGGGCGGTTTCCCATTTTCCCTACACCTTTCTCAAACTGAAAGTCATGAGAGGTTGTTCAGTATGGTTACGAGAGTCGTGGAAAAGGATGTATTTTCGATTAGGTCATTCAACACAGACACCAGAAACACAATCACACGAATACTCAGTTTCCTTGCTCTTCAAAGACCCGGAGGAACCTCTGATTCCAAGCTAGCAGAGGGGCTGGGCGGGGTTTCGCCCACCCTTGTGCGCAGTATATTGGAGGTGCTAGAAAAAACCCACTTGGTGTTTAGTATCAAACCCTACGGGGGCGCGGGTAAGAAGGTCCGGAAGCCTTGGAAGTATTACTACCTTTCGCCATCCCTCAATGCGGCCATGAGGCTTAAGCTTGGGGCCTATGATAGGCACGATAAAGACATGGTGGGAGTATTTGCAGAGAGCCTTGTTGCCTCCACTCTCTTTAGGATGAAGGAGACTCTTAATGTGCCGCAAGGAATCTACTATGACCCATTGAAAGGAGGGGCAGACTTTCTCATTGTGACTCCCAAAGGCTTGCTTCCAATCGAAGTCGGTCTTGGGGAGAAAGATTCTAGGCAGGTAAAGAAGTCTATACGGGAATATGGAGCGAATGGGGGGGTCCTCATATCCGGGTCCGAGACTATAAAGTCGGATGAGGGAATTCTTTACATGCCAATTTCTTTGTTTTCTTATGTTTAGTTTACACTACAGCTTTGATAACTGACCTCCATTACTAGCTTACATGCTTCTTGTACAACCCTTTACACTACACAGCGCCCGTTACACTACATGGTGCGCGCACCAAAGAGCACCAAAAACCCTGAGCCGACCGCAGAAAACACCTCCTTCCCACTGCTCAGTGCTCACGCACCTGGGCCAGCTTTAATACCCCACGCCAGCAAGAATATACGCCAAGAGGCGAAATTTGGGGTGAAAAAAGTGTACTATAGACAGATAAAAGGCAATGGTATGCCTATGAGTCAAGAAGGGAAGGCGACAAGGTTCGGAGCGTATATTTGGGCAGGTTTTTTAGCCGAGAACTTCTAGAATAATCTCCCTTTTAGTCCGCCACTGCCTCCTACTTTAAAATATATTCACCCTTATCAGCAAATTCTAAGTATCCCTTATCTCGGAGGAACTGTAATTGCTGTCTAATTTTAGCCTTTATATTCCTGTTATGAGGATGTTTTCTCAAAAGCTCTTTTTCAAATGAGTACACTTCTTGTAGTGTAATTTCTTTCTTTCCAAGTTTTTCTAAACAACTCATAACGTCTAATGTCCAACCTCTAAGTTCTCCTTTGCTCTCTCTCAGGAATAAAGTTTTTCTCCAATTACGAAAGACATTCTTCTTGTCCTCCTCCTTGCCGTTTTTTACGTAGTAAATTCTACCAGATTCTGGGATTTCATTTAAAAGCAAATTACAGCCTATCCAACCAGCCCTCCTTGCTCTTTCTGGCAAGGGTTTTCTTTTTTCGATAAGATTGGGTGTTAAAAAATGTTTTGGTATGAGGAAAAGATTCACAACCAACATTTCTTCCGGATCGTAATTCATAAGGAAAAAGTTGGGGTTAGAATCGCTCCTTAATCTTTCAATCATCTTACTATAGGCTCCGTCAACAAGCTTACTGCTGAATTTCTTTTTCTTGCTCTTTAATTCGAAATCCTCATAACATTTCGGACAGTAGAAATCAGCAACAGGTCGGTTGTTCTCGTATTCCTCTACATGTAATCCACAAGAAGGGCAATAACCTTCGGAACTAAACCATCCTTCGCTGATTACTCTAGTTCTTTGCGTTTGGCTTACATATCCATCTGCCAAACTTGTATCAAGTCTTAAATTCATGATTAATTAACTTTTTCTCTGAGAAAAGTTACATTACAGATAGTAACAAAGGTAATGTTACAAAAGTTACAATGTGTGAACTGCCAGTTACACTACACAGCGCGCAACCAGTTACACTACAAGCCACCACGAGTTACACTACAATCTGCGCGCAACAAGGCTCACAGAAGACCGCAGACCATTTTCGCCACTAGGCGAAAAGTAAAGTCCCGCCTCCCGGAATCCATGCTCTTCGCGCATGTTCTGGTTGCCCTCTACGAGCCAAAAGTCAGTTACACTACAACACGGGCGGGTTACTCTACACGGCTAATAACCGAACCTTTTCTCATAATCGTCGTGATCAAACCATTCCAGCACGATGCTGACTATCTTGACCCCATCGCTCTCGATAGTGTAGATTAATCTCCAAGCGTTTGGCAGATCGTACTTCCAGAGATTCAACACCTTGTATCTCTTGACGTATTCTTTAGGCCAATACTTCTTTGGAATCTTGACCCCCACACTCGGGGTTCTCTTTGAGATCGTCCAGTGCCCTGTCTATGAAAGAATAAAGCTGCTTGTCCTCGTATTTCCCTTCCTTCAAGGATTCAAATTCTTCCTTCAGCTTCTTCGAGATGAACCCGACTGCAGTCTTCATCTTACCAGCAGGTCCTTGGCCATCAGTTCTCTTACGCGCTTCGGGTTCCAGATCCAGATTATCTGGCCGTCCTTTATGATTATCTTGCCGGATTCCTCTAGGTAGTCCAGGATGACTTTGAACGTCTGGTACATAACCTGCTTCGGCAGGGACTGCCAGAGCTGCTTCTTCGTCGGGTAATCCTCGTGTTTCTGTATGGCTTCTTCTACCATCAGCACTGTATCTAACCTCGGATAGTGTAGGACCGGTTCCATTTTTCAGTTGTATAAATTTATACAATCGAGAATAAAAACCTTTCAGTTTGGATAATGGGCTTAATAACTCCAAAACCGCCAACAGAGAACCCAAAACCACTCCCCGAAGGGGAGTAAAGTCCCGCCTCCCGGATTTGAACCGGGGATCTTCCGGTAACCGTCTTTTCTCAGGCTCTCGCCCGAAAGCAAACTACAGCCAGACGCGTTAAACCAGACTACGCTAAGGCGGGAAACCACAAAAGCGGGATATATTGCTGATTGCTGGTTAAAAAATATTTTTAATTTTTATCTTACTAATATTGCCCATTATGCCCAGACGGGGTTATAAAGAGAGGGACAAATATAGCAGGGTATCCCAAAGTTCAAGGATTATGCGGCAGCCAACCGAAGAGGTGCTGGCCTCCCGGATTTACAAAACGGTTTTCTTTGGAGGAAAAAGGCTTACCCAGTATCCATGGGAGGAGTCCTTTAAGGACCAAGTCCGGCGCTATCTATCCACATGCACAAATTACAGAAAGATGCTCTTGGGAGCCCTAATTGCGCGCGAGGTTCTGATGAGGGGAGCAATTACGACTCCGGAAGCTGCCGAGAGGTTTGGTGATCAGATTCACACCAAGAAGGGACGCACTACTGAGGTTTCCAAGGTGTTAAAGGAACTTGGGGAGGCTGGCCTAGTGAAAACCATGGGTGATCTTGCCCATATAACCACTTATTTTCACGACAGACCGGATTTGCTGGCAAAACAGCTTGGAGAGGCAATGGTGAGAAAGTCAAGATTTGAGGTCAGGCGCAGGGGACCAAAACGCGATTTCAACCAGCGTCTAATGAGCGAACTCAGGAAGAGGGGGCTGTTGAAGCATATTGAGGGCAAGAGAATCTCACCAAAGACCGCCCTTCATAAGGCCAGACTGTTTGACCTCTATGGAAGGAAAGTCGAGCCGGACAAACTTACGTGGAATGAAAGGGAACTGGTTGCTTATCTGGAGGGCATGGAGCTACCGCCTGAGGGGGAGCCGCCCCTGCCCCCAAGGCATAAGTTTGTTGGGAAGAGAGGGCAGGAATTTCACGATTATAGGCTCAGAAACCCTTAGGGTTTTCCACTACCCGTGCCCCGACTTCCCCCACCTCCAGAGTTATAATGCCAGAGTATGGTGGCACCATTCTGGCAGCTTTCTCCGAATCTATGTTCAACAGGAGGGAGAGAATAGCTACTATCGGACAGCGGTGGGTAGCCACCAGAACAGTGTCGTTGAGATGCAGAGCTCTTATCTCGTCGATAAAACCCTTAACCCGATTTCTCAACTCCTCAAAGGTCTCGCCACCCGGAGCTGTCCGGTTTTCAATTCTTGTATCAGCACTCCACGCCATGCTCCAGTGTCTGCCTTGATGCGCGCCATAATTCCGCTCCCTGAGGCGGTCCCTGAGTTCCATATCCACACCATCGTGGTATCTGGCAATTATTTCAGCAGTTTCCACAGATCTCTGAAGATCGCTTACATACATAACATCTATTTTTAGATATCTGAGCCTCTTGGCAAGTTCTTCTGTTTCTTCTCTTCCGACTTTGGACAGCCCGCCGTCTAGCTGGCCCTCCACTATTCCCTTATCTGTTCTTTCCGTTCTACCATGCCTGACTATAATCAGCCTCACCTTCGCTATACCAGTTAATATTAGGAGTCATTTATACAAAAAGAGATGGACCTGAGGTTTAATATATCAACCTGTACGGATATCATAACATATGCCGTTAAAAGAAGCCGGCATCAGCCGATTTTGATGAAGATTGGTGTAACATGATAGGGCGCCAACAATTCTCCTGTCAAAGCTCCTTTTTTATTGAATTTCATTTTTTATCCCTCAATTATAACTTAAATTAATTTGCATTTATAATTCCTGATGTCGAAAACGAACCTCTTGGAATTGGTGATAGAATCCGGGTCTGATTCCTATGGCATTGGAGAGGAGGTTTTGATAAGGTACACGCTCCGCAACGTCGGCAAAGAGAAGGTGCTGATAAACAAGGACATAGTACCCGGGGGAAACCTGCTCTTTGAACTGACCGACAAAAATGGCCAGAAGACCACCGAGCCTTGCGTAATGTTTGAGTTACCATCATGGGAGTATTCAAACATCATGGGGTACCTAAAGCCGGGTGCTAGCCTTAAGGGCAGGGCGGCCTTCCGTCCCAATGCCAGACCGTATGTAGAGGGGCGATACGTCGTGAAAGCTACGCTGCGGATGTACGTTTCCGAGAAGGCCGGCGAGCGCCAGTTCACCCCAAAATACGAGATAGAATCCAACGCGATTTCGCTGGCGCTGTTCTACAAGGACCTTTTCGGACCGGTTGGCAGCGGGGACATAAAAAGAGCCAGGGAGATGCTTGAATCGGGTGCGGACGTCAACATAACTGATAGCAACGGCAACACGCCGCTCCATAGGGTCCGCAGCCCCGAGATGGCCGAGTTGCTAATCAGGGCCGGCGCAGACCTCGGGGCGCAGAACGATAGGGGCTTAACCCCGCTCCACTCCGCTGTCTGGAGCCCGGACCTCATAAGGGTTCTCATAAAGAACGGCGCTGATGTCAACTCGCGTTCGAAATACGGGGAGACGCCGTTACATTTCGCCGCTTCAAGAGTGGACCATGGCGACGATTTGGAGGTGATAGAAGAGCTCATCAAATCCGGTGCAGACATAAATGCGAAGGACGATGATGGAAGGACCCCTCTGGACTGGGTTTCGACGAAGAGGGCGATTGATGCTCTAAAGGCTTTTGGTGCCAGAAAAGGCTAAAATGGACGAACAGGTTTTACAGCTGGAGATTTCCTCCGGCAGGGGGGATACAGGGTCGGCGATACGATAAGGTTCAAATTCACGCTCAAGAACGCAGGGAAGGGGCAGTACATCCTCCCGGGGGAGACCCGTACACCCATGGATAATACATAAATCATAGACCACTACCGCGCAAATTCCCTTTTTAGAGGCGATGTCAGGGGGTGGCCGATAGACGCGTGGACCGGCGAGCTCTTTTCAGAGTCCATAACCCTGGAAATAACGGCTTAGGTGCTCTTTTATAACCACACCTTCTAATTAACCGTTTTCTTAGTTTACAAGGTGATCTCATGGGTGAATGGGGAAAATGGTGGTCCAGCAGGGGGAGGGACCAGAATGTCAAGTGTACCTTCTGTGGAAGGAATGTGCCCAAGCACAAAGCAGTCCAGGTAAGGACAGGTGGCAGACTGTCACGTGATGTCTATGAGATCGCTGAGGTTGTTTCCATGGCCGGTAGTAAGGGCTATGCCTGTATAAGCTGCGCCAAGCACCGCCATCTCGTTAAGGACGGCATCCACACGACCGAGAAGGAGAAGCGCATGAAGAAGCGCGCCAAGGAGAAGCGCGAGATGGAGAAGGTCATGGAGAAGGTCAGCAAGCTGGAGAAGGCAGAGAAGGCCAGGAGGGCTCCCGACAAGCCTGCTGCGACTCCCCAGACCGCCGAGAAGAAGCCCAAAAAAGAGTAGGGCAAAGGTTGAGCCTCTTTTATTTCAGGAATATCAAATAATCCGCTTAGTGTGCACTCTTGCGGGGGTGCCGGAGTCTGGTCAAACGGGCTAGGCTTAGGACCTAGTGGCTTAGGCCTGCGCGCGTTCGAATCGCGTCCCCCGCACTCATTATCAGTCTTGAGTCTAGAGTCCACAGTCCTCCGTGCGGGTTCTTGGCGTTTTTTAAGCATGATAATTCTAATAGTAAAGAAAATTTTACTCGAAGATGAACTACATGAAGACATTGCGAGTAAGCCCCAAAGGCCAGATAAGCATCCCCAAAGAGGTACGGGACACCTTGGGCATAAAAGCCGGCGAAGATTTGGTGATGTTCGTAGGTGACAAATCCATTCTATTGGAGAGGACCAAAGACCTGATTGACTCTCTGGACGACAAGATAGGGGCGTGGGAATGCATGCTAGCCTCCGAGGAGGTCTTGAAGAGAGATTGGGATAACGAATACGATGAGCGCTGGAACAAGTATTAGGCAGAGGGAAATAGTCCTGATGCCGTTCCCGTATTCGGACCTGAGCCAAAGCAAGAAGCGCCCTGCCCTTGTACTCTCCAGCAATCAATTCAACAAAGTGCGCCAGGACGTTATCTGCTGTTCCATAACCAGCAGTCCTGCAAGAGAATACAAGACAGTCGACATCACCAACCGCGACATGGAATCAGGGTTTCTTGAATTCGACAGCAAGGTAAAGCCGTACCATCTTTTCACAGTCAGCAAGCAGCGCATCTATCGCTCACTCGGTATCCTGAAAAAGGCCAAGTTCAATGACGTCATATCTATTTTGCATGCTTTGACCCCGAAGTCATAATCTTTTTTATTAAACAGACGCGAAATTATCCAGAACAAAGCACCTTCCAGACAAGAGTGAAAACAGAAAACCGAGGACGCATTTTTCACATCCCCTGCACCCATATTATATAATTGGCCATGCGATCTGGGTTATGTAATCCGCCACTGAGATAGCACCCATTCTGACCCTCTGATATTTAAGCCTTGAGCAGAATAACAACCCATGCCCACAAGAGTCACGAGAAGGGACTTTCTCAGGAGGGCAGTAATGGCAGCCGGCTCCCTCGCAGCAAGAGGTGTCTTGGGGGGCAGTGCGGCTGTGGAATATGAGGGCTTTAGAAAGCGTGTCTCCCAGATTGCAGCCAGGCAGAAGGAGAATTACAAAGCCGCCCTGAGATTTGCCTCGCGTAGTATTTCTCCCGGTATGTCCCGGCTCCAATATGTCAAACAGGCTTTTGCGGCTTCTGAGGTCCTGCCTGACTACCTGAAGAATACCCTCCCATACATCCCCTTTGTTGAATCGGGTTTCAGAACGTCTGCGAGGAGCAGTGTGGGGGCTGTGGGGATGTGGCAGTTTATGAGGAGCACTGCCAGGAGATACAGACTGGTCGGCAGGAACTTTGACTACAGGCATGACCCGGAGAGGGCAACCAAGGCTGCGGTCAGATACTTCGAAGACATCTACAAAAGGCTGTCAGATGACCCCAACTACAGGGTGCTCAAACAGAGATATGGGCTCAGGGATGACCGTCTACTACATCTGGCGGTCATCAACGCCTTCAACTCTGGGGAAGCACACATGAGGAGAGCGATGGAGCTTATGGCCAAGGAGAAGAGCATACGAAGAGAAGTTGATGAACATGCTAAATATGGCGGCGAAGGACTGTTCCATTATATGGCCGCCAAGTATGCCAAGGAGTGGAAGAAGTGGCAAAAGCCTGTGATGAAGGGACCCTATTACATAACCCATTCGCCCACCTATCCCTACAAGGTTCTGGCCTATAAGAGGCTGCATGAGGGGGGCACAGCCGGAAAGGCCGCAACTGCAGGAGAAAAGGGACTAGAAGGACATAAAACTAGGGGCGCACCCGCATCACCAAAGATGCAAAAGGTGGACGGGAAGGACATCAGGCGGTATGAGGACGCAGCGTGGAGCATCAGGCAGCACGCCAGGAAGCGGTTTGGCGATTTTCCCCGGGGCCATGATGCGTTTGCCTCAAATAGTTACATGTTCAACCAGCGGATGGGTGATGCAGCCTATGAGTTATACAAGAGGGCATCTGGGAGGAATGAGGAGTTTCTCATACTCTCCCGGTATTACTACAGCAGGGCCCGGAAGCTGGCCGAGGAGCAAATGGCAGGGAGGCCCGGATATATTCTTCCCAAGGGAGGGAAGGGAGAGGTGACAAAAAGGTTGAAATACTGCAGCAGGGCACTCGATATAATCCAGAGGGAATCCGGGAAATAGGCGTTATGCTCAGTCGGCTTTGGATGGTGCTTTGGATAAAAACGCTGAGGCCAACGCGCCTTTGGTGCTGCCCTCGGCGCAGATGCTTGGCGTTATGAGCGCTGAGGCCGGGATGTTCACCTGGGCGAATAAGCTCGGCAAACAGGTGAACAGACGCCTCATCGCAGATGCTTGGCGTTATGAGCGCTGAGGCCGGGATGTTCACCTGGGCGAATAA
>CAZQBY010000014.1:0-20004 GCA_964592405.1 uncultured archaeon | reverse complement strand
GTTCACCTGGGCGAATAAGCTCGGCAAACAGGTGAACAGACGCCTCGGCGCGGGGGCGTTGCCTAGAGAAGGAAGCGCTGAGGCCGGGATGTTCACCTGGGCGAATAAGCTCGGCAAACAGGTGAACAGACGCCTCGGCGCGGGGCGTTGCCTAGAGAAGGAAGCGCTGAGGCCGGGATTTGAACCCGGAAGACCCGAAGGTCACTGGATTAGCAGTCCAGCGCGTTACCAGATTCCGCCACCTCAGCATGAGGTATTCTCTCTGCTTATGAGCGCTGAGGGCTGCGAACCGAAGGTTCGCCCAAGCTCAGCATGAGATATTCTCTCTGCTTATGAGCGCTGAGGGCTACGAGCATGAAGTCCCGGCGCCCGCGAGCCAGACCTCAGCAAGAAAAGCGATTATTTTGAGCGAACTGACATATAAACCCTGAACCCTCCGCTCTTGGCTAGGGTCTCTACATTTCCAAAAACCTCCTGCATGCGCGCAGCTATGCGCGCGCCGCCCTTATTGTGGCGCGCGACTATCTGGAGGGTTCCGCCCACGGCCAGATGCTCCCGGCACTCCTCAATCAACAGGAAAATTCGTTTGAGTCCTAGGGCCATGGGGGGATTCATAAGAATTGTGTCAAATCTATCATCAACTTTCTCAAAGAAATCCGACTCTATAACACGCACATTTTTGGTGTGGTTCAGGGAGAGGTTCTCACGTGCAAGCATTGCAGCGCGCTCATTTATTTCCACCATAGTTACACTACATCCGGGTTTGAGGTGGGCAGCAGCTATACCTATGGGGCCATAGCCACAGCCAAGATCTAATATCTTGTCTCCAAGTCGCATATTTTCTATAAGAAGCAATGTGGCTTTGTCTATTCTCTTTGGTGAAAAGATGCCGGATGAAGTCCTGAACACTATTTGTTTTCCACTGATGAAAAGCCTCAAAGTTCTGGGTTTTGGTTTCGATCTGGGTTTTTTTGAAAAGTAATGGTCAGTTTCCATTTCTGCTGTCTTTTGTATTTTCACTCTGTGTTTTCCATCTCTTTGGGTAAGTGCCGGGCTCCATGAAAACGCGGTCTGTCCTGACAACAAAGCCCTTCTTTGCGCGCAGTATGCTCTCGGTAGTCTCCAGCGCCTCGCCCAATGCGACCAGTTCGCCTTTTAGCGACATGACAGCTACCGTCTTGCCCTTGCCGAATTTCTCCATCCTGACGACCCCCGGAGCTGCAAGATCCGACCCGTGGCATAGGGCATCTATTGCAGAATCCCTCACCCAGAGTTTTGGTACATTCTGCACGGCATACTCCATGGGCAGGACACACCGCCTTATAAACCTCTCTTCTCCTCCCTCCTTCCAAAAAACATAGGCATCTTTTAGGTCGTGCAGCGTAACAAGAGTATCATCTTCGGTGAATACTCCGCTCCTGATCCTTCTCAACTCCTGCATATGTGCCTCTGTCCCCAGTATCAAACCAAAATCGTGGCAGTATTTTCTTATGTAGGTGCCGGCCTCACATGATATACGGAAGAGGATATTGTTGTCAGAGATCTCCAGAAGCTCGGTTTCATACACCCGCCGCTTCCGCAGAACCCGCTTTACAGAACTCTTGACTGGGGGGCGCTGATATATGTTGCCCTGAAATTTCTTGAGGAGGGAGGTTATATTCTTCTTTGTGGCATGAGCATGGAGCCTCATCAGGCAGACATACTCCTTACCCGAGAGTAACATAAGGTCTGAAAGCCGGGTAGCGGATCCCAGGAAAATCGGAAGGCAGCCGGAGACTGCCGGATCGAGCGTGCCGCCATGCCCGGTTTTGACGCCGAGGATGTCTTTAATCCAAGAGGCGACCTGATGTGAGGTGGGTCCCCGGGGCTTATCTAGGTTCACTACCCCCTTCCTCAGAAGCTCTTCAATCGGCCTCCTGTCTGGTGCGCAACCATAGTCTTGGCTGGTTACGTCTTCAGATTTTATAAGTATCTCCGACATGGTCTGACACCGGTCTGGAAATTGTTCAATTCCAGATATTCAATTCCGAATTCAGAGATTTAGAAGCTGAGAGGATAATAACAGAAAGACCATATAGGATGTGTGCTACCGAAGCTTGACTTTTTCGACAAGATTGCTCTTTTTGAGAGCCTTTTTAACCTCTTCGTCAGATGCCCCTTTTTTTATATCAACTTTGTTCTCTGTCGGTTCAAGATGGAGGATATTGCATTTCCTTCTCTTAACCCCGCTGATTCCTTTGGGCCCTGTAACCAAGAGGTAACTGTCATCTATCAGGTCCACCACCACACAATATCGGCCGGCCTCCCTCCCGGTAAGTTTCTTGCAGACTCTTCCGACTTCTATAGCAACCATTTTTTGGGCAATGCTGTTAAATTTGATATTTGCAGTATAAAAACTACAGACACTTTGATTTTAGAGCATCAAGGCACTTTTTTAGAACTTCTTCCTTTGTCATATTGTCGGTATTGAGGATAAGGTCATAAACCGAACGGTTTTCGACATCAATACCATATATCTCACGATAGCGCTTGTTCTCACTGGCTTCCCGGCGGGCTATACGCATCTTGGCTTCTTCCAGCGAAATGCCGTCCCTGCCGGCTATGCGTTCGGCCTGCACCTGAGGGGAAGCATCCAGCCATATCTTGAAGTCCGCATCCAGGAGATATGCCCCAAGCCTTGAGTCCATGACACAGTTCCCCTCGCTAGCGAGCTCTTTCTGCTTGGTGTCAAGCTGCTGGTCTATGCTCGGATCGTCCTCCGCCATAAGACTCAAGTCTAGGACAGAAATGCCCCTCTCATCAGCAAGTCTGCGCATCATTTGGCCCACCGAGTAATATTTTAAGCCCAGTTTTCTGGCGAGATTTTTGGCCAAAGTAGTCTTCCCGCTACCTATTGATCCCCCGACAGTCACTATCATCTTACTTACCAGCCGCCTTTTTCTGCGCCGACTTCTTGGTTCCCTCCTTGGTCCCGGACTCTTTCTTCGCCTTGGGTTTTGCAGCTGCCTTTGTTGCCGTCTTTTTGGGCTTCTCGGCCTTCTTGGCCCCGGTCTCTTTTACTGCTTCTGCAGCAGTCTCCTCTCCGGTTTCGGCAACTGCTTCTTTGACTTTTGCTTTGACGCTCAGGGAGGCATACCATCCCCTCGGCAGGAATTTCTCAATTCTCAGGTCGCGTTTTATTGCAACGCCTTCCTCCATGCGCAACCTGTATTTCTCAACCCTCTTGGTGCATCTGCTACAGAGGACGCCGCCAAATATTCTGGAAACACGCCTCTGGCTCCGAGTCATCTTCTTTAGCTCGCTCGGCAGGGCGTTGGGAATGCCCCCAAGCAGGGCTCCACAAAGAGCACATGAGGCTTTTCTTGGCTTCTTTTTGACGTAGTGGATGGCAGTTCTCCCTCTAGGAGTGCGCCTCTTTATAATCCTGGTTCCTTTTCTACTTTTTTGCTGTTTCATTCTTCTCACGCTCTATTTTCTCCAGATGCCTTATGCCGCCCCAGTGGCCCCATAGTATGTGGTTCTTGAGAGGCATCATTGCAATTGCAAGTATGAAATATGATAGGAGATAGTACCAGAACCATGAGAGGTTTATGCCCAAGAGGTTTATCTCAACACCTTTGTAGAGTGGTGTTACCTCAATACTCCCGCCTAAGACCTTGTCCGTACCTGCGGGGGTGAAGTCCGCCAGCAGACTCCCGGATGGCACAACCCTTATACTGTATGTTTTCTCATCTGACTCCGCACCCGCAGAGATCCTGATGGCATAGTTCTTCAGACCCTCAGAGGCCGTTAAATTCCACCAGACCTGCTGGTGATCTCCCTGATCACCCCTGTCATCCAGTTCGAGCTCCCTGACATTGGCTCCTAATATATCTATGTCATCCGAGACGATCTGTGCTGTTATAGTCTGGGGGGATGATTCCAGATTCCTCAGATCCGCTCCGAGCTGTGAGACCCCACCAGCATAGAGTGGTGCCACATTGAGCGCACTCTGCAGGAAAAAGAACACTATGATGAAGAGGGGAAAGGAGATAAACATGGTTTTCATACGAAGGCGGAAGTTCTGCCCCATCAGCGACATCAGCTCCTTATTGGCCTTCATCATGGCCTTGGTGTCCTTTGATTTCTGGAGCTCTTTTATCTCGCGCTGTTTCCTCCTGATTGCAAACTCCAGTTCCTTGCCCTTCTCGCGGTCATGGGTAAAAAACTCTATAAGGATGCTCAGGAATGAAAGCCCTGCGGCGATTACAGGTATTAGAAATATCCAGCTCATTTGAACACCTCGGCTATTTTTTCGGCAGCTTCTTCCGGTTTCCCTTCAACATTCTGGACTATGAGGAGCGTTGAATGTGTCAGATAGGCATAAATGGATGCAAAACACCTGTTTATCAGCTGGTGCTCTTCTATTGCCTCAATGGAGTCTTCGTCCCTGTTTCTGGAGGGGTCTCCAAGTCTCCTCTTATGAATAAGCTTTGGGTCATATTCCAGCAGGATTATCACCTCTGGATCAAGCGCGCGTAGGACGTTCTCCGGCAGACCCGGCATATAACCCATTGGCGTCTTTATGGAGCTGTGGGTGTCAACAATTACATTTTGTCCCCTCGAATGCATATGTATCTCATGGGCTGCCTTCTCCTGAAGTTCCAGTTGAGTCTCCCTTGGGAGTTTCCTCATGTCGTCCCTGTCATTGACCAAACCGGCCCTTTTGGCCTCATTGAACATATAGTCCCCAAAGTTAAGTCTTTTTACACTAATCTTCTTTGCAACAGATCTCAAGACTGTTGTCTTCCCGACACCCGGAATCCCAAGCAGAATACACAGCATTTTTCTCACCAGTTTTTAGATTTGTTAGCTTAATTTACCTCTCTCCGCCTATAAACTTTCTCAATGCCGGGCTCAGCTCGTTGAGCTGCTCCCTCTTTATCTCCTCATACATTCTGTAGAGTATGCCTACTGTAAGCAGTATGCCAGTCCCGCTACCCAAGGCACCGGTCAAATTGGCAGTAACCGCCAGAAGCCCTACAGCTATGGCGGAAACCACAGTAAGCTGCGGTATGTAGCGTTCCAGTACCCTCCGTATGACCCTCCTATCAGCCCTGAAACCGGGTATCTGTAAGCCTGAAGTCTCCATCTGCTCGGCTACGGTTTCCGCGTCCATGTTACTCATCATGACCCAAAAAACGCCAAAGAGGACACAAAGACCAACAAAAACCAGAGTGTAGACAATCAGGTGGAGGACCACAGCAGGATTGCTAAGTTTGACTATGCCGCCCGGTGTAAAGACACCGTCGCGCCCGCCAAGGTCGCCCTGAGTTATAAGATACCCAATCCCGCCCTTTTCAAGATTTGGAACTATCTGACCGTTTACTGTTTCACCCAAAATCGGAATTCCTAGTCCACTGAAAATGCCAGCAAATATGACAACATTGGCAAGGACAGCCGACGTCAGGATGACAGGTATGTTAGATGTATAAAAGAAGCGGAGAGGATATCTGGCACCTACACCAAAGCGGCCGTATGACAGCGGTATCTCTATCTTGAGGGATTCGAAATAGGCCACAGCTAGAAAAACAAGAACTGTCGTGGCTACCGGCCAGAGCATGAAGAGATCCAGCTGTCCCTCCGCAAGCTGTGCTAGGAAGTTTGGTATGATGCCCCTGAAGCCGCCTGCACCTGCCGGCACCGGACTGAGTGCCTGTACGACTATCCTTCGTGAGACACCGGCCGCAATGAACAAACCGATTCCACTCCCGATACCCCATTTGGAGACTATCTCGTCCAGAAACATCAAAAGTATGGAGGCGAAGGCTATCTGCAAGGTGACAAAAATTACCAAACCAAGATCCGCTGGATTCGTTACCGGAATTGCGCCTATGCCTACAAATGCATATGATTCAAAAAGGGCAACCAGTATAGTCAGCAGTTTCTGTGTTCCCTGAAACACCGCCCTGTCCTCAGTGTTGTGGAGGTCCAGGTTTATCATCTTGGCCCCCACCAGAAGCTGTAGTATGATGGATGCTGTCACTATTGGCCCTATACCAACTGACATCAGAGTTCCAAACTGTGAGGCAAAAACCACCTGTATGATACCCAGTTGAGACTCGTCAGCACGCGCGGCCCCAAGGGGGGTAATCTGCCCCATCAGCAGAAAGAGAACCAGTACTATGCCCACCCACATGAATTTCTCTTTAAGGCTGACATGCCTTGTGGGTGCCTTTATCTCCGGGAAGTGCCTGTAGAGAGGCTCTAGTTTATATAGTATTGATGCCATCTCCTTAGGATTCTGTTCCAGTTAAGACCCTGCCGCCCGCTTCTTCTATCTTTCTCTTGGCGGATTCTGAAAATGAACTGGCTTTTATCTGTATCCTGTGTGTCAGCTTGCCACCCCCAAGAACCTTATCATATCCAAGTGCGGAGAGGTCAGCCAGATAGCTGCCGGCCTTCTTCTCTGCCCTGCCCTCACGAACCCACTTCTCTATGTTTTTATCAATATCGGAAAGATTGATAACACTTGGTTTTGAAACCAGGCTGGGATGCCTACTGAAACCAGAGCTCCCAAAGACTCTGCCCTCCAGCCTGCATTTGATCTGCTTGTGTTTGCCGGAACCTGCATTGCCTCTGCCACCCCTTGAGCCCGCTCCACGATGCTTCTGGGCACTGCCATATCCACAGCTCCGGGTACCTCTTTTCTTGTGTATCTTCCTATTTTTTTGAGCCATCTTTTGCTTTTAGACCGGCCATCCTTGCAAGCAGGTCATTGATCCTGCTGCCGCGATAGCCCAGTGCCCCACCAATGCTAACGTGATGCTTTATACCCCCCCTTTCATATCCCCTTGATGGTGGATGGAGTTTGAAATACGGTTTGAGGCCTGCCTTCCTGAAGGTAGTCTCCCCTGCTATAAACTTCTTTGAAAATTCAGCCGCCTCTTTTTTTCCAAGGCGCCTGTCCCCGGCCCCCCTGCCCCATTTTTCGATAAGAGCTGTGAGGGTTTCCTCGTCTATCTCCCCCCAAGTAATGAAATCCTTTGCCTTTTGCACCATGCCCATGTATGTTGGTGTGGGGTCAATGATTGTGGCCCAGTTGACCTTTTTGAGATTGAGCATTTTCAGGGTGTCCCTTATATCTCTGCGGATATCAACATCTCCACGCACGCGCACTACTGCAATCTTCCCTGATTTTTTCTCCTTCGTCATTATCACCCTCTCTTTTTCTTGCCAGCTGGTGGTTTCTTGAAGGCTGAGAGCTTCTTCAGGGCAGCATATGTAGCCAGTATCTGGTTTATTATTGTGCGGGAATGTCCCTTAGAGAATGCCCACACATCCTTGATTCCTGCAAATTCAAGCATGGTCTTTGAGTTGTCGCCGGCCACCAGCCCAACGCCCTTTGGAGCAGGTTTGAGCACTACAGTCACCGATCCTTCCTTGCCGGTTACCTTGAATGGAACAGTGTGCGGCTCACCACACCCGCACTCCCATGATGCGCAGGCCCTTTCAACCCTGATTATATTGAGCTTCGCCCTGTTTATCGCCTTCTTTATGGTCGGCCCGACCTCGGTTCCCTTGGCGGTTCCAACCCCAACATGGCCGTTTTTGTCGCCCACAACAACCATGATACTGAACCTCATCCTCCTGCCACTGTCCAGGGTTCTCTGAACCCGGCGGATGTCCATTACCTCTTCGTGGAGGGATGGGAGCAGGGTATCCACGATACCTTTTTCCATTATTGGAATGCCTGCCTTTAGTATCTCGTCAATATCGGTTATCTCTCCGGCCTTCACCTTCCTGCCTGTCTCAGTCTTTGGTATCCACTCCTCCTCTTCCTCATATCCGAACGTCCGGGAGGCAGGCTTCTTTGGGCGGTCTTGGGTAGGGCTCTCTTTTTCCGGCACAGAGGGTTTTTCCGCTGCTACTTCGCTTTTCTTGGGAGACTCCTCTTCAACTATTTTCTCAGGTTCTGTAGTATCTCCGGCTATCCCGGTTTTGGAGGCCCCTGCCTCAGGAGCTTTTGTTTTGGATGCAGTTTTGGAAGCCCTGTCATCCGTGCTATTCTCTATGCCGATTCCCTGCTGGACATCAGACCCGACAGGTTCTCCTAAAGCAACTTCTTCGCTTTCTCCTTTCTTCTTCTCTCCTGTCATTTTCAAAACTTGGAATCTATTGCCTTTTTGATATTGCCGACCTGAGTTTTGAGCCCGGGGTCTATATGGGCTCCTTCAATCCTCTCCTGAGGCGGTAATATGGACTCACTATGAGGTATCTCAATGCCCGCATCCAAGGCCCCTTTCAGGGCAGCAAAGACTCTGGAACCCCTTATAACGCTCCTGCGCCCGATATCCAATACAGCTTTCTCTATCTCCGCTTTCTTGGCCCTCCTGCCACATAAGTATCCGGTCAGGTAAGCGGCAGGGGTATTGGAGGTGGAGCCTTTCCAGCCAAGCTTGACGAGTTCCTTTGAAAAGCCGGATGCAATCACCCTGTCACCCTCCTTTTCATGATTTATGACCTGACAGCATATGTGTTTGTTTGATATCCTTACGACCAGTCTCGGCAGCCGTGATTTCAAGAGCGCCAAGCGTTTTTTATAGTCAGTTTGTCCATCCCGCTCCCTTCGGAACTTCACCCTGTATCTTGGTCCCTTAGCCATTCTGTTTTAAAACGCCCTCTGTTTTCATGGATTCTCTCAGTTGTTTGATGGTGGTATATTCACCACCCTTTATTCTTAGATAATATCTCCGGTAGATGCGCACATCTATCCTGCCCTCATCCCTGAGCTTCCTCAAAAACCTTCTCTGCGATCTGATCTTTTCCATCCACCTGACCTTCTCAGGTTTGCGCGCGTTTCTTGTTCCCCTGCGCTTGCCATGGCCTGTGGCCTTTCTCTTGCGCCTGAGTTCCATGCGCTTTTTGGCCCGCTTTCTGGTCTGCTTTTTGGCAGGCTTCTCCTGTATGAGGCCCTGTTTGACAATCTCTCTAACATCATCGCGGGTCATGGCCTGTCCCACATCTGCACCCGCTTCCGGATTTATCCAGACCCTAGACTTCCCCAGCTTCAAAATCTCTGCAGCGATCCTCTTTTGTGTCTTTAGGTTGCTCATACTTTGCTTGTCTCCCTACTGTTTGCTTCCCTGATCTCCCTGTAATTCAGGATTTGGATACTCATTTTCTGTGCCCTTTTTTGTATCTCAAGCCTTTTTCTGTTACCAACAGACGATGCCACCACCACGGCCTCGGTTCTCGGGTCAATTCCCTCCAGCTCGGATGGAGTAAACACCCTTACAGGTTTGTACCCTGTTGGATGCAGGCCCTTGACAATTTTTGGAGTCATGTATCCACTTCGCGGATGTGCCGGCTTGTGTTTCTCATCCTTCCGGTGCCCAGAATCAATACCCCTTGGCCTCCGCCAGCGGTTCGGAATGCGCTTCTTCTTGCCATAATTCTGGCGCTTAAACTTGCCCTTTTTCTTCTGAAGACGGGATTTCTCCCTCGCCATCCTGCTGGCCTCTTTTGAGCGTGATATCCTGTAGGATCCTCTCGTCTGCCTGGTTTTCTGCTTGGTTTTCTGCTTGCTTTCCTGTCCGGTTTTCTGTTTGCTTTCCTGTCCGGTTTTCTGTTTGCTTTCCTGTCTGGTTTTCTGTTTGGTTTCCTGTCTGGTTTTCTGTTTGGTTTCCTGCTTGGTGGATACCTGCCCGGCAGACTTGGCCTTCTCCTTCTTCTCCGGCCCATTTCCGGCTTTCTTCACAGCCTCTTCTGCCGCCCCTACTCCGGCATCCTTCTTCTTGGTTCCAGCGCTCATCTTCTTGCTCATTTCAAGGGTTTGCCGTCTTTCTCCACTATGTATATACCATCCTGAAATATACGCCTATCCAGACCAGACACCCTGCAAAGCTGCTCTATCTGGGAGGCACAAAGCCCAACCTGCTCCTTATCAATACCGCTTAGATATATATCCTGTCCTTCTATCCTGATTTCAACACCCTCCAGTATCCTCATAGTCCGTGGTTTTTTCTCACCAAGGAAGTTTTCTACGGAAAGAATATTCCCCTCTACCTTTACATTCATGGGGAAATGAGAGTAGACTACCTTGAGTCTGTAGGTGCTCCCCTTTTCGATGCCCTTAATCATATTCCTGATGTGGCCCATAACCGTCCCGACATCGGCTCTATCACGCTTTTTGCGAGAGGTTGTAAACACTGTCAGGGTTCCATTGTCTTTCTTTATCTCAACATGTTTGGCCTTGAACACCCTGCGGTTTTCTTCCCCCCCCTCACCGGTTACCACTACCTCCCTGCCGTGGACCTCGACCTTCACGTCCTCCGGAATCTTATATGTTATGGAAAACATCAGTAAATGTAGGCTATAAGCCTTCCCCCCAATCCGTTCTTCTTTGATTCGTAATGAGTCATCAGACCACTGGATGTTGAAACTATCAGGATACCAAAATTTGCTGCCGGCAGATATCTCTGCTCCCAGCGCTCATATTCTGTCTTTTTCAGCGGAAACCGGGGTTTTATGACGCCGCAGTTGTTGAGCCTGTGAGACAGTTTTATCAAGAACTTGCCGCCCCTGTGGTCATCTATATACTCAAACTCTCCGATATAGCCCTCCTTCTGCATGATTTTCAGGACCTCTTTTAACAGATTTGACGTTGGACGGACAACTAGACTCTGCTTTCCTGCAGCCTCCGCATTCTTTATAGCAACCAAAGCGTCGTTTATCAGATCTCTTTTCATTCTTACTTATATTTTTCAAAACCAAGATTGCGGGCAACTTCCCTGAAGCATTGCCTGCACACAATCAGACCATACTTTCTGATGATGGCCTGCTTTCTGCCGCATATCCTGCACCTGACATCTTCACTCATTTTCTATGGTTACTCCGAACTCCCTCTTTATGAAGTCCATGGCATCTGCCCTTGAAACCCTGTGGCTCCTGCCGACTTTAGATTTTTTTATCTTCCGCTTTTTGATCCTAAAGCCCGGACGCTCTATTGTTACTGATATCTGAAGCCCCATCGTTCCAATCTCCGGATCATACTTGATGTTGTCGTAGAATACGTACTGTTCTATGCCAAATGAGAGATTCCCGGCATCATCAAAGTTGCATTCTTTGAGGGTCTTGTCTACTGCATTCAGCGACCTTTCCAGAAAATTGTGGGCATCCCTGCCCCGGAGAGTCACTTTGGCACCTATTGGCAGACCGAGTCTCAGACCCCAGGCAGGTATCTTGTGCCTTGAATAGGTCTTAACCGGTTTTCTGCCGCTGAGCTTCTCGAGGAGCTTCATCGCAGATTCCAGCAGATCACCGCTTGACCCGACACCTATGTTTGCCACTACCTTGGAGATATATGGCTCCCGCATCTTGTTTTCCTCTTTCTTACCGGTCGTTGTACTGAATGCCATCATATCCTAGATGTCTTGTCCCCTATGATAAAAATATAATCAGTATTGGTCACGACTGTCTCGCTGTCACAGTCCAGGGTCGTCAGGCTCTTCAGGTTAAACCCGCTCTCAGTTATCTTTGCTACCCTGCCTATCTTGCCTGCATGTCGACCCTTGGCAACAAGGGCAAGTCTGCCCTCACTCAAGCTTATGAACTCAGTTATCTTGTTTTCCGGTATCTTTACGACTGCAGTTCCACCAATACCATACTTCCCTGAGTCCTTGGCAGGCACAAGTATATTCCTGCCATCATAGAAATTCAGTTGCAGCTTGCCGCCCTTCACCATGGTCTTGCCGGTCAGCTTACACAGTTTGAGGTCCGACTTTGCCTTCTCCACATCCCTTGGATAGAGGCGTGCGTTGCTGTCAACCATAATAAGGTAATACTTGCTGATGGAAGGTATTGCCACTATGTCCAGCAGGCCGACAGGAAACCTTTCATCTTTGATTCTCCTGCCGTCCACGAGAACCTCACTGGTGTGGAGTATGTATTTTACCTCCTTTCGCGTCTTGGCGAGGCCCAGATAGTCCATTAACAACACGCCCAATGGTATTGATACCTCCTGTCCATGCGGACCGGGGACGGGCTTCATTATGAAGACCTTTTCCTTCCTTGGAACCTTCAGCGCCTTTTGCGATGCCAGGGTTTTTAGATGACTCATTTCTCAGATATCCATTCCTTTTTAGTCTTTTTGTCAATCCCCTTCTCGGAGATCCTGACTTTCTTCTTACCGGCGGTCTTGGCCTCCTCTTTGCGTTCCTTCTCCGCCTTCTTCTCCTCTTCTCTTGCCTTCATTTCGGCCTCTTTTTTCTTCCTCTCTTCCTCAGCCTTCTTCAGGCGGGTCTCCTCCCTCCTAATCTCGGTTTCTATAACACTCTTGCTGACCTTTCTTTCAAGAACCTTTTGCCGTGCCTTGTCACGGATGTCCACATCCGTGATCATGAGATTTGAGGCTTCCATTGCCCTGAGGACCTCTGTGCCGTCTCTCTTTTTTGACACAACCTTATCGATGTAGACCTTCATCTTGCCCAGATCAACGTTCATGACTTCGCCCTCCACTCCTTTGAAAGAGCCTGTAAGAACCCGGACTCTGTCGCCTCGCCTTATGGGGAGGGTGCGCCGGTTAAACTTTTTTCTCAGCTCCTTGCTCAGAATGGCGGAGAGCTTCTTTCGCTTTTGATGTAATTTTAGATTTGCAAGTGCCCTTTTCTGTTTCCGCGGTTGTTTGGTCTTTCCCATTTTATACTACTATCCTGGCATTGCTCCCTATTTTCCTCCACCTCTCCAAAACCTCCTTGGCTACAGGACCCTTTATCTCCGTTCCTTTTGGCTTACCCTCATCATCCACTATGACACAGGCATTGTCAGCAAAGCTCACACGAGTTCCATCCGGACGCCTGTATTCCTTCTTCTGGCGTATTACAACGGCCTTGAGGACCTGATGCATCATCTCCGGCTTGCCCCTCTTGACTGAACCTATTATGAGATCCCCTATTCCGGCCGCAGGAAGTCTCCTCCTCTTGCTTTTATATCCGCTGACTGCCATAATCTCAAATATGCGTGCGCCGGTATTGTCAGCTACTGTCAGCTGAGCCCCTATCGGAAGAGGCCTTGAGATTTTGGATGAGATTCCGAGCATTTTATTTCTTGGCTTGTTTCTTTTCTGCAGGTTGTTTCTTTTCAATAACAATGAAATGGACTGTTTTTGAGAGCGGGCGGCATTCGGCGATTTTCACAACGTCGCCGACCTTCGCCCCGATCTCCGGAGGATTGCGGGCTTTTATTTTTGAATGGCGCCGTTTCATTCTCTCGTATTTTGGCACCTTCACAATATATTCGATTCTGACTGTAACAGTCTTCTGCATCTTATCACTGACTACAACACCCTCTAACACTGCGCCGCGGGTGGATATCCCCTCCCGGGAAACAATACCTCCTTTAGCTTTTTCAGCCATCTGATTATCTGCTTTCATGCAAACATAACTTTCCTACTAAAGAAGCGCAATCAGAAGATTATCCTGATCTTCTTTTTTATGCGCTCCTCGGGTCTGCCCAGAAGTAGCGACCCATTGACCAGCAGCTCATCACCACTGTCAGTGTGGATCGAAAGAGTGACTTGCTCTTTCGCAACCTTTTTGGAGCCTTTCGGCCCCTTGAGCGTGATGGTGTTCTTGGTTTCGTCTGTTATGACACCTGATACTCCCACAAGGCCCGGATCTCTGGACTCCGCGACTTTGGCGCGCAGACCAATCAGCTCATGCCTTAATATATTATAAGGTGTTATCGCCATTCCTTGTGTCTGTGGGTCTGCAGGGTTTGATACATTCCAGTATGGCCTCTCCAGACCCGGTCCTTCTGCAGGGGCTTGAGTTTCAAGGTTTAGAGGCTATGATGTACTTATGATGCCTCTATTGTATTCTCAGGGAAACCCATTGAGATAAGGATTTCCTTGGTCTTTTGTACATGCTGGCCCTGCAATTCGATGACGCCGTCTTTTACTGTTCCGCCACAGGCCAATTTGGCCTTCAGTTTCTTCATAACCTCTTTTTGGCCGGAATCCAGCCCCTCGACCAGTGTCATCTGCTTGTTATACCTTCGCTTCTCGGACCGGATAGTGACTCTGGCCTGCTGCTTGGAAATTTCGCCACAGGCACAGAGTTCTTTTGGCAGTCCGCACTTGTTGCAGATGTCTGACATTATTTGGTGTTGTTAGTTTGATAATGAGGGTATATAAATATGTTTGCTTGTCATTTGGTCTTTGTTTTTGCTCTTTCGGCCCTTATGGTCTCCAGCCGGGCAATGGTCCTTCTTATCTCCCTCATCCTGCCCGGATTCTCCGGAGCTCCCCCGGACCGAACCTGACTCTTCATCTTGCCCAGCTCGGTTGAGAGCTCCACAAGTTTTTCCTCTATCTGCTCCTCCGACATTTCCCTGATTTCCGTTAGTCTCAATATCGCCATCTTATTTCTTCGCAGTGGTTTTGGCGGTTTTGGTCTTGGTGATTTTGGTGGTTTTTTTCACGGTCGGTTTTTTTGGAACTGATTTCTTTGAGCCCCTCTCCTTTTTTATAACAGATTTCTTTTCCGCAGCGTTACCCTTCACCGGCTCTGCCCCTTTCTTTGCTGATTTTTTTTCTGCCTTTTTTGTTGACTTTTTCTCCTCTTTCTTCTCGGCTTCCTTTTCCTTTGTCTTCTGTTCCTTCTTCTCTGTTTTCTTTTCTGTCTTCCCTTTCTCTGCCATCTCCTTTGCCTTTTCCTCCGCCTTTTCCCCTGCCTTTTCCTCTGCCTTTTCATTGGCGGCTATTTTCTCCCCAGAGGTTTTCTCCGGCATCTTTTGTTCCTCTTCCCCAACCACCTCCTCCTCTATCTTCAGATCCTCCGGTCTTATGATGCTTATTTCATCCGGGAAGTGAACATTCCTTGGGACTATTGAAACCTCAACCCCAATAATGCCGGGTTTGCACGTGGCTATGGTGCTTCCATGCATCACCTGCTCTATGGAGGGTCTTCCACACTTCTTCAGATAGCCGGCCTTCATCTTCAGCACCCTTGAGCGCCCGCCCTTGCCAACCAGTTTTCCGGACAGGACTATTTCAACCCCCTTGGCTCCGCTTCTCATCACAGCCTGAAGGGCCTTATAGCCAACTTTTCTTGCATTCATCCCCCTCTCCAGTGCGGATGCAATCCTGTATGCGACTATATTCGGCTCAAGGTTTGGATTGTCCACCTTCTTGACTTCTATCTCGGGCTTTTCTATCTTATAGTTTTGCTCTATCAGGCGTGTTATCTCCCGGACATTGGACCCCTTGCGACCTATAACCAGAGCAGGGCGATCACAGTAGACCACTATTCTGGTAACGAGCGGTGTCCTCTGTATGACAATACCCGCAAGACCGGCCCTCTTCAGCTCCTTGAAGAGATACCTCTTCACTTCGGCTTCCTTCACACCCTCTCCAACAAAAAGACGTTCAATTGCCATTATTCTGATATTTCCTCCAAGACTATCTGGACTGTGGTTAATGGAACAGCATAGAGGGCATATCTGCCCTTTGGTTTCACCCTTCTGAGCTTACGCCCCCTTTGTGCCAGTGCCGAAACAACCATACAGCTGTCGACATCCAGACCGCGGAACTCCGCATTTGACACAGCAGAATTCAGAACATTCAATACCGCCCTGACAGCTTTGACTGGTCGTCTACCAGAGGGTTTCATGCCCGGCTTGTGCGGACCTAGCTTCTTTGCCTTCTTTATTGGTATGAGTGCGGAACCGTCAATAACAGACTGCAGATATTCACGCGCCTTTATGGCCTTCATACCCCTGATGGCTGCACATATCTCCACACAGTCCTTGAATTTGACCCGCATCTCCTTTCCAGTAGCCTTGGCCACAAAACCCTCACTTTCCGGAATATATGCATAACCAACCTTCATGCTCTTACTGATACAAATTTGGTAGACCTGGATGCTCCAATACCAGGAGTAGAATGTTTTAGGAATACCCTTGTAAGTGCGAATTCGCCCAAGAAGTGTCCTATCATCTTCTCCTTTATCTCAATTTCCTTGAACTCCTTTCCGTTGTGGACAGCTATCCTCATACCGACCATCTCGGGCAGTATTACAAAGTCTCTGCAATGGGTCTTTATCCTCCCCTTCCTGCCCTTTTTAAGGGCCTTGTAGAGTTTCAGCCGTTCATCACTCTCCTTGGCAGCCAGCATCCTTTTCACACTCCTTTTTTGCCTTGACGGCAGGAGAGCTATGAATTCCTCTATATCCATGGCCTGCAGCTCCGCGAGGGATTTTCCACGGTATCTGAATTCTTTCTTAGCCATTGTTATTTGTTCTGTTCTTTAGCCCTACTCCTCCGCACGCCCGTCCGTCTTGGGGCTATCTTGCCGACTTTGGCGCCGGGCGGAGCGTTTTTCTTGGATGAGCTTGACCTTCCTATGTTGGTCCTGCCTCCGAATGGGTGATCTATTGCATTCATAGCGGTCGCAGAGGTCCGTGGATAGAGCTTTCCGCGAGATTTCTGATCCTTGTAGCGCGCTCCTGCCTTGACAAAAGGCTTATCCGGCCTGCCACTTCCGGCTATTGTCCCGATAGTCGCTCTGCAACCAAACTCCACATCCACCTTTCTCTTGGATGGCAGCTTTATAACAGTCTTTCTTCGCTCCTGATCCTGAGAAAGCACATAGGCTGCCGAGCCGGAAGACCGGACCAGCTTGCCGCCGTCTCCGGGGACCAGCTCAATGTTGTAGATGGGTGTCCCCTCGGTTATCCTGCCCACCGGGAGGATGTTTCCCGGCCCTAGGGGCGCCGATTCTCCAAATTCTATGATATCGCCGACCCTTATACCAGAGGGAGCTATCATATAAACCTCCTGAAAATCCTCATTTATCAGCTTCATCAGGGGTGCGCTTCTGACGGGGTCGGATATGAGGTCAACAACCTGCATAATTCCTCCCTTTTTGAATTCATCAAGGCCCATGTATCTGCAATCTGAAACAAAGCGGTGACTGGGTGCAGCATATGGTGGCCCTCCCTTGCCCCTCGCCTGTTGTATTAGTCTCTTGCCCATCTTTTATTATTCATCTTTTATTACATCAAAACATCACATCAAACCCAGATCCGAGATTATCTTGCCTGCATCAAAGTCCGGCTTCAGCTTAACTATTGCCTTTTTCTCCCTCCGGAAATCATTGATTATGTTGACCGTGTCCACCTTGACTTCATAATTCTTCTCAACCGCATCCCTTATGTCGATTTTGGTTGCAGCTCTGTCCACCGCAAATACCACTTTGTTCTCCCTTTCCAGCAGATCAAACGACTTTTCGGTCAGTATTGGATATAACAGGACTTTCATTTTCACGAGGATATCTTTTCAATTGCACCTTCAGTCCACAGCGTCAGCCTCCCCGGATGTCCCCCGGGTGCAAGGAGTGCTACATTCAGCCCGTCGGCATCAACCACATCCACACCAGCCAGGTTCCTGGCAGCGTTCATCACCGGACAGTTGTCAGAAACCACAACCAAGACGGATTTTCTGAACCTCCTTTTACCGGTTCTTGCCCTGCCCGCCTTGGTTTTTTTGTTGGCTGCACGCTTGACATCATCAGCAAGGCCCAATTTCTCAAATATGCTATGGACCTCCCCTGCCTTCTTTATGGATTCAAATGAAGCCTCCACTATAAGGGGTAATGTCAGATTACTAGTATCAATGACATGATGTCTGCCGTCGCCTGTTACCAGTTCGGCATCGGCAGTGGCTGCAATAGCTGATTTTAGGGCAAGTATCCACTCTCTCTCGTTCATCTTCTTTGCCAGCCTCTTCTCTGCCTTTGGCGGATGGGCACGGTGACCGCCCCTCGCCTGTGGAACAACACGAACCTCGCCAAGACCTCCTCCCGGGCGCTTCTGGCGAGGCAGTCTTGACATGCCGCGATTGACAGTTAGCCTATAATATCCCCTCCTCCTTGAATAGTAGTCGGCAGTGGATCTAAAACCTGCCCGCGGATCGGAACCATACGGCTGCCTCATGAGTGAGTGTTCAAATACCACGGCCCGCCGTATCAGATCCGGCCGGTATTCCGTGCCAAACACTTCGGGGAGGTTTATATCACCCTTATGGGTCCCCCTGAGAGAAAATACCTTCGCCTTCCTGCCAGGCACGCTCTTTGTCTTCCCTGTCTTTTTCCTCCCTGTTCCAGGCTTCTTTATTTCTGTCTTTTTTGTTTCTTTCTGCCGCATGCCTGTGTATGTTTCTGCTTTGGGCTTGCTGCCCTCTGCAGACTTTTTGCCGGTCCTGGCTCCAGCATCTGCTCCTTTCCTTGCAGTCTTTTTGCCGGCCATCATGTGCCTTGTGGAGATGCCAATGAGATATACTCAATCGAGAGGGGATAGGTCTTGTTCGGATTTCTTATAGCCTTCCTCAGGGCAACAGCCCGTTTCCTAGGACCGGGAACCGATCCCTTGACAAGGAGATAATCTCCCTTTATTGGTCCATATCCGACAAACCCGCCCTTCGGATTTATACCATCTCCTTTCTCACCTATTTTGATTATGAATTTGTTGAAGTCAACGCGGTTGTGATATCCTGTCTGGCCCGCCATTGGCGTCAGCCAGCTCAGGTTTCCCGGAGTCCAGCCGCCTATGGAACCGACATGCCTTGTGTGGGCAGTCCGCTTGGCTTTTCTTTTTTGTATCTTGATGCCCCACCTCTTGACGGGCCCTTGAAAGCCCTTTCCCTTCGTGACAGCCAGCACATCGACCGTCTCAGACTCGTTAAAGACGTCGCGGATGGTTATCTCACTGCCGAGCATTTTCTTTGCATATTCCAGTTGTGCAGCAACATCGCCGCCCAGTGGAATCTCCATAATGTCTGGCTTCTTCTTCCCCACACCTGATTTTCTCGGCTGGGTGGCTATCAGAAGGGTTATCCTGACCACAGCATCTATATTATCCTCGATTTTTTTGATGTTCTGCCGGGTCTTGGGCTGCTTTGGTATGGACATTGCACGGGCCAGGTCCTTGTCGAGCTTCTCAGCTAGGGCATCCGTGAGCACTTCCAAGCCATTATAGCCGTTGATGTAAGCACGAATGCCAATGACAGTCAGGGGGGGACAGTCGAGGATTGTAACAGGGATCCGGACGTCAAGATTATGGGTTGGGGAGTTTTTGGCAAGGTCTTTGGCGATTACATGAGTCATGCCTGCCTTGTAGCAGAGGAAGCCCAAAGGGGCAGCCTCCTGACTGGGCAGGTAATTGCCTATACTGGGCGTCTGCTTCTTCGCCCTGACCCTTGGCGAGTAGCCGATTGATCCGGCCCTCGGCTTGTGGTATTTCGCCATATGGGATTATCATCCCTGTACCCTGTTGGCGGTTGCTTCGCAACCCACCGGGCTCGGGATACCCTCTTATTACTTTTGAATATGATTGTAGACATGGACGCAACTGCGTCTGCGCTTGGACGGATGCTTCGATTCAACGCCAGAAAAAAAAGCGGTTAATTAGAAGCAGTCCCTATAAAAACGTTCGGTGGCTACCTATTTTGGGGGATAGCGTGCGAAGAACTTGGACCGGGTAATCCTGTGTGTGAAGTGGCGATGACTGATTGGGTCGGCGCCACACATCTCAAACCATCTGGAGAGCTTCTCTCTGCCCCCTGCAGACAATATCTTGGCAGATATCCCATAGACAGCCCCGATTTCCGGGTGGTCGTCAAACCGGGCTTTCACAGCCTTTATTAGGAGGTCGCGGCTTTGATGGCCGCGGAACTCGGGCATCATTGAAATACCAGTAAGAACGTGCTTTCCGTTTACGATGGAAAATCGGGCAATACCCACTATCCTGTTGCCGGAGGTTGCTACAAAGGTGTTCTTCGGGTCTGCAAGCTCATAAGTGCCAAACTGTGCCCTCTTCTCCGGTCTGAAATCCCTTGCCCAACAGAACTTGTCGATCTTCTTTGGGCCTTTGTGCCTTGGAGGCATGCTGCATTAATTATATCCAGAGATTTTAAAAGATAAACACGCCGAGGTCAGACCTGCAGCGAAGCTGCAGGGACCCTCGGCGA
>CAZQBY010000013.1:21728-31401 GCA_964592405.1 uncultured archaeon | reverse complement strand
GGACCTTGGTGCCGCTCAGGCCCAGTGCCTCCAGATTCGTCAGCCCGGAGAGGGGTCTGATGTCGGAGACCTTGGTGTCATACAGCCACAGCCACTTCAGATTCCTCAGCCCGGAGAGGGGCGTGATGTCGGAGACCCCGGTGCCGCTCAGGTCCAGCACCTCCAGATTCGTCAGCTGTCCGACCTTCTTGAGCTCCTCATCGTTCATTCTTAGATTGTCATGGAAGCTTACCTCCGTCTGCTTGCGGGAAACGACTTTGCCGGCGATGGTTATCAGGTCGCCGGCTTCCCCCCCGACTGTCGCGGTCTCTGGCTCTGCCTCAGTCTCCACGCAGCCGCCATAAATAAAGAGCTTGGGAATAGCCCTCTTCAAATCCTCGCACTGGCTCGCGGGGACCTTGGTGCCATACAGCCACAGCATCTCCAGATCCGTCAGCCCGGAGAGGGGTCTGATGTCGGAGACCTTGGTGCCATACAGCCACAGCCGCTTTAGATTCCTCAGCCCGGAGAGGGGTCTGATGTCGGAGACCCCGGTGTGGCCCAGCTCTAGCATCTCCAGATTCCTCAGCCCGGAGAGGGGCGTGATGTCGGAGACCTTGGTGCCATACAGCCACAGCCGCTTCAGATTCGTCAGCCCGGAGAGGGGTCTGATGTCGGAGACCCCAGTGTCGCTCAGCCACAGCATCTCCAGATCCGTCAGCCCGGAGAGGGGCGTGATGTCGGAGACCTTGGTGCCGCTCAGCCACAGCTCCTTCAGATTCGTCAGCCCGGAGAGGGGTCTGATGTCGGAGACCCCAGTACCGCTCAGGTCCAGCACCTCCAGATTCCTCAGCTGTCCGACCTTCTTGAGCTCCTCATCGTTCATCTCTCGATTGTTATGGAAGTCTATACTCGTCTGCTTGCGGGAAACGACTTTGCCGGCGATGGTTATTGGTCCTCTAAGCTCCTCCTCACTCTCAGCTATATAATTCCGAACATTTTCGTGCTCTGCCTTCTTGAACAGCTGGTTTTCGGTGACCTGAAACCGAAGATTGAGGTTCTCGCCACTCAGCCCCACGATCAGGGTGTGGGTACCAGGAGCAATAGCGCCAGCCGTACCCTTTCTAACATTGGCTTTATAAACCCCCCTGGAGCCGCGCTCGTCCCTCCTGACTTTAAGGGCCCTTCCGTCAAGGGAGGCTTCTGGAGTTTCGATAGGCGCATTATCTGGATACGCCCTTAGATTCGCCTTTACGGATATTATGAGAAGGTGAGTTTCTTCCGGCAAGTTTATGGTCGCACCCTTCCGGATTTTTGAATCCTTTACTAGTGTGCTTTCTGATAGTGCTCTGGCTTGGGGGTCGTAGACCGTAAGGGTAACCTCATCTATAAGGATAATCTCATCTGCCTTCTCGCTTTCCTCCCTCGGGGTCTCCGTGAGAAGAGTCCTAAACTTCCAATCCTCCACCCCGTTCTCATCAGCCAGCTCGAAAAACGACTCCTTGTCGCCTATGGCGTTGGAGTCCAGCCAGAAAAGATACTCGGAATCGGGTTTCAGATTATCTAATCTTACTGTCCAGATGCCGTTTGCAAAATCTGCAGTTTCCACCTTAAATTGCAGCCCGGATTCTTCAAGCGCCTCAATCCTCTCATCTATAGTGCCCGATGGCATAAGGGCATAATGTATCCGGCTGGTCGTCCCCGGATCAGCCTTGGAGATGCCCCAGCTTATTACTGCGCTTGTATCTGTAACCTTTATCCAGTCGTTTTTGTTTGGATGATATATCAGCGTCCCTGCCAGGGGCGGCTTCAGCACGACGCTGTATTCGGGGTAACCCTCAGCCCTCATGGTCAGTGTCCCGCCGAAGTATATGTCAAAATCCACGGGTTTGCCGTTCATCGAGGTCTTGGTCTCCTCCCGGCTGAGGCTTTTGTAGGTAAGGGTCACTTCCGGCGGTATTATCCTCCGATTGTCTGCGTCGATGGCGGATGGTCTTACCCTGAAGCCCGTTCCCCTTATCTCATGTTCTGTCCCGGATTCAACCTCCACCGGCTCTCCCGCGACATCCCCTGATAGCGTGGCTATGGCTGCGACAAGCCTGACCGGGCCCCCTTCGGTCCCCATCCCGGCCTCATAGGCCTCCTCGGTGAACCGTCCGGTCATAATCTTCAGATCAACATCCCTTATCTCTCCGCATGCACAGTATTTCGCCCTGCTGAAGACGCTACCTCCGTAGCCGTTGGACCGGGTTCTCGACTCGCCGTAGGGACAGTTGATATTGCCCTTTGTGTCCTTTGGGAACCTTCTGGAATCGTTGCACAGCGGCAGCCACTGCCGTTCCCCTGAGTCGAAGGCTCCGCTCAGGGTTTTGTATTCGGCGATTGCCTCGTGTGTGGAGCAGTTGCCCAGCCCTGCCATGAGCCTAATCTCGCCGCCGCCTTCAACACTCTTTTTGGAGTAAACGCCGGTCTGGTATTGGTTGCCCTTCACACCACCACTGTCCTCCCACCTGCAGTAGACTCCTTTCCCCTTTTCATACTCGTCCTCTCCTGTCAGCAAAGCCTCACATGCGCCCTTCTCCTTGTTTTCAAAGTGGCAGACTATGCCGTTCTCTCCTATATAAAGCTCTTTGCCCTTTTTCACAGCAACTGTGCTGCCTGTCTTGAAATCATCAGTGATACTGAATGTTTCGTATTCTGGCGCGCATCCATAGACATCCACATAAACCAGGGTCTCGTCCGTGTATTTCTCATTGTTGAGATTGGCAAAGAGCTGATATGCCATGCTGTCAGTCTCATTTTCAAACAGTTTTCTGAACGCTGTTTTGGCGGACGTTACCACATAAACCCTGCTGTCCACCATCTTGCTTGGAAGTTTGAACATCCCCCCACCGGACCTGCCGGGCTTCAGCAGGACCTGGGCAAGATCGCCCATGCCCTTGCCCTCACTCACTACTATTGGCGCATGGCCGTACCTGTCCTTCATACTGTTTTTGAGGGCAGTCATGCTTCCCAAGTCTCCCTCAAACCCTACTATCATGCTCTGCCCCCAGTCATCAGTTATGCGGTACTTGACCTCCGGAGCGTATTCGGATTTGGTCTTCACCACCTCCTCCACGAACTCCATCGCCACATCCTCCAGAATCGCAGGGGTCCCACCGGCTATCAGGACCCTCTCACGGGGCTTTCGACTCCCTGACCAGGCCCTGTTCTCGTCATTGCCACAGCTCATATAGAAGCCGGCCCCCTTGAAGAAGACACCTTTGGATACTCCCCTCTCATCCAGATCCTGGAAGAAATACTGCTTCTTTGGGTTGTAGCTGTCCGGGAGAGGGTTGTCCGGAAGCGCAACGATATTCCTGTCATTGCCTGTTGTGCATATCTTCGGCATGTCGCCGCAGGAGGGCGTCCACAATTCCACCAGCAGGGTATTCTCGCACTGGAATGGGTCGTTATCGGAGAATTCAGCGCCTTCTGTTTTTGTGGCATATACAATTGTTCCGATATTATCTCCAATATCCCTCAGCGGAAGCACACGAAGGCCCAAACCACCCTTCTTCCAGATATCGGACGATTGTAGTTTGGAATACATTGCCAGCCCAACATTGGTGGTATCCTGGTTGCAGGGTATTATGGCGATACAGCCGCCGTTTCCAACCACTGTGGCAGGGGCGGTGAGGGCTCCTGCACTGCCAATCATTGATAACAAAAACAATACGCACAACATATACAAGACGGGTCTTTCCATTTTTATCCTGATTTCTAAGATTTTAAAAAATAAAAATAAACAGAAATGGTCAAACAATCAAAACCAGAAGCAAAATAAACGATAAACAAACCCCTTTTTACCTCTGCTGCCTCAAAATATCCTGCAGAATGAAGATACTTGTCACATCAGCGCTGCCATACGCCAACGGACCAATGCATCTCGGTCATGTGCGCTCCACATACTTACCTGCGGACATATACGTCCGCTTCCTCAGGCTCAGGGGCGAGGACGTAAAATATGTGTGCGGCACTGATGAGCATGGAACGCCCATAGTCATAAAGGCAGAAGCCGAAGGCAGAACCCCGAAGGAAATAGCCGACAAATATCACAGGATAATAGGCGATGAACTCAGAGCCTTGGGCATATCATTTGACAACTTCTCGCAGACCTCGCGCGCAATACACCATAAGACAACCCAGGAATTCTACAAAAAAATCCGCGATAATGGATATATCTTCGAGAAACCGGTCAAGCAATTGTTCTGCACCAAATGTGAGCGCTTCCTGCCGGACCGATATGTTGCGGGCATATGCGTTCACTGCGGCTCCAAGGCAAGGGGCGACCACTGCGAGTCCTGCGGCCGGCATTTGAGCATATCCGAGATAAAGGACCCGAAGTGCGCATCCTGCGGAGAGACTCCGGAGGTCAGGGAAACCATGCACTACTTCTTTAAACTCTCTGAATTCGCCGGCAGGCTCAGGGACTATCTGAAAAAAGGGGAAATATCCGAGAATGCACGAAATTATGCCATTCCCTGGCTGGATGAGCTGCAGGACTGGGATATCACCCGTGATCTGGACTGGGGAGTCAGAATACCCGGTACTGATAAAGTGACATATGTCTGGTTTGATGCCCCCATAGGATATGTCTCCTTCACAAGAGAGCTGGCGGACGACTGGAGGGATTACTGGAGAGGCCGTGTGATACATTTCATCGGAAAGGACATAATCTACCATCATGTTCTGTTTTGGCCTGCTGTCCTCATGGCCGAGGGCGAGTTTCCACCACCTGCGGCTGTGCGGGCCGGAGGCTTTCTGACGCTTGAAGGCGAGAAGATGTCCACCTCACGCAACCATGTGGTCTGGATAAGCGACTATCTGAAGACCTTCCCGCCGGACTATCTGCGCTTCTTTTTGATTTCGGCTGCTGCTCTGGATCAGGACATAGATTTCTCTTGGGCAGCGTTTGGAGAAAAAATCAACAGCGAGCTTATCGGCAATTATGGCAACTTTGTCAACCGTGTCCTCAGCTTCTGTAAAAGCAGATTTGATGGTGTTGTCCCCGAACTCGGGGAGCCTGACAAGGATGACAAGGCGATTATCGCAAGGCTTGAGAAATCGCACAACCGAGTCACAGAGCTGCTGGAAGAATTCAATTTTGTCGATGCCCTCAGGGAGGTGATGTCCCTCTCGCGCGCTGGAAATGAATACTTCCAGAAGAAAGAGCCGTGGAAGGGCGGCGCGGAGAGCACGATTCACATAGGCGTGAATCTGGCACGCTCGCTGGCCATAATGTCGGAACCCTTTATGCCATTTTCCAGCGCGGAGCTCCTGAAGCAGATGAACACAGAGGGCGGCTGGGACAGCGCACGCGGGCTGGCCCTGAAGGCCGGACACAGGATAGGCAAGGTCAGACCGGTCTTCAGGAAGATAGAAGCAAGCGAGATAAAGGCGCAGGTGGACAGGCTGTGCTCCAAGGCAAAGAAAAGGCCGGCTGTTTGTCCTGCGGAATCATCTTCAAAACCACCAAAGAAAATGATTGAATTGAAAGACTTTGAAAAGCTGGATCTACGAGTGGCCGAGATTCTGGAGGCAAAGCCGCATCCCGATGCGGACAAGCTGCTAGTCCTCCAGGTGGACATGGGTGGCGAGAGGCGGCAGCTGGTCGCAGGGATAAAGCAGTTCTACAAGCCGGAGGAGCTTAAGGGGAAAAAGATAATTGTGGTGGCCAACCTCAAGCCGGTTAAGCTGAGGGGGGTCGAGTCGCAGGGCATGCTCCTGGCCGCTGGCGGAGACGACCGCTTGGCTCTCTTGACCCTGGACAGGGACATTGAGAGCGGGGCTTCAGTGAGCTGATGCTAGGCTCTGGAAAAATAAGAAAGGGAAGGGGTCGCCTCCTAATAAGGCATTACGCCCCTCCAACCTGGGCCGCCCCATACGACTGGTGAATATATAGAACTGGCTATAAGGCCGAATATCAAGCTTATAACTATCAGGAACACTATATAGATTATAGTCACGACTATAGCCTTGTCCTGCCCGAATCTGACACCTGAACCGAGGAAGAACAGATAGGCCGAGTACAGAGCTGCAACCAGCACTAATATCCCTCCTACCCCGGGTATGATGTTGAGTATCCCGGCCAGCAGCGCAGGCGTAGCCGCAAAACCCGCGAGCGTTACAGCTTCCTCGTTGGGAACCTGCCTGCCAACCATGCCCTGGCTCAGTGCGGATACCACCATCCCGGCACCAACAATCGCTATTATCATCCCTATCCAACCGACGATGCCCGATATCAAGGCGGATGTTATTGGCCACTTGAAGCAGACCCATGCCCAACACACACCTACAACACTCAGGCCTATGACAGTCCCTATTACGCCCAGCAGGCCCAACAAACCGACATACATAACCATCTGCCCGACCGGCTTGGGCTGCACACTGCCCAGGAACTGCTTGGCGGTCCCGGGCACGGAAGCATTCATTGCGTCTTGCACCAAAGTCATCTTTCTGCCACCTTTAGATTTTAGAATTTTTTGGAATTGTGCTGCTATTAGAAAGGGGCGGTTTATAAAAATATTCGCAGGTTTGGTCGTTTTTTCAGTCCCCTAGAACCCGCCGTATCTGGAGCGCCTCTGCCGCTCCCATTCCATGCGGGCATCCCATCTCTTCTTCATCTGTTCCCAGTAGTCTCTTGACTGATACTGTTGTCTGGCAGGCAGGACTATGAATGGGGGATCATATACAGATGGCAATTGCTTCTTGCTTTCAAGACCAAGCAATGACTTTATAAACCTCAGTAGGCCCATTCTCAGCTCCCAATACCCAGCCACTTCAATATGCTTTTGGGGCCGCCCTTGCCCGGCTCACTCCTCATGAAATCCGGAAAGCCCGGAGGTGCGGCTATCGCCTGCCTCTCAGGCACGATTTTTGAGAGTCTGAGGAAATGCTGGTCGGCTATCCTGGACGCCTTGTCCAGTAGCCGGTCCATCCGCTCCTTTTGTTTTATACTTATTTTCCCATCACGGTAGAGGGCAGCTATCTGGCGCCTGAAGTTGGCGCGCTGCTTGGGGCTGAACTCCCTGCGGACATGATTCTGCATGGCAATTGCTTCTATGGTGCTTATCCCCTCCTTATGCGCGCGCTCTATGAATTCGTTGACCATATTTATCTTCGCGTCCAGGTCATCCGCCATCCGGTTGAAGGTTCGCGTGTCCATCTTAGCCTGCCTTCCTCCGGACATCCCTCTGGTTTACGGCCCTGATCATGCGTTCTATACCAGCGCTCAGACTCCTGGTCGCTATTTTATGGGCCTCCAACCTGTCAGCAATTCTCCATGAGCGAATCCCCGGTGGCTTTTTGTTGGCATGAATCACATGACCAGCGAATATCACCCCCGGCCTTTTCCTTTCCACCCTCTTCTCCTTCGGCCTGCTGATACTCCCGGGCGGAAGGGCGGGCCGTCTGACCCGCACTGCAGGCCTTTTAGGCTTTGGACTCTTTCCGGCTTTTGCCTTTCTGGATGATACCTTCTTCCCGAGCGATACCCTTGCCATACCTAATCTTGCGCCTCAAACCTAAAAAAGGCTATCCATTTTTATTCCCTTAGCCCTTTATAACAGCGGGTGGAATGGAAGAGAGTCCTTTGTCTAAAAGCCATTCTGAGATTCAGAAGGTATACCTTAAGAGGAGACTCACTCTTCTTGCCGCGGTAATCGTTATACTGGCCGTTGTAGGCTTGGCCATAATACTGACCGCCCCCACCCCCCCAGAACCCGAGCCAATGGAGACTCCTCCCCCTGAAGTCAGGCCTCCTCCTATTTACGAGCAGCCGGTCGAAGAGGAGCCCGAGCCGGAGGTCAACGAGACCGAGGAGCAGATAGTGGAGGTCTGCGACATGGCGCCCATCGAGGAGCTGGGGTGCCTTGAGCTCAACGAGGGCGAGAACATCTTTGGCGCATACGGCCTCAACTTCGACGACCGAAGCGTCCGGAGGTTGATAAAGAAGGTGGAGAGGAAGTGTGATACTGATGATGCGGACGGCTTTGTGGACCGAGACTGTATAGTTGACACAGCAGTCTATGAGTCCGAGAACAGCTGGGTCTGTGAGTGGGAGTGTCTGGAGGATGTGGCATCCTGCGAAACCTACAAGATGCATTTGGCTGTTGCAATACTCAGAAGGTATGTTCCGCCCACTGACGTGTTCGTGGCGCGCACTGACAACTTCAAGTTTTTCCTGCTCTACAAGGACAATGAGGGCGACTGGATACAGAAGTTCGCATACGGGCTGGTCCGTCCCCGCGTTGAGGCAATATATAATGATGTCTATCATGCAGGCCCGATAACCGAGGTTGTTTTTCCGGAGATACTCAGGGTTGAGGCCGGAGACAAGTTCTGCTTTGATGTTTATGCCAACAGAAGCTGTGTCTGTTCAGTTGAGGTTTCCAGCTTTACAGTAGGCAACTGCCCCCAACTGCCCGCAGATCTGAAGGGTATATGTGATGCCCCTGTCAGTGAAGTGTATCTAAACAAGGGGAAGAACGAAATATGCTTTGAGATCAGTGAAGACGCAGAAGAGGGATTCTATACATACAACTTTGAGCTTACCAGCGGTGAAGACTTCCTGCCTGCAGGAAACGCCTTTATAAAACAGAAGAAGTGGGATTGCTGTGTCAATGCCTCTTTCAAGGGCTTCCTGTCTATTGAGGACTAGACGGCTTGGGGAGCTTTATCCTTCCCTCATAAAGCGCCTTGCCTATTACGCATCCCCAGACTCCTATTCCTTCCAGAGCCTTGATATCCTTATTGGTGGTTATCCCGCCGGAGGCACATATTCTGGCATTTGTGGCCTTTACCAGATCTTCAAACTCTTTTATATCAACTCCCTTCAGGAGGCCCTCTTTATCAACATCAGTTACCAGGAATCCAAAGACATATCTCTCCATCTTTTTTATCTGGTCTATAGTCTTTATGCCTGTCCTTTCGGTCCAGCCGTGTATAACCACCTCCCCCTTCAGCGAGTCGACTGCAACCATTATCCTGTCTTTGCCATACTCCCTGCTGAGATCCTTGACAAGTTTTGGGTTTTTGACACTCAGACTACCAAATATTATCCTGTCTATACCAGCTTCCAATGCCACCCTTGCATAGGTTGGCCCCCTTATTCCGCCACCAAACTGGATTGGTATATCGACCGCATCGTGTATATCAACTATGACATCAAGATTGTCCCCCTCACCAAGGGCCGCGTCAATGTCTATAACATGCAGCATCTGTGCGCCCTTTTCCTCCCAGATTTTAGCAACCTTGACAGGGTCTCCATAATATTTTTCTGTGCCCGGCTTTCCCTGTACCATCTGAACACACTTCCCGTAGCGGACATCAACAGCGGGTATTATTATCATTGCGAATATTTACAAAAGGTCCTAGATAAATATATATTCTGCCGGCACAGCCCCCAGTTGCTCTCCACAAACCATCAGCAGCCCCAAAAAAGGCAAAGGATAGGTTTTTATAATACAAAGCCTTAATATAGCTGACTGACAAACCCAAATACAAAACAAACCCTAATCAAACCCATAAAAACAAAATACCAAAAAAGGAGCAAAAAATGAACCCAACAAGAAAAGGACAGACGGCTCTTGAGTATCTCCTCATAGTCGTAGTGGCGATCATAATCGTTGTTGCGGTTATGGTCTGGATGCAG
>CAZQBY010000013.1:0-21628 GCA_964592405.1 uncultured archaeon | reverse complement strand
TGATAGTTGCCTTGGTCATAGCGGTCGTGGTTATCATAGTGGTCTGGAACCAGTCCTTTTCCAGTAATGTGGAAGATACGACAATAAACCGGGCCGGCAATGTCATATGCGTCACCACGGAGTGCACTGATGACAGCCAGTGCAAGATACCTGCCTGTGGGGGAGACTCCGGACGGTGTGACATAGCCTCCGGGTTCTGTCAGACAGGCCCGTGAGCTGTGTGCATAGTTGTTTGAATCATAAAATAAAATGAAGCGGAGAGGACAGACAGCGCTGGAATACATGCTTATGATAGCTGTTGTACTGACACTTCTAATCCTCGTCCTGACTATGATAGGCTATGTTGAGCAGATCGGGACGGGGCTGGGCGGTAGGATAGACACCACCCGCGGTCAGGTCATCGACTGGATACTCACCTAGCAGTCAAACAGTCCATGGTGAAAATCTCTCTCAGTCGGGAGCATATTAGGTGGCTTTTTCTCATATTTGCATTCACATCCTTTTCAGTGCTCTTCTCATATTTCATATTCCCCTCCCAGAGTTCCGTGCTGGCCATTACCCTTCTGGTCATAGGCCTCACCCCTCCACTCTACAGCCTTATGGCCAATGAAGAGGCTGTGGTTGCAGAGAGCAGAAAGAGAACAAGATTCCTTGATAAGTATGGAAATATCCTCCAGATAATGGTCGTCATAATCATTGGTCTTTATCTCTCCTTCTTGTTTTGGTTTGTTGTTCTGCCTTCCGACAGGACCTACAACGGGAATCGTTGCTCTGGCTCCCTGCCCTGCCGGGAAGCCCTCTTTTCTCCCCAGCTGGAGTATCTCAAAAACCGTACTTTGTCTGGTATAATAGGTCTTATCCTCCTTTGTTTTGTCCTTTCTGTGGCCTTTGCAGCAGGGGCCGTACTGATTATTGCATGGGATGCATCCGCCCTCGTGACTGCTTCTTCTGCAAGTCCTGCCATATTCATAGCCTATATGCCACAGCTTCTTGCCTTCTTCCTTACAAGTCTTGCCGGAGCACTTCTCTCATTTGCTATAATCAGACATGAGTGGCGGAGCAGAGGCTTTTTTATGGTCATAAGGGACTCCCTTGGTCTTCTTGCACTGTCCGTGTGCATAGCAATAGCCTCATCCTTTTTATTCTAAGCCCATTAATATCATAGAACCCGATGAGAAGCAGGGGACAGATAACCTTGGAAATAGTAGTTCTCCTTTTGGTGGTTATCAACATCTATGCCTTTATATCTTCCCCCCTTGCCAGGGTTGGCTATGCTGCATCAACCACCGTTGGCACTGCAGCCCTTGCTGTCAAGGCCGTGGATACAATATCCCAAAAAGCAAATCTTGTCGGTATAAGCGGGGATGGTGCAAGGGACTATGTCATTATAGATATGCGGAGGGATTTTGACACCCTTGAGTGTACTGGTGACTCCATCAAGGCAGAATTCAGACTTTATGATGTTACCAACGTCGATAATCCCGGTGCTTTTGGTGTGACTGCCCTTCTGAGGACCGCCCAGGAGGACTATTCAAGGCCTGTGGATTTTGATTTGGACTGCGATTTCACTGGGCTGGACCTCGACAGGAACTACAAGGCTTGTTTCACCTTTGAGAACGATGGCGGCAGGGTCAGGATTATGGCAGCCGAGGAGTGCACATGGGCAGCACCACCCGGTCCGTTCTGTGGCGATGGCAAGCTGGATCCGGGCGAGGAGTGCGACGACGGCAACACTTACAACAACGATAGCTGCATCAACTGCAGGAACGCATACTGCGGCGACGGATATGTCCGGGCCGGGTTTGAGGAGTGCGACGACGGCAACACTTACAACAACGATAGCTGCATCAACTGCAGGAACGCATACTGCGGCGACGGATATGTCCGGCGGGATGATGAGAGCTACGAGGAGTGCGACGACGGCGACAGTGACAACACCGATGAGTGTGTCAACTGCATGAACGCATACTGCGGCGACGGATATGTCTGGGAGGGGGTTGAGGAATGCGACGGTGATGACGCTCCATGTGGTACCGGCCGCTTCTGCAGGGACGACTGCACATGCTCCTCAAGACCTTCCCCGACATGTTATATGAAGCTTCTGAGTGGCCACTGCTTTGTGGACCCACAGAACCTCAGGGGAGGCGAGACTGATGCATGTAACTGCATTGTTCAGGCACTTTTGGACGAGGGTTGCCATACAGTGCTGCTGGAAGGCGATATTGATGACGTGAACGGTGGTTCATGTGTGGTTGCGATAGCTCCTAATTTTAATCTTATTTCTGGTAAGACCTTGGACTGCCAAGACCATAAACTGACGGGGCATTACCACCTCGGCCAAGATTGGTATGGCGGCATATATTTCCACAATGCTGAGGATGTTAGGATAAGAAACTGTAATCTTACTGGTTTTTCGCATGGCATAGTCTTCCGGCAGAGCCGGGACAGCGAAATTGTCAACTGCGTTTCAAACAATATGTATAGTAATGGCATACTAATCTTGAGAAGTTCAGATATTACGGTTTCACACTGCACTGCGGAGGGCAACAGGCGTAACCTCGTTATAAGCAACTCAGATGACAACTTAATCATTAGAAACACCTTTTTGGCTTCACTTGGAGGCCTCCCTGTAGGAGGTGTCCACATATTTGGGGGATCATCTGGAAATAAGCTTCAATTTAATACAATATGTTCAAACAACCCTGTGGATATAAGGAATGATGAACCCCCTGACCACAACAATACAGGCTTTGGCAATTACTGTGATACAGCAGTGCACTGGAACGACAGCATGGCGTGGGACGGCGGCTGTACCCATCCATGTCCAACATCATAATGAACCGACCCTGCAAATCTGGAAAAGGGCAGATATCCCTAGAGGCAGGTATCCTCCTCCTCTTCATACTCATAGTCCTGGTATCCATCTGGCTTGGGGGCCCAATCCAGCAGTCAACAGAGAAAAGCATTGACACCAATGATCTTATACTGGCCGAACATTTTTTGGATACTGTGGCATCGGCTGTGGAGATTGCCGGCATGAGTGGTATTGGTGAGAAGTATGACTTTGTGGCCCACATACCCTACAACACAGTTGACATAACATACGGAGAGAGCATAGGTCCGCATATAAACATATCCGTGCTTCTTTATACAAATCTCACGATGCCCGGGGGGGAGGGGTTCTCGCAATATTCAGTAAACTCAACAGGATATCCGATATGGTATACACCTTGGGAGGTGGGTCCGAATGAACTGCCCAATACCCCCTTCCTCTATAAGACGCTCACCAAGAAGCTGAAGTTCCCCCTTAATACTCTCAACTTTTCTGCCGAACGCGGACGCTGGCCGAGTTCGGACTCCTTCCTCTACAAATCCATTGCGACATGCGACATTCGAGAGAGAGAGGATTCAACAATCTCCCGCGGACCCTCAACCCAGTTTCTGGATGTTGAGGGCAGGCCGATAAAGTTTTGCAAGGATGCAGGATTCAATCTTCACCTTTTTGCCAGAAAGTATCCTGCCGATGTCCGCAAGGTTGAGATTCTCAGCAGATACTACTACAACATACCGGGTGATTGGAGAAGGACAAGATGAAAAACAGGGTTCTGAAAGGAATCGGCGTCACAGGACAGCTCTCATTTGACTTGGGCTTTGCAATAATAATGGCTTTGATAATCTTTTCCTCCCTCATAACATACTGGCGGACATCAGAGATTTCCATACAGGATGGCAGAGCCCTGACAGGGCTGAACATGATAGCTGACTACACTGTCGGCAACCTGAATGCCCTCCGCAATTCCATAGGTTCTAGCACCGTAACCTACTCTCTGGATCTTCTGGATGAATATCTTTTCACAGCCCCCGGTCAGACAGGCTCCAGATACAATCTCAGTTATCAGCTTACTTTTAACCAGCAGCAGGTAATATTTACTGATGCAAACAACCCTGCCAGAGCGGTTGTCAGGTATCTGGGGTTTGACATAAACTGCCAGACGGGTGCATTGGGAACTTACAAGACAGGAGATGTCATAACCCTTAAGGAATGTCACCTCTCCGGAGGAAATATAAACTGCGGGGAGTGCACACCATGATTCGGATTGATAAAAGGGGCCAAACAGCGCTTGAAACAGCATTCGTAGTCTTGTTCATAATTATGGCTGTATGGGCCATTTCTTCCAGGGCAATACGCTACAACAGTGAAATCAGCCAGATGTCCCGGGTAAGGGTAGAGGCACAGGGAATTGCCCTTGCGCTGTCTGCGCGCGGCACAACTACCCACCTGATAAGGATAGACGAGGCTGATCACAAGGCCGATCTCTATGTTGTGTCTGAGAACTGTACAGAGGCCCAGACAGCCTTTTCTGCACGCATTTCAAACCTTATCAATCAATGGAACTGCCAGCAGTGCCTCTACAGCGGACTGGAACCGTGCACACAATAACAACATGAAAATACTATGAGAACAAACATACAAAAAAACCTCGGAAAAAGGGCGCAGGTTTTCTCAATAGATGTGCTTTTCTCCCTGTTGCCAATAATGATGATAATTGGGGCAAGTCTTCAGTATCTCTATCTGAGTGAGGAGCAGATGAAGGGGCTATCAGAGAACAGCTATCTGGAGACCCTGGTGCAGGGTATGGCAGAGAACACAATATCAGCGGACCCGCAACCACCTCTTAGGGAAACAAACTGCAGGGAACTGAGTGATCTTCTGAGAAATTATCCTCTCCCATCTGGATATGTATACCATGTGAGGGCAGTAAGTTATATTGATGGAATAAAAAGATGTCATAACCCCGATGATAATATACAGGGTGATGAAAACCGCCTCTGGTCTAACCTGCTGCCTGTTGGCCCCAGGTCAGAAAATGCGCCGGAATTTTTTAAAAACACCATGGCATCGGAACTCAGGTTTATGCTTGAATCTGATGATAGCGGAAACCCGGAACCGGGCCGCATAGCCGGAGTGTCATTCATTGTATGGGAGGACAAACCATGAAAAGCAAGGGTTTGGTAGCAATGCTGGATGCCATGCTGGCATATGCCGTGGCATTTACCCTGATAGGTCTGGTTGTCCTGCTGATGACCAATACAAATGAGGCCGATATAAAAAGCACATACACACTCAACGTCTGGGCAGAGGACCTTGCTGATGCAATAGGTGCAAGCATGGTGCCAGATGCGGCACAACCGGATATTGCCTGGAAGAATGACATCGACCCGCAGTATCTTGACAATCTAGGTATCTCCCTTCGGAATATAGTCTCAGAGACTGGCATATACCTGTTTGTCCAGGTAGAAGGCGGAGTCACCATGGAATACGGTTCCATAGATGATGTCAGAGAGATGGCGACCGCCAGGAGATTCCTGACTGACGCATCAGGTGAGCTAAAGTTATTGACCGTAAAGGTTGGCATATAGAAAATGAAACAGAAAGGATATGTCTATGGACTGCTGGTCTTCCTGATATTTGTAGCCGTTTTCATCATAGCCATTACCAACATGAAGTCCGTTTCAGTCATGCAGGCGTCTAATTATGACAGGATAACCATGATGAAGATCTCCCACATGGCCAAAAACCTCCAGACAATATGGCCCAGTATAAACCCCACACTACCAGATGCTCAGGCGCGTTGCACCTATCTTGAAAACAAGATAAGAAGCTACTCAGATAAACTTCCCTTTGAGGTATCTGTGGACTGCCCCCTCAATGGTCCCAAATATGTGATGGTCAGGGCAAAATCCGGTCGCTACAATAGTACAATACGCCTGTTCTAGGATGGAGTTCTGCTTCAGCGCCTGTGGCCACCCAAATATTTCTGCTACACATAGGACTACCATGGAGCTAACAAAAGAGCCGTCTCTGACACCGGCTGGAGACTGTATAATAGGTGTTGAATGCGAGAAGGCATGTGCAGACCTTGATAACCGGCTGAAGGACAGTCTCAGGAACGAAAAGGGGATAATTATAACCTTGGAGTGCAATGGTATAAAGGATATTGTGAGAGCATATGGTCATCCAGAACTCACTCTCACAGATCCTACCTCACTAGTCATAAGGAGAAGCTCTTTCATATGTCCCAGAACCATCTGCGTGCGCGCGGACAAGGCTGCTGCTGACCTGGACAGGAACTTGATAAAAGAACTGAGGAAGGGAGGAAAGCTCACAGTCGAGCTCTCCTGCCCATAGCTTGCCTAGACAAGAAACGGCTCTGGATAATTGTAGCCCCCTCCATCGTAAGGAAGCTCGACCTCGTTTATCTTCTCAGCCGGCACGTTCAGATCGCTCATGACCACCTTGCTGTCCGATATCGTGTAGAGGATGTCGTCCATGTAGAGCGAGCGCTTGACCGAGTTCGGAGAGCTGTAGTAATATCCGCTCTTCTCGAACTCGCTCTCATCAGCGTGGCTCACCCTGCCTCTCAGCCTGAATCCGTCCAGATCCACATCGAAGACGTATGCGCCCTGCCAGACGTAGTCGCCGTAGGTGTTGTCCTCGACGCCGCCTGGGTACTTCTCCTCATCTATCTCTGCCAGCAGTATCGGAATAACCAGCAGGTTCTTCGATCTGCTGAACAGGAACGCCTTGTGGTCATGCAGGGCGTTGGAGTCCGTCCCCCGGTCGCCTATCTCGTACTTGTCCAGCTCCTTCGGATTCTCAACGTCCGTGACGTCAAACAGCGACAGCTTCACGCCTTGGTACCAGGTGAAGTCTCCCTCCTCTGCTTCGACCGTCTCCTTACCTATGCCGATAAGGTGGTTCTCGTCGTATGGGTGGAGGTAGTCCGAGTAGCCGGGTATCTTCAGCTTGCCCAGAACCCCCGGGTTCTCCGGGTCTGACAGGTCTATGACAAATAGCGGGTCCACCTTCTTGAAGGTTACAAGATAGCACCGGTCGCCCATGAAGCGCGCCGAATAGATGCGCTCGCCGGGGGCAAGGTCTTCCAGCTTGCCGATTATCTCCATGTCGCTGTTCAGGACATAGATATTGTTGCTGGAGCCGCCTCCGGAGCGGCTGACATGGCCCACAGTAGTCGCTATCCTGAAGTTGCCGCCGTACTCGTCCATGGAGAACTGGTTCAGGACGGTTCCCGGAATGCTGCCCGTGGCCTTCGGCGTTATCTTCCCTCTGTCTATCGCTATCCTGCTGACCACTGTCTGCTCCCTCATCCTCTCAAACTCTTCGCGCATTTCCTGCATCGCGTCGCTTATCGCCTCCCGGAACTCTTGGGCATCCTCCTCGCCCAGATTGGCGATATACTCCTTTATCACCAGAAGCTTTTCAAACTTCTTCGCATATTCGCCCTTGTCCGAGGCCTCAATATCCGCTATCTCATCCTGCAGCTCCTCCGGCAGGTTGGGTATCACCACCTCATCGTATACCCTGTCCATGAGCTCCCGCTCGCTCATCCACCTGCTCCTTGTGACGTAGATGTTGTCCATGGAGACGTACATGTCCTGCGCAGCCCCCATGACGAAGAACTTCTTGCTCGGGCTCTCGTCAGTCTGCGTGTTGACGGCCAGCACTGTCGTGAAGCGGTATGAATTGTCGGGTATGTCCCAGTAGTAGACGTCCGGGAACCCCTCATCCATAGCCTTTCCGTCAACCGTCACCTCGGGAACCTCTATCTCCCTGGTGAGGCATTCCAGCGGATTGACCTCATCACTGCCGTAGTAGTAGCCGTAGCAGGGCCGGTAGTAAATGGGCTCGTTGACTATGACGTAAACATAGTTGCCTATCATGCGCGAATTGAAATACGCGCCTTTCACACCGATTTCCTGCTTCAGCTCGGGCTCTTCCCGGTTCGAGACGTCGTAGACATAGACCATTGCCCTGCTTCCAGAGCCCTGATAATAAGGGTATACTCCGATTTTACCTGCTCCGTAATCATAATCCTGCGTGAAGACAACCAGCCTGTCTCCGTTTATGTAAATCTCCAATGGCGACTCGCCTTCAAACTCTATCTCCGAGAGTATCTTGGCGTCCTCCGGCGGATAGGCGTCCAGTATGACGACCTTGTTGCCGCTGACCAAATAGATGTACTTGCCGTCGTTCTTGACAATGTCTGCCTCGTCAACGCCCTCCACCTGTATGTTGGTGGTTGAGAACTCCTCCGCCCCGGCATATGCCTTCCCGACCGTCGGTGCAGGAGCTCCCATGGTTGTGTCAGCAGCCATGGCCATGGTGGTCTCCATCATGACACCCCTCCCGCCGTAACCGCCATAACTGCTCTCGGCCGAGTACTTGATGAACGAGCTGAGCTCGGCCTGCGACTCGAACTTCTTCAAGGTCTCGTCCACCTTCCCGTCGTCCACCCAGCCTATGTCGCCCCCTCCTAGGAGCTCGTCCTGGGGCACTATGCTGACCATTATTGCCAGCACGACTATGATGGCGGCAATCGCCGCCAGAGCCATAATCTCGTTCTTGTCTATCATCTTTTCTCCCGTTTCAGTTTTCTGAATGAAACGAATATCGTCGCCAGCACGATTACGACCACTGCCAGTATCAGCAGGGTCGTGAAGTCGCCCTCCTGCTGAGCCGGTGGCTTACCTATGACCTCACAGTCCTTTGGGCAGCTTGTTGCGCTCTCTCCACTCTCACAGGCACCGTTGCCGCAGACGGGTCCACCATCAGGGGGCGACCAGTTCGGGTCTCTGACCGGGATGCAGACTCCCTCAATGCACTTGCAGCCGGTTATCCCCTGTTCCTCCCGGCAGTCGGCCTGCCTTATACACTGTACGGAGCCGGGCTCTCCGCAGGTGCAGGCGCAGCTCAGCTCGCAGTCTGAGTCGGTGCCGCACTGCCACTCAGCCTCTTCTTCGCCTAAATCCAGCTCGCCTATTGTGTCCTCCGTACCGGCGTAGTTCTCGTCCACCTTGATACAGGTACCCCCAACACAGACTATGACGTTCTTGCCGACTGCAAAGTACTGTCCAAGCCCGGGGTTCATGGCCAGCGCACTGAAATATGCGTTGCTGCCGTATTTGAGATTCAGTGTGGTCCCGCCCTCATACTCCGTATCTGTCATGAACCCGTCCTTCTGAATAAAACTCTTCTTGCCAACGTAGCGTATGCTGACAGCCCTGCCCTCCGTGTCATAGATAGTCTTCCCAGCCGTTCCAGCAGTGTTTGCACCCTTGTAGGCTCCTATGTCCTGACTGGCCGTAACTGCCTCGAAGCCGGCCTGTGGAGCGAGGCTCTCCTGCAGCTCTCTCCGCCAGACATCCGTGGGCTCGTCCTCAAGTATCAGGAATGATGTGTATGGGGTGGCTATCCCATACCTCTTCGACAGCTCTACTATCTCGTCTATGAGCTCCTCATCTTCACCCTCCAGTCGGATTTCATCCAGCAGGTAGCCTATCTTTCTTGTAGCCCAGAGCCTCGGCAGGAAGTCGTTGCTCCTCCTTGAGGGAGGGAAGTATAGGCTGTAGCGCAACATGTTTGGCACGCCCGCCACCTCGCCCATGAGACTCACCTCCGCCTGCCCACTGCCCTCATACTGCCCGAAGACAAGTATCTGCGTCCCTTTAAAGACATCCGGGAGCTCCTTTGGATACATCTCCATGACCCTTATGCCTGAGAAGTCGAGCGATATGTCGGACAATATGGGGTTGCTCACCTTCTCGTAGAACCGGCTGACCTTGACCTCTATGTTTTCACCCTCCACAACGTATTCAGAAACGCCATGGTTCTGGATGGACAGCTTGTCCAGCAGGTGCGTGTTGACGTCATACCCAACCCCAAAGACGAATATGCTGGCGCCATCATTCTCATCTGCGACATCCTTTAAAATCTCTTCTATATCCGTTACTCCCACGGTCGGCTCCCCGTCCGTAAGGAAGATTATCATCTTGGGCCGGTCGTCGGACGGCAGCATATCCAGAGCTTTCAGGAGTGCACCGTGTATGTCTGTCCCGCCAAGTGCTTTTATCTCATCTACGAAATCTATGGCATCGGCTATGTTGGCAGAGCTTGCAGGCTCAAGAGAGTCTTTGTAGCTGGTCACCCCTGTGCTGAAGGTAACAATGCCGAATCTATCACCTTCGTTCAAACTGTTGAGCGTGAATTTGAGCGCATCCTTGGCTTGCTCTATCTTCTCCCCGGCCATTGAGCCTGATTTGTCAAGGACGAACACGACATCCTTCTCAATGACGTCGCCCTCGTCCAGCTGGAACTTGGGGGCGAGCATTAACAGGAAGTAGCCTGTATCACCCTCCTTGTGGGTTATCAGGTTGACGCCGATATCATCATCCGAGATGGTGTATATGAGCTTGAAGTCCGTGTCGGGCCTGACGTGCTCGGCCTCGTAGCTTACCTCAACCTTGTAGTCGCTTATGCGCCTTACCTCAATTTCATGGCTCGGTGAGTAGACGCTCTTTATCGGGATGTTGGACTTTACGACCGCGCTTATAACGACTTCCTCCATGTCCGCCGAGGTGAACCGCTCTATGTCCAAAGGATATGTGTATTCGCAGACGCCGCTCTCGCAGGATATAACCTCCGAGTAGTCCATTTTGACGCGCTTGTCGCCCCTGCCCTCGATGGGGTAGACCCTTGCCTTGAAGGTGTTGCGGTCCACATATTCCAGCAATCCCGGGTCTATCAGCTTCCTCACCAGGTCCTCATATATCTCGCGCGCCTCATCCGCTTCGAGTATCTCACCCTTGAGCTCTTCACCCTCCACATACATGGAGAACTTCTGTATGGATGCGCCCGGCGGCAGGGGGAAGAGGTATGTGCCCTCAATATCCCAGTAGTTGGGATTGTGGAAGACCTGGTCTATATATGTCTCAACAAACTGGTTATTGATTGTGATGTTCACATGGTGGTATTTCACCTCTAGATACTCCGGTCGTGGCAAATCAGGCCTCGGCTCGGGGATTATTATGCCGTCTGCATAAGCGTCCAAACTCAGCAAAACCACACATAGCGCGACCAGCGCGAGCATCCGTTTCATTTTCAGGTATTATAAAGCAGGAACCATATTAAAGCCTTTTGTGGAACGCTCGGCCGAAAACCGTTCCATGGCATCCCTTTTGGCGCATGGGATGCTTGCTGGTGCAGGCACTCAGGGCCCCTCAGGCTCCTCTGATGAGTTTTCGGCGCCTGCATCCCCGGTCTTGCACTCCCAAGTGCAGAAGTTCTTGACACATTCCCATCTCCCCTCGCACTCTCCCGGCGGCAGGCCCTCACAGTCTGACGGTATCAGACAGACTCCCTCCAGAGGCTCCTCCTCAATCATGCTCTCGAGCACATTCAGGGCAAGGAATGCCAGCACGAGTATGATCGCCGCATATATGACACTCCGGTCCATTCACCACACCCCCACATCCTCCTTCTCGATGAAGCCGTGGTTTGTTATAATATCTGTCACGGTCAGTTCTATGAGTCCTGTATTGTATCCTCCTGTTGTTTCCTCAACTGTTATATTTTTCCAGGTTTCACCGGGTTTGAGGATTATAAGTTTGCCGGCATGCTCTACTGCCACTTTGCCATCATCCCATAAGCGCGTTATCCGGTCTCCACCAGCCTCTGCAGGTATGGAATAGATCGGCCATAAACTGGTGGCTGCTCCACTGCCTGCATCACCGCTCAGGCTCCGGCCACTGCCGTATATCGCTACTACATCATCCACATCAAAATCTATTGAACCTTTCAGTGTGCGTTCCTCTTCATCAAAGAAGTATGTTGGAAAATCTATGAATGTGAACGGATAATCTCCGGCTATAATCCTGCCGTCTGTGTTTGTGTGCTGCTCTATGAAAAGAACCCTGGTGTCGGTCCTGCCTACCGTGACCCAGTTCTCACCCAGTTTCTCGACTTCCTGTCCCGGAAATTCCACCCCATAGACCTCAACCTTATACTTGCCCGGCAGGACTTTTATCTTGGCGTCTATAGGGTAGTTGCACATGCACCTGCACATTTCCCCCCTGTTCACCTCGGTTATCGTTATCAGGTTGCCGTTTATATCCATCTCCAGTTCTATATCGCCACAGCAGGCATAGTTCAGCAGCTGCTTCAGCTGTATTCCATCAGCAGCCGGTCTTATACTGACATAGTCTTCACCCCTGATACCCTCTTCACACTCGCCAACTATGTATTCCAGCTCCGGCTCTTCCTGTTCAATTTCACATATCCATGCACATCTGCCTTCTTCACATTCCCATTCGCCTTCGCACATTATGTGCGGGAGATTCAAATCCTCGCAGTCGCCGGCCGTCGCGCAGGAGGTGTCGGGAGGCTCTTCACACTCCCACGAGCAGTATTGGTTGATACAGGCCCACTTCCCCTCACAATCCTCATGGCTCAGACCCTCACAGTCTGATCCGGATCTGCAGAAGAAGCCGGGAGGAGCTGGCGAAACTATGCCTTCCAGTATGAATATTGCTGCCAGAATAAGCCCAAGGACAACTGCCAGAATTCCCATACCAAAGATGTCTCTCATTTCCACCCGCCTATATAATAACCCAACCAATTAAAATAGACTTCAAAAATTATATTATATCAGGATAGCAAAGTTGATAAATCTATTGATTCCTGAGTTATAAATTCTTTCTGAAATTTTAAGAAAATATGCTTTGAGTAGAGCAGGCTCAATAAATTTCTTATAGAATAGACCAGATTTCAATACTAATAAATACTAATAAAATCAATTCAGAATCCAATAACATATGCGATTAAGAGAAGTTCCGAACAAAGTGGGGAGTTTGGGTGGAGCGAGGTGCAACCGAGCGAATGAAATGAGCGATGGGGCCGTGATTGCCTAAATGGGTGGGAAGTGCGAGTTTTCTAACATGCCTTACAACTACACTGAATAAATGTTTTTGTTCCTACGACTTTTCCAGTTTCTAAATCAAATGTATAGCCGACAACAGTTGGTTTATCATATCCTGCTTCTTTACATTTTTCACTACAAAATGTGAAGTCATTCTCGCAGCCGCCAATGTAATCACAGGTATAATATGAGTCATATTGGGTGTATTGTGCCTCAGTTGAACAACAATCTGGCTCAGCTGGGCTTCCAGAACACGTTTTTGGAGAATTTCTTGATGTTTCAAAATCACCGGTATTAAAATCTGGTTTACAATCCTGCCAACAGGAATACCAATTTTCTTCAGGAAAATTGCAATGTCCATCCCCGCATGTATCTGTTTCTTCTTCGCAGGTCTGAGAGACTGGGGGTTTGTTGTTTTGAGTCCCGCAGTTGTTGGAGTCGGTGCATGTTCTTGTTTGGATTCCGTTTTGGCAACTAGTCCAGTCTCCGCAAATCCAGTTTTCAACACATGTTTGGCTTTGCTCGTTTTGAGGCGCGCCATCGCTTTGTTCTGATTGTTCTTTGTTATTTTTTTCTTCTGGAACAAAAGCAAAATAAGAAAAAACCCCGATAATTAAAACTGCAAATACGATTGCAATAATAATCAGATTTGACCCTTTTCTATTCATCTTAATAAACAGAAGGAAAAACCATTTAAATCTATCATAATAATTCTTATAAATTCTTATAATGGAATAATTCTTATAACGAATGATTTTTATAATGGGCTAATCTAACATATCCCTATGGCTTTTGACCCCGTTTCTATCCATCTGGGATTCCTGACGGAGACGGCATTTTTTGGCAATACGCTTTGGCAGTATATGCTCTTTTTCATAACTCTTGCCCTCTCGTTTCTCATAGGAAAGACTGTATACTACCTCCTAAAATACAGGCTTGAGGCGGCAGCCAAGAGGACTCATAACCGCCTAGATGACCTGTTGATAAAAATATTGCAAGGTCCGCTGGTTCTGGCCATTGTCCTCATGGGCCTTGGAATAGGATTGGATTTTCTGGTCATGCCACAGGAAATCGGGGGTTTCGTAGATACAGTGCTCTCTGTTCTTATATCCCTCACAATACTTTGGTTTGTCCTGCGACTTATTGATGTTCTGATAGATGAATACATGCACCCGTTTGCCAAGAGAACCGAGACAAAGCTTGATGAACAGCTGATACCTGTCATAAAGAAGACACTCAAGGCCCTCGTAATAATATTCGGCATAATGTCCATTGCCAGCAACTATGGTTATGACATAACGGCCGTTATAACCGGACTGGGCATTGGTGGTATTGCAATAGCCTTGGCGGCACAGGACACCTTGGGCAACATGTTTGGCGGGTTGTCCATCTTCATGGACCGGCCCTTTGCAATAGGCGACAGGGTGAAGATAGATGACAAGATATACGGCGATGTCGTGGACATAGGCCTGCGGAGCTCCAAGATAAAGAATCTAGACAACAACATAATCATAATCCCGAATTCCCTGCTTTCAAAATCAATTGTCGAGAATTATGCCCGGCCAACAAAAAAGATAAAGCAGAGCTTCAAACTGGGCCTCACATATGGCACCAAGCCGGAGAAGGTTGAGGAGGCTGTTAGGATAATAAAAGAGGCTATAAGGGGTGTTGAGGGGGTAGCAGATGATGAGCCGCTGGTGTGGTTTACGGAATTCGGCGATTTTTCCCTCAACCTGCTGTGTATCTACTGGATAAAGTCCCTAAAGTATTGGGGCACAACCAAACATGAGATAAACCTGAGAATACTCAAGGGCCTCGACAAAGCCGGTATTGAGATAGCCTTCCCGACGCAGACAGTCTACATTGAGAAGTGAGCTGATTCTCATAATGTTTCATCATAAGGATCATAAGGGCCGGGCTAGGGCTCATGTATTCATATCAGGAGTCGTGCAGGGGGTCTTTTTCAGAGCCACGACGCGCGACGAGGCCACGAGACTTGGTCTGACCGGCTGGGTCAGAAACCTGCCCGACGGAAGAGTCGAGGCGGTCTTTGAGGGAAGCAGGGAGGCCGTCGGGAGGATGCTCCAGTGGTGCGCGCGGGGACCGCCCGGAGCTGAAGTGAAAAGCGTCGACACCAAATGGGAGGAGCCAACCGGCGAGTTCGACTCGTTCAGCATAAACTGGTGAAAAAATGGAGCTTGATACCGATTCATTCATAGAGGAGAAGATAGATGAGATAAAGAAGACCGTAGGCGACGAGAAGGCCATATGCGCACTTTCTGGAGGTGTGGACAGCTCGGTAGTGGCGATGCTGGCCCACAAGGCCATAGGCGATCAGCTGGAGTGCTTCTTTCTGCAGGACGGCTTGATGCGGGAGGGCGAGCCGGAGCAGGTGAAGGAGACCTTTGCCAAATACGGCATAGACGTGGAGATAAAAGACGTTGCCGACGAGTTCTTCGCAGCCCTCAAGGGCAAGGAGGACCCGGAGGAGAAGCGGAAGGCATTCAGGGACATCTTCTACACAGTCCTGGGAAGGATAGTCAAGGAGAGCGGCGCCAAGTTCATGTTCCAGGGCACCATAGCCGCCGACATAAAGGAGACTGTCGGGGGAGTCAAATCCCAGCACAATGTCCTGGAGCAGATAGGCCTTGACACCTCAAGCTGGGGGCTGGAGAAGGTCATGGAGCCGCTGATAGAGCTCTACAAGCCCCAGGTCCGCATGGTCGCCAAGGCGCTTGGATTGCCGGAGTCCGTCTACAACCGGATGCCCTTCTGCGGTCCCGGCCTATCCGCGCGCGTCATAGGGGAGGTGACTCCCGAGAGGGTGGAAACCGTGAGGAAGGCCACCAAGATAGTTGAGGAGGAGCTCAGGGACAGCGGGGCGTTCCAGTATCTGGCCGTCCTCTTCAAGGACCGGGCGACCGGCATAACCGAGGACGGGAAAAGGCGCTTCGGCCAGATAATCGCCGTCCGCTGCGTCGAGAGCAGGGATGCGGTCACTGCAGGCGTCACAAAGCTCGGCTGGGACAAGCTGGAGAGGCTTCAGCAGAGGATATGCGCGGAGGTCCCCGGTGTCGTCAAGGTGGTCTATGACCTGACTCCAAAGCCGCCGAGCACTATAGAGTACATCTAGAGGAATTAAGGGTAGGAGAATTAAGAGAAGTGGTTGTAGCCGGACGGCTTCAGGGTCTCGGTGCTGCCGTCCGCTTTCCTTATTTTTATCCTGCTGCCTTCAGTGACTACCCCAATCTCCGACAGGCTCGGGATCTTCTCCTTCAGGTATCTGAACCTATTGCGCTTGACCGTGCATAGCAGCTCGAAGTCCTCGCCTATGTGATATCTCAGCAGGTCCTTGTCCAGCTTGAACGCGTCGCAGACCAGGTTAAATTCCCTTCTGACAGGCACCTTCTCCTCGAAGATTTCAAAGCCATAGCCGTCGCGCATGTAGCCGAGCGAGAAGGCCAGCCCGTCGGAGATGTCGGTGCATGACGTGACGCAGCCGCTCTTCGCCATTATCCTCCCCTCTTTCACCCGGGCCCTCGGCTCGAGGCAGGGGCTTATGATGTTCTTCTCAATCCTTGTCCGCGTCTCCTCATCGAACCTCCTGAGATCCAGGCCCTTCTCCAGTATCTGCCACCCGCAGGCTGCTGAGCCCAGATGGCCTGTCACCGCGACTATGTCCCCGGGCCGCGCGCCAGTCCTCCGCATAATCTCCTTCTTCTTTAGGGTCCCAAAGGCGACCCCGTCCAGCACGAGCCTCCGGCCCCTGTTCATGTCCCCGCCGATGAACCTCGCGCCCGCCTCCTGGCAGGCTGCCTCAACCCCGTGGAATATCTCCTTGAACTTAGAGAAGTCCTCCTTCTCGCTTATGCTTATGGACAGGAGAAAACCCCGGGGCTGTGCGCCCATCGAGGCCAGGTCGGAGAAGTTGACGACTGCCGCCTTCCGCCCGGCCTGATATGGGGTCATGCCCTTGTAGATGTGGCTGCCCTCCTGAATCATGTCAGTCCCTATGGTCAGGTAGGTGTCCCCCAGCTTAACCACGGCAGCGTCGTCCCCCGCGCCCACCGCCACTCCGCGCGGCTTGCCCAGGAATTCCCTGATCCAGGCGATTATCCTGTCTTCCCCCAGCTCTTTGAGTTTCATTTGAGCACTATCATTTGAGCAGTATATTTATTTGGTCATGCAGTATATTTATTTGGTCATGTAATAAATCACCATGACGAAAGTCCTGGCGGCCGGCGTGTTCAACATACTCCACCCGGGCCATCTGTTTTTCCTGGAAGAGGCGAAGAAGCTGGGGGACGAGCTGGATGTCATAGTCTCCAGCGATGCCATAACCAAGAAGCTCAAAAAGGGCTTCATCCTGCCGCAGGAACAGAGGGCAGAGATGGTGAGGGCTTTGAAGCCTGTGGACAGGGTCTTCGTGGGGGATGAGAAGGACCCGATGAAGCTAATATCAGTCATCAAGCCGGACGTGATCGCCCTGGGCCATGACCAGGACATAGACGAGGACTGGCTGAGGGAGCAGCTTTCTGCTCTGGGCTCCAAGGCCCGTATCGTCAGGATAGAAAAGAAGCTCGAGGGAGGCTTCTACTCAAGCAGCTCCATCCTTGAGAAACTAAACGACTCCTGATTTGTCCAGCATCCACGAGAAGAACCCTGCCAGGAGCCGGAAATTCCTCACCTTCCTTGCTGACATCCTTTATTCTGAAGATGATCTCCTCTGCCACATACTTTTCAATGGGAGATATCCTGACATCGGAGTAATCCTTTGGACGGTATCTGCTGAACGGACATTCAACAGCACTGGTTGTTACTAGGAACATCATCGCCACAACCAGCGCAATTGCCATAGTGCCGTATCTCATTTCCGGCCTTTCTTCGCCTTCTTTATCAGCCTGTCAGCTTCCTTGGCGTCAAGTCCAAATTCCACGAGCTTGCCCCGTATCCTCTTGTCTGAGAACCCGTTGTCCATGAGCTCTTGGATTATCTCTTCGATCTCTCTGTCATCCTCCAGATTTTTCTCCCTGCCCCTAGCCTTGCTACTCCTGCTGCCTCCGGCCGTTTTTTTATCCTCCTTCCCGCCACTCTTGCCTTCCCTTTCTCCTCTCAGCCTGCCAATCAGGAAACTTATGATGATTATGACAATTACTCCTATGACCCACCAATATGTCTCCAATAACCCCTGCTTGGGCATTTCCTCCTCATCTCCACCACAGTCTTCTGGACACACTTCATTATGGGCCAGATCACATCTGCCGTCTCCACAGATTATACAATCCTCTCTGCAGCTACAGGCTTCAGGGGAATATTCAGGCGGGTCGCAAATACCATCTCCACAGATTATACAGTCATCCGGACAGTTCTCCTTGTCCTCACCCTGCTCACATATGGCGTTTCCGCAGATGGCGCAGTCATCCGGACAGTTCTCATTATTCTCCATCTTATCGCTCTCACAGATGCCGTTTCCGCAGACAGCGCCAAAATCGGTCGGGTCGTCCAGGAGCCTCTTGACCTCGAAGGTTGGGGCCTTTCCGGCACACTCTACCATATACCTCCCCAGCTTGGTGGGCGTGTATTTATACTCCCCCAGACTGTTGGTGATTCCACTGTCTATTAACACCTTTCTGGCCCCCTCATAGCGGTATATCCTGACGGGCCGGCCAGAGAGAGGCGTCTCTTCCCTGCCATCTACCCGCACTGCCTTCACGGTAAACTCGACATCAACAAGTTTGTAGCCCTTGGGCAGTATCTCCACACGGTTATATGGGCCTACATGGGGATCATTAGCAGGACAGCGTGATGTTGCCTGCGCTAGTGGAAGAAGAACAAGACCTATGACTACGAGGTAGGCCATGCGCGGGTTCATACTGCTTAACTTCCCGTTCGTGGAATATAAATTGTGTCTTCCCCCAAATCATATCCGCTACCCCAGCCCCTTCTCACAGAGCGCGCTTGTATCCGGCACATCTTTCAGGGCCTCTTTGATCTTTTCTTCCGGATAGGAATAATCCCTCAGCTTGCCGCCAAAGTAGTCGTCATATGCTGCCAGATCAAGGTTGCCATGACCTGAGCAGTTGAAGATTATTACCTTCTCTTTACCCTCCTTCTTGGCCTTTACTGCCTCGTCTATTGCCGCCTTCACCGCATGTGAGGTCTCCGGTGCTACTATGAAGCCCTCTGTCCTAGCGAAGTCCACTGCAGCCTTGAAACACCCAAGCTGGTGTTCCGCGCGCGCCTCTATTATCCCCTCTTTGGTCAGTGCGCTGATCAGCGGTGCCATACCATGGTATCTTAGTCCGCCGGCATGTATGCTTGGCGGTATAAATCCGTGCCCGAGCGTGTACATCTTCAGGAGCGGGGTCATCTTGGCGGTGTCACCGAAGTCATAGGTGAATGGCCCCTTGGTCATTGTGGGGCAGGAAGCCGGTTCCACACCTATAAACTTTATGTCCTTTTTCTCCTTTATCCTGTCCCTGACAAAAGGAAGCGCCAGTCCTGCATAGTTTGAACCACCGCCCACACATCCAATGACGATATCCGGACTCTCTACTCCGGCCATCTCCAGCTGCTTCTTTGCCTCAAGACCAACGACAGTCTGGTGGAGCAACACATGGTTGAGGACGGAGCCCAGTGAGTAGTGCGTGTTGTCGTGAGTGGCCGCATCCTCCACCGCCTCACTTATGGCTATACCCAGTGAGCCGGGGCAGTCCGGGTCCTCTGCCAGTATCTTCCTGCCGGCTTCTGTGTCCCTGCTCGGCGAGGCAACGCATTCTGCACCCCACGTTTTCATCATTATCTTCCGGTAGGGCTTCTGTTCGAAGCTGCACCTCACCATGTAAACCTTGCACTGCAGGTCAAACATCTTGCATGCGAATGCCAGCGAGGATCCCCACTGACCGGCACCTGTCTCGGTGGTTATCCTCTCGGTGCCTTCTTTCACATTATAATATGCCTGTGCTACTGCCGTATTTGGTTTGTGGCTCCCCGGCGGGCTGACACCCTCCCACTTGTAGAATATCTTGGCTGGAGTCTTCAGAAACTTCTCCAACCGGTGTGCCCTGTAGAGGGGAGATGGCCTCCACATGGTGTAAATATCCCTTACTTCGGCGGGTATTGGTATCTCACGCTCCATGCTCATCTCCTGCTTGATGAGCTCCATGGGAAAAAGGGGCGCCAGATCCTTTGGCCCCAATGGCTTCATGGTCCCGGGGTTTATTGGCGGCTCCAGCGGTTTTGGCAGGTCAGGTAGAATATTATACCACTTTTTTGGAATCTCGTTCTCATCCAGAATATATTTTGTCTCCATTCTCAGCACCATTTAGAAATTGAAAACAGGCTTTAATTACAAAACTATGGTTTAAAATCTTTGCTCGAAATTATCCGGTCTCATGTGCTTAGTGATATCCACAAAACGAAATGGGCCCGACGGGATTCGAACCCGCGACTCCCTGGTTAAAAGCCAGGTGCTCTGACCAGACTGAGCTACGGGCCCATGAAGCGACTATTTAGCTCTGCTTTATTAAAAAAGCCAAGCTCGGTGGGTCACATCGTAACCCGCCATTTTTGATCAACCTTTTCCTAAAAGGTTGTAGTGGACCGGCCGGGATGACAGGAAGTTACTTCCTTAGCCTTTGCTTCCTGGCATAAGGACGGTACACGATATTGCCTTTATGCCTATGAGTGGACCGGCCGGGATGTTAAGACTCATCAGCCCAGTAACCGTCTTGACATAAGGCCGGGCCATCGATGCCGAGCCGCTGCGAATGAGATGGACCGGCCGGGATTTGAACCCGGGGCCTCCTGCTGATTTGGAACCCATTCCTCAGCACTCCTTTCTTTGGGGCGAAGCCCGAAGTTCACTTTTGTGAACTTGGGCGCAGGTTCGCTTTCGCGAACCTCGCGCACCTTTCTTTTTGAAAGAAAGGGCTCCTGCAAAGCAGGCGATCTAACCGGACTGATCTACCGGCCCACAACTGCTTGGCGGCTTGCTAAACAGGCAACCGCCCAAGTTGATGCAGTGGTATTTTGATTTACATCCAATAAAAGTCCCAAATGTTGCAGGATCTTCTGCTTTTTTATTCTTCCTGTCTTGGTTTTTATTCCTCCTGTCCTTAAACTAATATGGGCGAGACTGTTTTAAAACATACAGTGCGCGGCATAGCGAATTTTATCATCAATGCCGTGGAGTCAGTGGATGAGAAATCGGTCGAGAAACTCTTGAGGAGTATATTAAAGGCCCGCAGGATATTCATCTATGGGGCCGGGAGGAGCGGTCTGGCTGCGCGCGCCTTTGCCATGAGACTGGTGCATCTGGATATACCAACATTCGTCATTGGTGAGACAATAACCCCTGCCACTCATCCCAAGGATTTATTCATCTGCATATCCGGCAGTGGAGAAACCTCCTCTGTCATAGACTATGCACGTTCCGCCAAAAAGGCAGGAGTCATGGTCGTTGCAATAACCTCCTATCCAGAATCTACTTTGGGGAAAATGGCCGATTTTGTTGTTACACTCAAGGGAAAGACCAAACTTGATATCTCAAAGGAGGATTATGAAAAGCGGCAGATAGAAGGTCAGAGTGTCACGCTGGCCCCCATGGGGACACTGTTTGAGGACACTGCCATGGTATTTTTCGACGGCCTGATAGCCGAACTTATGCAGCGCCTTGGAAAGGATGAAATGGAAATGAGACGAAAACACACATGTGTCGAATAGCCCGAATAACTATAAATATATCAAAAACCAAAACAAACCAAAACAAACCAAAAAGCAAAACAAAAAGCAGACCAAAACCAGACCAAAACAAAAACCAAAAAACACAACTACAAGAAAGGACAACTACA
>CAZQBY010000012.1:0-32508 GCA_964592405.1 uncultured archaeon | reverse complement strand
GATCCAGGCAGTCTATGAGCGAGTCGCCGTCGTTGTCAATGCTGTCGTTGCATATTTCCATGAAGCCGGCACAGTCCGGGTCGCTGGTGTCCACAAGGCCATCACCGTCTTCATCCAGCCCGTTGGCACAGCAGATGCCGGGGATTCCATTAGGCCCTGCCGCAGACTCATTACTGCCGAAGTAGTCTGCCAGGCAGCCGGTATCATCGCAGCAGTCCGGGTCGTCGCAGTCTATCAGGCCATCCCAATCGTTGTCTAGGTTGTCATCGCATATCTCGGGGGGAGATACCGTAATCTGCCGCTCGACAGGCGGCGTGCAAGTGAAGGGATCGCAGGCTATCACCCTGCATTTCCAGACATCGTTTGCTTCGGTATCTTCCGAACTTATTAGGTAAGGGTTCACGTCCGATGCAGTATGCCCTGCCAGAAGGGTTTGTGTGGCTCTGTCAAATGGCTCCCCGTTCCTAAGGAGTGTGATATCATACGTAATCGAATCGAACGGATACGGCTCATCTGGATCGTCGCTGGGGATTATAACCCTGCAAACCAAATCGTCATCGGGTCCAGGCACAGGTTTGCTGGTGTCTGCCGGCACCAGTTGTATGGATGGGATAGTCGGAGGCGAGTTGCAGAAGCGCTGAAAGGGGATATTCAGGTTCTCACAGGAGAGAGGAGATGTGTACCCGGTCAACACCCTCCACTCAACAGATGCTGCATACCGCATATGGTTGTAGCACTCGGTCCAATCAACTACACGGTGGATGTAATGGCACTTCCATCTCGGCTCCTGGCGATAATCGATTTTGGTGGGCTCGGGGTGGTCGGTGCACCACCAGCCGGTGGGCAAGAACGACGGCGCGGACCCGTGGTACTCCGGCGAATAACATGAAATCACTCCGGTTATCGGAAGATGGTGGGCGTATCCACAGTATGTCCAGTTGTAATGGCTCGTATATTCCACCTCGACCTGGTATTCCTCGGGATAAGCAGATCCGCATACTCCGGGGGGGTTGCAGACTTGCACTTCGGCACGAGCCTGTTGGAGCAGAATTAAGAATAGGGATACACAAAAAACCGCGAAAGCCTTTCTGTCAGTTTTCATCTTATATCACGTAATAATCTGTCGAATTCTCAAATTTCGCGTATACTGACTCCCCCATCTCAGCATAATTACGCTCATTCTCCTCGTCGCCGAGGAAATCATATATGTTCGCCAGTTGGTAGTATAAAAGCCGCTTCACGGATGGCTTCTGAGGTATTAGGAGGGAGACATCGTCATCTATGACATCCAACCCGTGCAGGGCCGCCTCGATGGCTGTGTCCGTGTCGCCCAAGTAAAAGGCAGCCCTCGACAGCGAGTAGTAGGCTGCTGCCTTCATCGGGTCCTTTGATAAAGCCCTTTCAGCGGCGTCCCTCGCCATGGCATAATCCTCGGTGAGGAAGTACCACTTGGACAGCGCGACCAGCACATCTGGGCTCTCCGGCGCATAGACCATTGCTGATTGTATGTGGGTGTATGCCTCGTCGAACCTATTGACGATCATATAAAGTTCAGCAAGGATTATGTGCGCGCCGAGCTTGTCGTCAACCGTTACATCGTAGAAGTCGCCCTCCAAGACCTTCAAACAGTTCTCTATGGCATCATCCAGCTGGTCGGCCTTAGTCGAGTAGAGCCTGCATAGTTGAGCATATATATGCTCGTACGTCTCGTTCACATCTAGGTCCTTGGCCTTCTCGAAATCGGCTAAGGCCTTGGGCAGGTCGCCGAGCTTGTTGTAGGCATGGCCCCTTCCTATGTAAGCAGGTATGTGTTTTGGGTCTATCTCAATGGCCTTTGTGTACCACTCCAGGGCCTTGAACAAATCCCCACTGGCCTCATAGACGTAGCCCTTGACTTTGTATCCAACGGGGTTGTCTGGCTCCAGCTCTATCGCGCGGTCTATGGCTGCCAAGGCAGTCTCGAGATACTGGTCTGCGGAGTATTCTACTAATATCTTCTCTGCATAGGCGAGCGCTAGGGTCACGAGCGACTCGAAGTCGTCCCGGATATCCTGCGATTCTAAGAGCTCTATGGTCCCTTCCCAGTTCTGCGATTTTTGGTATAGCTGGGCAAGGTATGCTGTCTCGTTCTCGGACAAAAAGTCTAGTCCCTGCTGAACGACATTCTTGCAAACATCCCTTAGCATAGAGCCTGATATCATGTCGCAGAGGCGTATGTCCAAGGAGTTCAATGCTCGCTCATAATAAAGAGAGTCCAAGACTGTCCTCTCGCAATTTTCCTTCGTCGGTTCATATTCTATGCAATTACAGATCGCCAAGTTCAGAGTTTCTGCAGCCTGTTGGTAAGCCTCACCATCACTGGAGAAGTCGCACTGCTGCGTCGGAAGCAGTTCCCCGAGCCTAGCGAGCGTTTCGGGGGGAGGGCAATTACCACAATCCTGCGCGCATGTCTCACAATCCTCCCCATAGTCGCAGGCGCCGTCGCCGCAATAGCTCTCTTCTTGGGGCAGAGGCCCGGACACCTCGGGTGGCTGCGGGGGGATAGAGATTATGATTACTACGAGCAGGGTAATTATCACAGCCAAAACAAACACTGTTCTAGAGTTCATTCGGATGAATATGTGAATAAACTCTTAAGTTTATGGCAGTTGGTATAAAAATATTATATCAGGGATATCATATCAAGGTCGCAATTATCTTGGTCCAGAACGGGCTCAGCAGTATCGCGAGCGGGAACGCGGGGGCGAACCTGATGCCCCATTTTATCTTGACCTTCTTCGGCTTCTTCTTTGCTTTCCTGAGCTTCTCAAGGGATTCCTCGGATATCCCGTCCATGTTTCTCCTGCTGATTATCTTCTCGCCGTCGGCCACAAGGTCCTCAACAACCATGTCGCCCTCCTTGAGTTCATCCACACTGATCTCCTTCTGCATGGCCAGCTCCTCCACCGCGCGCACGAAGATGATGAGGACATAGAAGGCGGGCGGTGAGAGCAGAGCGAGAGCCATGAGAGTGTTGTAGGGCTTGAGGACAGCCACCATCGCGACGCTAACCACGCACGCGAGCACGAAAGGGAACCAGCCCCCCCTCAGGCGGTTGTAAGTGAGGCGGAAGACCCTTGGGGACCTGAAGGACAGGATGAGGGCATAGGCCAGTGAGTATGGTATGGCCACCACGGAAAGCGCCACCAGCATGCCGAAAAATGCAGGGAATATGGTGAGTGAGGAGTCGATTATTGAAGGGGCAGTAAGCCCGCCTAAAGCCGCTCCTATGCCGGCTATTAGCTTGGCATCCCCTCCGCCCCAGCCGCCAGTGTAGAATAATGCGGCACCAAAGCCGAAGAATATTCCACCAACGAGGATGCCATCAAGGAGGTAAGTAAAGTCGGCCAGTAGGGCGGAGAAGCCCGTCCTCAGCACCAAGGCGACTGCCACCAGCCCCAGCGTGAACCTGTCCGGAATCTCGCCTGTCTTCAGGTCGTAGTAAGAGGAAGAGAGCGAGAAACCAAGTGCTGTGAGAAACATTACGAGGTTTGGTAGCAGAAAATCCATCATAGGAATACCCTTGTTTTTACATGCGCCTTCTTGGCAGCCTTTTCAAGCCATATCTGTTTCTCGGTTATGGCGAGCGTGCAGCCGAGTTTCTTGGCAAGATAGAGATCTGCAGCCTCCTCCATGGAAAGCGTCAGGGAGGTGGCAAGAGCCTTGGCCTTCTGCTGGTCCCTGCTGTCCAGAGGCATATCGATAAGGAATGGATAGGCGGTTCTGAATGCAGTGTATATTTTTTGGTCTGCATGCGGTGTAAAAGCCTGTTTTAGTTTGTAGATCTCATTTTTGTTTTTCTGCTGTTCAAAGAGGGCACGGCTGACCACAAAGTTGTTTCTGCTGGTTATTTTTCCCAAAATAGAGCCGATTGGCAGGGTCATTTAACCACCTCAATAATATCTGTAGGAACAGAATTGGCCATGCCCCTACGTACACTCACTTTCACGCGGTTGCCTTTCTTAAGCTTGAGATTCAGCGGGTTCCTTACTGCATAATCTGCTTCATTAACCTTTGAGAACAGATCGCTTTTAAGATGAACGCCCGCCCATTTACCTGCTGAGAACAGGACAGTTCCATAGCAGTAGCTCCTCACAATTAGGTAGCGCATGGCTATCACCAAGACTATGACAAATATGAGAATCAGGAAGATGTTATAGACGGCCCCAATATCCATATAGGAGCGGGGGGTGGTTGCCATTATGAAGAACACTGCTGCAAGTATTGCCTCATAGATTAGAATGAGCGCGGTATACTTTGCCCAGTCCTCGGGATAGTCCCTTCTGAGACCGCTCCGGACAACAGGAAACTGGAGGATGAAAAGCATCAGGGCGGGGATGACAAGTGTCAGCTCAATTATGAAGGCGGCTACAATAAGGAGCAGAAACCCTGCCATCAACACCTGCAACTTTGAGAGTGAATTCATGCAATAATAAGCATATGGATAAGAAAAACCTGATATTATTGTCTGATATACATCTATTGTCTTGGCACGGAATATTTTTTGGCACGGAATATTTTTTAAGCATACAAGTTAAAAGGTATAAAATCGGTAATAGGATAGGTATGGATGAATCTGAGATAAAGAGGCTGGCAGAGGCTGTAGAAGCTGGGCTGAGGGATGGCAGAACCCTCGAGTCACTCAGAAGGGCAATGACAGAATCAGGTTACGACCCAGAAGATATAAAGACTGTCATAGCAAATGTAGACAGAAAGAAAATAGTCAGAAGGCCCAAAAGGAAGAGGACAGATAACAGGGGGCGGATAGCTGCCGTTATAGTAGCTGTTGCAGCCATACTGATATTGGGTATATATGTATATACCATATATACCGGTCAGCCCTCTGGAGTGGTTGAAAAACCTCCTGCAGGGACTGAGCCAAAAGAGGTTTTGCGTGTGTGCTATGCTATCAATGAGACTGTTATGGAGATTATGAAGGAATCCGGTGCCAACTGCGACAAGTGGTTCCTCATAAGGGAGGTTTAGGCACCCTGATATTTATGCATTTTGGCATTCTCTATGAAGGCTCTCATCATTTCCACATCTTTCCTGCCGGGTGCAGATTCTACACCGCTGGAGACATCCACAGCAAAGGGATGAACCTGTCTTACAGCCTCCGCTACATTGTCGGAGTTGAGTCCACCAGCGATAATGATAGGTTTATGTGAGACCGCCTTCAGAGCTGCTGCTATAGACCAGTCATAGCTTCTGCCGGTTCCGCCTATCTCCCCCCCAAAGCGTGTGTCAAGAAGTATATAACTGACGATTTCCGAGAGCCTGTAAACGCGTTCTCTGAGTTCCCTGGTTAGCACCCTCTGGTCCGCATCTACTGAAACATTGGCTATGACCACTGGGACCGCCTCCATTATCCTCCTGTAATCATCCAAGGTCAGGGGGGCATGAAGCTGGAGGATATCTGTCGTAGCAGCATCAAAATTATTGAGGATCTGATCCACATCCTGAAGATGGGTTACCAGGACTGTGGGCACGACCGGCTGGACTTCTGATATTATCCTGGCTATTTCATCCGGTGTCAGGTAGCGGGGAGAACCCTCGGCATTGACAAAGCCCAGAAGATCTGCACCCAGATCCATGGCCATGCGGGTATCCTCGGCATTGGTCAGTCCACATATCTTTACCAGCGTCATTTGACAAGTCTCCTCACGGCCTCCTGAACATCATCTGCAAGCATAAGGCTTGTGCCGATCAGGGCAGCATCCACATATCCCAAAACGAAATCCAGATCCTCTCTTGTCCTGATGCCACTCTCCGAGATTGTCACCCTGTTCTTTGGTATTCGGGAGGCAAGTTCCTTGGTCGTGTTCAGGTCCACGATCAGATTCTCCAGATTACGGTTGTTTATGCCTATTATCTCAGAACCGGAGGATAGGGCGATGTCCACCTCATCCGGGTCATGAATCTCAACAATGGCTTCCATACCCAGGTTGCGGGCCATCTCATAGAAAACCTTGGTCTGCCTGCCCAAAACCGCCACCATAAGAAGAACTGCATCAGCACCGTAGTGCTTTGCTTCAAGCAACTGATACCTATCTATTATAAAATCCTTCCGGATGATAGGAAGGTTTGTAGCACTCTTGGCCCTTTTCAGGTTGTTCAGACTTCCATGAAAGTAGAACGGCTCGGTGAGAACCGAAATGGCGACTGCCCCCCCATTTTCCATCTGGCGTGCAAGATTCTCAACATCAGGTTTCCGGAGCATGCCCTCACTGGGGGATGCGGGTTTTATCTCCGTTATGACCGCATTGCCCTTGGCAGAACGGATGGCCTTTTTCAGGCTCTTGGTGCTGCCCTCAAGGTCAAACATGTCTGCAGGTATCTTGCACTTTCTAAGCTCCAGTTCACTTCTGGTTTTCTCAATTATCTGCTCAAGCATACCATCAGCCATTCGATACCTCTATGAGCTTCTGCAGCCTATCCATGGCTCTGTCGGAATCTATGCTGTCATTGGCCATCTCAATCCCGGCCTTGAGTGTCCGTGCAGCATCTGCAGCATATATGGCAGCACCGGCGTTTAGGACCACGATATCACGCTTTGGCCCATGCTCGCCCTCCAGTATTGCCATAAGTATCTCTGCATTTTCTTTTGGGCCTCCTCCCAGAAGCTGCTCTGGTTCTGTCCTTCTGAGACCATAATCCTCTGGTTCTATATAATATGATGTTACTACTCCGTTCCTCAGCTCTGAAACCTTCGTCTTGCCAATGGTGGACAGCTCATCCAGCCCATCCATGCCGTGAACTACCAATGCATGCACGCTTCCCATGCGCTTCAGCACGCCTGCCAGCTTCTCTGTAAGAGCATGGTCAAAGATTCCGTAAAGCTGATGTTTGACTCCTGCCGGACTTATCAGCGGCCCCAGTATGTTGAACACTGTTCGGGTAGCCAGTTCCCTGCGCGCTTGTGCCACATTCTTCATGGCGGTATGGAATGCGGGTGCATACATGAAACCTATTCCTGCCTCTTCTATGCATCTGCGCACGCTTTCAGCATTTAGATTTATATTCACCCCAAGCTGCTCCAAGACATCGACACTTCCGCTTTTGGAGGAAACGGAGCGGTTTCCGTGCTTGGCGACAGGCACACCTGCCCCTGCAACAACAAAGGCGGCAGTTGTTGAGATGTTGAATGTATCCAGCACATCTCCGCCCGAACCACAGGTGTCCACCAGGCGGCCTGCGATTTCAGGAGTGCATTCCACCTTGGCTGCAAATCTCATAAGGACACGGGTAAAGGCCGCAATCTCATCAATAGTCTCACCCTTCTCCTTAAGCCCCAAGAGAAAGGATTTAATCTCCTGATTACTTGCTCTCCCTCCCATTATGGCTGACATCGCTCTTTCAGCCTCCTCTGGAGTAAGATTCTGTCCAGAGTCCAGCTTTCTGAGAATTTCATCCATATCTGTCTGTAGATTTGGCCTGTAGATTAGAATATGCAGGATAATAAATAAGATAAATAGGATGTAAGACCCAGAAAAGCACTAATAAAGCATTTTGCTAAAGCATTTTTGGTGATGAGATGTGCTGAATGGGATGCTGAGGGGGAAGTGTGCCGAAAGAAGTAGAGGCCCGGCGCCCTGCGGCGCCGTTGGGCTTTCAGGCTCTTACGCCTGCATGGGGGTGGTAAGCCTGACGGTTTCCGTTCCAGGCTGTCTGGCCCGGCTGGAAACCGCTTGGGAAAGATCCAAAACCCTTGTTCAGGACCTTTCAGTCCCGCAAGGCGGGCCGGCCTCCTGTGGATTTTCCCTTAAACGGTGATACCAGACCCCTGCGGGCCCGGTCCCCTGGGTTGGCTTGGGTTGTTGCAATACAGCTCTATAGCTCTATATATGCTATATATGTGGTTTGCTTTCAGTAAAGTGAGGTTCCCTCCCAGACGAACTCCAAGATGAACTCCCAGATGAATCATGGGGATTGGGCTTGGGAGCTATGTAGTAAACAGTCCTGCCAGAGTGAATCTTGTCGAGCACGCCCATGGTGAAGAGCTTGTTCAGTCGGGCAGAGGCAGCATGCTTTCCCTTATAATTGAATTCCTTCTGCAAATCCTCGGCTGAAACCTTTCCATGAGAACTTACAAAATCAAAGACATCCTGATCCTTTTTGCTGAGTGTGACGGTATCATGACTCTTTACAGACTCCAAGCCGGCCATCCTTTTTTCTATTGCGGCCAGGCGCTTGTTCAGTTCAAGGATCAGTGAGTTGAAATTATCTATGGCCGCCTTGAGGCCGAGAAATATCTGTGAGAACATGAAGGGGTTCTCGGCCACTGCCTTGTATTTCTCAGTCACCTCGGTCAGCTCCTTTAGCTGATCCACAAGGCTGAGGCTGTATTTTTGTGGAACAAACGCCTCGGTTTCGCCAGTCCCGGCAGTCCCACTCCTCCCGTTCTTAGTCATGATTCACTCACCCAAAGTCGTGATTATATCACGACACTACTTATAAAAATGCCTCTCTTTTGTGCCCCGATACAGAATACTAATGTTTCAAAAAATATATTTTATAAAACACTAAAAATCCTATAAAAAACGTAGCTTTTTTATAGTTTATGCTTTTAGTATAGTACTTTTGGTTTTTGTAAATTCTTGATTTTTGACTCTTGACTTTTGACAATAATCTTGAGCCACAATAAGTGGGGTGTTTTTTGGGAATATGAAAGAGAGTTTTGCTCTTAGGGGTGCTACGAGATATTTAAAAGAGAAGCATGCGGGGGAGGAACTTGAGGAGGTTCTTGAGATATGCAGGAACCTTGCCCTTGAATTATCCAAGAGACGCGGATACCTCCATCCCCGTGCGCTGGCAGCGGCTTCTTCCCACATCTACCTCACACGTAAGGGCCAGTCTGTAACACTTGAGAGCACCTCCTCCGGATTCAGGATATCCTCTGCAACGCTCCGCGAGTATCTGCGGACTTATCCGACTACAAGTTCCATTGAAACTGCGAAGAAGATATTGGAAAACAGCCTATTTGGTGTAGATCTGAGAGAAGCACTCAAGGTTCTTGACAAGCTCTATAAGAATCTCAGCAGCCAGAGAAGTAACACAAATCCGGCCGCGATGGCTGCGGCATCCGTTTATATCTCACTCTATAAGAACGGCAGGGAGGTCTCACTCACTGACATCGCCAAGCGCTATGAGATATCCACCTCGACGCTTCGCGACTATATGGGGTTCTATGAGGGTGGCATGAACCCTGTTGAGAGAGCCAAGACCCTGCTGCAGAAGCACACCGGAGGGGATGATCCACGGTTGTATGAAATATTGGATAAGGTCAACCGCTCACTAGATATCTCCACTGCGCGCATTCTGGCCGCCATATCATACTACCTATATACCATTGACCAGCAGAGATATATTACCATTGAAAGGGTAGCACGCGATTTTAATGTGTCCATACCGGCACTGCGCTCTTATCTTGAGCCCTATCTGCCTTCCATATCCCAGACATATCTTCTCTTCAAAAAGGGTGAAGTGTATGATGTAGCCAAGGCATTAGAAAGATTGAGCAGCTCTGAAATGGAGTTGCTGAACAGGATATACGCCAGCTTCGGAACCAACATATTCGAGCTTTCACTGTTGTTTGACATGGGTGGGGTGCCCCGTGGGAGGTGGCAACTCTTCATAAGAAAGATCAGCAAGCTGAACCTGCTGGATATCTACAAAAAACCCCTTGATCCCAAACAATACTGTGCCCTGGTCAGTGAGCTGAACAACTATCTTACCAAGCCGGAAAGCCTAAAAAGGTGGGTTTAGTGGTTTGGGACCAAAAAAGATTGACCCAAAAGGATTTGGGTTCAAACAGGTTTAGATTATCTCCCCATAGCCAACCAGCCGCCACTTCATGTCTATGCGCTTGGATATGGCAAACTTATCGCCTTTTTCTGCAATTATTGGCAGTTTGAGTTTCATTGACGCTTGGCCCGCTTTTATCTTCTCTATTATACCGACAGTTACTGTCGTACCTATACTCAGCATGAGCGGCTCATTGGGCATTATGGCGATATCCGTATCTATGAGCTCCCTCTCAATGAGTTTTATTTTGCAGTTCAGGGATTTTATAGGGTCTGGCAGGCTACCCACTCTGCCAAGAACGTTGCCGGAAAGGGCATCGGATTTTGTGAGATTCGGGTCCAGATAGGTTTGTATTGCTATCAGACCGCCCGGGTGTGTTTTCTCCACTTTCTCACCTCCTGCATCTATCTCGGCTATTCTGGTCCGGATGGTCTCCCACACATTCTGGTTCTGGTGGACCTTCTTGATGCCCGGTTTTATCTCCACCTCGTCACCCTTCCTGAGTTCGCCCTGAATAAGACTGCCTCCAACCACCCCTCCCCTGATGTCCCTGATATCCGTCCCCGGACGATTGATATCAAATGAGCGCGCAATATACATCTTTGGAGGTCTTGTCAGATCCCTTTTTGGCGTTGGTATGAACTCCTGAATGGCAGCAAGCAGGACATCAGTATTGGCATTATAGTTTGCAGCGATTGGTATGATTGGTGCCTCCACTCCAACTCTCTGAAGAAACTGCTGTATCTCGTCCCTATTTTGTCTGGCCCGCTCCCTGCTGACCACATCCACCTTGTTCTGGACTACAACAATATTTTTCAGTCCCATAAGTTTCAGGGCCAAAAGATGTTCCTTGGTCTGGGGCTGTGGACATTTTTCATCTGCCGCTATTACAAGTATAACGCCGTCCATAAGGGCTGAACCGGACAGCATTGTGGCAATAAGCGTTTCATGACCGGGTGCATCAACAAATGACACCTTGCGCACAAAAGTTGTATTGCTCCCGCAGTTTGGGCATTTTTTGCTTGTTGTGAATGCCTCTGGCTCCTTGCACTTCTTACATTTGTAGATTGAACAGTCAGCATAACCGAGGCGTATGGATATACCTCTTCTTATCTCCTCGCTGTGGCGGTCTGTCCACACTCCTGAAAGGGCTTTGGTCAGTGTTGTCTTCCCGTGGTCCACATGACCTACTAGACCTATGTTGACTTCGGCTTGAGTCATTATTATGATTTATCTGGCCTGTTCCTTTGGTCCGGCAGGAGCGCTCTCTTCAGAGGACTTTTCGGGTTTCTTACCCTCCGGAGTTTCTTTGGAACCTCCCCCGGAAGTTTCCTTTGAGGGTTCCTTTGGAGTTTCCTTTGGAGTTTCCTTTAGGGTCTTCTCCTGAGACTCCTCCGCGGATTCCTTCCGGGATTCCCCGGGAGCACCTTTTGTTTCCCTGCCCCCGGCCTTTTTATCAGGAGCCTCATCTCCAGTGGCCTTATCCAGACCAAGCAGCTTCTCTATGGAGTCCTTGCCCTCCTTCACAACAACCGTGTTTATCTGCGCGATACTGGCATCTATTATATCACCAACTACAGTCTTTCGGGCGCGCATGCCCTTTCTCTTTGGCTTATAGCCTGTTGTCCGGGTTGATAACAGGGCACTTGCCCGTCCGGTCTTGTGAATGTCTTTTCTCATCGGGAACCCGCACTTGTCTGATCCACCGGTGATCCTGACTTCATAACCCTTTAACCCAAGAGGCGTGAGGTTCACAGTGTCCCCGATCCTCTTACCGATGAAAACAGCAGCCAGGTCCTCCTTTGCCTCTATGTTGTAAGACTTTCCAGTCTTGGTCCCGACAACTATCTTCGCTTCCATTTTTTTGTTTTGTGTTTTTGCTTTGTTCTTATTAAAAACAAAAAAGTCTCTTCACACGAGGGTCTGAAGACCCTGTGCGCAAGGACCGAAGGTCCTTCGCGCCGAAGGTGAAGATTCCATTTTGATTTTTGTTCGACCTTTTTTTCTAAAAGGCCGGCTTAGAAAAAGCGGTTTATTAGAAGGGGAGGGTATATAAGGATTTAATTTTAAATCTTTGCCAGTGTATATAATAAAAGCCAATAAGAGTCATGGCCAGAAGACCAACCCATAGAAGGAGGGCTGAAAAGTCCAAGCCGGGCAGGAAGGTCGTATTGATACCCACTGCGAGGCCGGAGGGGCTGGCGGCCTGCGTCAGGTCCTTCATCGAGAACGCCCACCGCCACCGCTACGACAGGCCTGTCCATTTCGTCGTGGCCGACTACACCTCCCCACAGGAGGCGCAAAAGAACAAGAGGGTGCTGAAGGATCTTGAGAGGCATGCCAGAAAGAGCCTCGGCCTCAGGAACGTGAGGATACACCACTTCGGTCCTCGCGAGCAGGCCCGCATACTGTCGGAGATGTTGAAGTCGGACCCCAAAAGATGGAAAAACCTGAGGCGCTATGTGGGCAGCCTGTCGAGCACCCCCGACGGCTACGGGCCCGCGCGCAACAGGGCGACAGTGCTTGCCTACTCAAAGGGGCTGCTGGACCGTCCAGACGACATCGCTATACTCTTTGACGACGATCTGTACGCCAAGAACCTGACGCGTGTCAGAAGAAGGCACACGGGCGGGCTCGCCAAGCAGTTCGGGAGGGAAAGTGAGGGGGACCTTGTCCTAAGGGACACCGGATCCTACTTCCACAACATAGACCGCTATTTCGAGAAAAGGCCTGATGTACTCATGGCAGGAGGAGGGATAACATTCGACGGCGACGTTGCTGCGCAGGATGTCATCGGAGGGGCTCTTGACGCAGTCCTAAACTTCCTTAGGATGAGCCGAGGCGTCAAGAGGCCAAAGGCCAAGAAGATGGGCAACCTAAAGAACGACGAGGGCATCTCGATGGCCCGGATCGTGTTCTCCCGCAAGTTCCTCGGCCCGATGAGTGTGCACTCCGGATTCCTGAACCTTGTCAGGAAGGCATATCAGTCGGTTGGCAGAGGGAGGATTGCCTTCAACCCTCATTGGGTATCAGGAGGGGAAGGCATCCCGAGTAAAGTGCAGGTCACGCGGGGGGCTGGCAACCTGTGCGTCCGTCCTAAGCTTCTATTCTCCTACCCATTCATCACCTCCTCGGAGAGGGGTGAGGACGCGGTCCTGTATTCGGCCGTGGAGGCTGACATGCCCCAAAATGCAATCGGCGGGTTCTTCAACCCCGTGGCGCACATCAAGAGGGCCGGCCGGGCCTCGGCATATTCCAACATAGCCCTAGAGCCGGGGGAGACATACAAGGTGCCCGAGTGGAGGCCCAAGATACGGGAGATACGCGCGCTCCTTATGGACAAGGAGGCCTGGTGGTCTCACCCTAGATATGCAAACCAGATCAGGAGCCTCAGGAACCTCGTGGACGCTGCGGATGCCCAGATGCGCGCGATCATAAGCAGAGAAGGTGAGAAGGCCATCCCTCCTAAAACTCCATCAAAGGATTCTGAGACCGCCGTGATAGATGCATCCAGGGAGAGGCTCTTCGGGAGGTATATGAGGCCCAACAGACAGGCAAGGATGGGAGCCGGGCATCACCCGCTTATGCCCAAGTACCGCAAGGAGATAGAGCCCTGGAGGCGGATGTTCCAGACGGAAAAGTTGTACAAGAAGCTCAGGGAGGGTGACTAGTCGGCTTTCGTTTTGTGCTTAGGGTTCGCAAAAAACATCACCCATGGATATGGATTGCCAAACTCGTCGAAGAAGCCGAACCTTCGGTTTCCCTTCTTATCCACATATTCCCTTATAGTCAGGTTCTTGTGCTCGACAGTGCCGCGAGGCACGCCGAAGACAAGGACCGTCCTGTTGGGCCTGATGACGACCTGCGACCTCCCGGTCTGGTCGCCGGCCATCAGATGCGACGCCTGTTCGTGCGGAAGCGCATCTTTAAGCAGCTCATGAGCGTGCCTGACACTCCTAGCCTCATCGGGGAGCTCGTAGACGGCCGTTCCCTCCCTGCTGCTGTCCGTGTATTCGATAGAGTGTATAGCTGCCTCTGGGAAGCCCTCGCCGGAAAGCCTGAACCTGTAAGTGCCGTGGACCTTGCTCTGGGTCGGCCCCTGGTTTGGGTGCCACGGGATGGCAAGGCTCACCTGGTCTGGGTCCCTCCCTGTGGACAGGTGGAGCTCTTTACCGCCCGAGCTTACCTCGTGCCCTCTCAAGGGGGCCACGACAAATCTCTTGTGGTGGGTGGTGAAGCCCGCCTTCCCCGGCTCGGGCGACATCACCATCAGCAGCTTGTGAGGGGGTATCCTCCACACCCTCCTTGGAGGAGCCATCTTTTTTAAGAATTATTATCACGCCAAAGCATTAAAAAGGCAGACTTGGGCTATTTCGCCTTCCTGACTATGTCCGCTATCTGCTTAAGGAGCTCTTCCTCCTCGCCGTTGAGGAACTTCCTGCCCTTTTTTAGTATCTGCTCGTACTGGCTAAAGGTTATGTGGGTGTAAAGCACGTCGCCCTCCTCAATGTTCCTGCCGACCAGCGGCCCGTCTACCGCTATTGCCACCTCATCACCCTTCTTGGCCTCGTCCACTTTCTCGTTCTTCTCTTGGATGGATTTGATTATGCCGACTTTTGTGCCATCAGGTTTCATCAGCGTGTAGCCGGGGCGTATCCTGCCTCTGAGAACAGCCACTCCAATTATGGCCGGGTCAGACCTCCGGAAGGTGCAGCCCTCCAAGAACTTCAGCTCGGCAGGGAAGGGCACGGTGTCAAACATGGCCATCTCCTGCGCGCGCTTGACATCCTTTAACCAGTTTTCATAATCTTCGACTATTTTGTATATAACCTTATCGGCAAGGATTGTTATGCGCGCATCCTTGGCATACTGGGCAATCTCCTCAGGAACCGGTGCATTAAAGGCAAGGACAATCCCGTATTCCGGGTTGTTCTTCCCTATTGATTCAGCTTCCATGAGATCTGTTTTTGTCACGGCACCTATGTCCGCCTTCCTGACAGGCACTCCCTTTTTTCTCAACATCCCTAGAATTGCCTCCAGGCTGCCCAAGGTATCTGCGCGCACTATAACACCGATATTTTCATGCTCGAATCTGATGGACTCCAGCTCCTTGCGGATTCTCCCCTTCAGCTCCTCAACGTTGTTGTCCACGACATACACCTGCCCGCCCGGGAGGGCCTCCTCTATGCCCGGTGCTACAAGCTTCAGGCCACTTGCCGCAGAAACTGCTTTGATATTATCAAAGCGGTCCTTTGGGTCCCGCATCTCGTCCAGCGGCTTGGGCTTTAGGATGGCCTTGACCCTGGTTTCTATCGGACCGTTTCTTCCGCTCAGGACTATCACATCGCCACGGCGGATGGTGCCGTCATACAGTATCAGATCAAGGCTGGTTCCCAGACCCTTCTCCTCCTTTACCTCAAGGATGCTGGCTTTCCCCGGCCCGCTGACCTCTATCTGCAGGTTTTTCTCAAGATAACGCTGACTCAGGCCGGTGAGCAGCATGAGCGCCTCAGCGATGCCCTCACCTGTTTTTGCGGAAAGAGGGACTATACTCACCTGTTTTGTGAAGTCCTCCACGCGGTCAAAGCGCTCTGACTGTATGCCCATCTCGCCCAGCCTGCCTATAATGTCATAAATCTTCTGGTCAAGTCCCGCTTTGACAAACTCCTGCTGCTGTCTGAAGGACTCTCCAAAACAATAGGTCCCGGAGTCACGCCATCCAGAGAGAAGGTCTATTTTGTTTGCGACAATTATGAAGGGCGTCTTGTAGTTCCTGAGTATCTCCAGCGCCTCTATGGTCTGCGGCATGAAGCCCTCCCGTATGTCGATGACGAGCACTGCCAGGTCGGCTATGCTGCCGCCACGTTTTCTCAGATTGGTGAACGCCTCGTGGCCGGGCGTGTCCACAAACAGCAGGCCGGGAATGGTTATCCTGACTTTCATAACATCCAGCATCCTGCCGCAGATTTTTTTGACCACGTCGATCGGGACCTCCGTAGCGCCTATGTGCTGCGTGATGCCGCCAGCCTCGCGCGCCGCGACCGAGCTCTCCCTGACCTTGTCGAGGAAGCTGGTGTTGTGGACTATGCATCTGCCGGCTACGAAGTTGTGTATATTGGGCACTGTGAAGTCGTAGACATATTGTCGTTTCCTGATCTCTCTCACACTCTTGACCTGGACGCAGACAAAGTCAGAGGAAACAATTCCCGAAAGAGTGCCAGTATGGTTGAACACTATTTCCGGGTTTTTGCATATTGAGGAAAGCTCGGCGAAGACTTTTTTACCAAATTCGGTTGTAGTGTAAAAATCCCCTTTTGTTTTCTCTATTATTTTCTCACTCACCAGAAACGTGATATAGTTTGCAAGCTTTCTGTGTGGCATGGAAAGCATCTTGTAGAGTGTAGTGTAATTCATAGGCTTTTCAAGAGCCTTTATAACCTGCATCTTCTCTTTTATGGTGTCCAGATATGACTCTGCCAAAACAATCTGCCGGATTGATTTGAGAAAGGATTTGACGAAGTGGCGGGAGACGTGTTCATAGTTTTCATATTTCTTTTGGAAGGGTATTCCACTCTCCATGCCGGAAAGGCCAAATTCCACACGCAGCTTCTTGATTGCCTTCCCGGATACGGGCAGCAGGTCGAAGTTTCGGTTTGTCGTGGCCTTGTTCATGAGGGCATCCACCTGCGCTTCCTTGCGGAGCAAACGGAAGCCTATCCCCCTCTTGAAATTCCGTAGATATTCGCTCCCAGAAATCTTCAACCGGTGTGCGGCCCCTTTTCTGCTTAGGACTGTCGGACATCCAAAGCGCTGCAGGAGAATCGAAAGCTTTTTTATCATGTTCGCGCTCATGGAAAGGACTTCGACCCCCGTAGAGGCCGAAACGTAGCCATCGGTGTCGAAATAGCCGGAGATGAAACCCGCCAAAAACTTGTCGGGAGCCTTTTGCATGAGCTCGGGGATGTCGATGGTATGGCTTTTTGAGTCCCTTGGATAACCGAAAACCTGACACACAAACTCGCTGAAGGTTTTACCTCCCGATGTGACAATCATGTTTGTGGTGCGCTTTTTTATTGCCCTGATTTTGAGGCCGAACGCATTGGCAAGCGCTTTTTTGTATTCAGCTATGAGGTTGTCATCCGTATTCGAGAGGCATGCGACATTGCAGGTCCCATCCCCCCACAACGCGCCCAGGACATAGAAGGCGTCAACAAACTGGTCCCAGGTCTTCGGCAGCCGCATCAAAGGGGAGGTGTGTGATGCCCTTTGCTTAGTCGTCGAAAATTTGATGGATTCTATCGAGTCGTAGACCAGTTCCAGCGGGATTCGGCCCTTGGAGAGTGTTATGAGATCGGCCACCCTGAACCGGTTATTCCTTATGCAATCGTATGGGTGGTTTGCAACCAGTTTTGAGTTTGGGGTTTGTCTCAGCAGGCTGCGCAGTGCTTCTGTTAATGCCGGGTCCACGAATGCCAAAAAATCCGGCGATTCGCCGAGTTTGAGGAGGACCAACTGCTTGTATTTTTTTAAGCTGATTCTTGGAGAGGGTATCTTTGAAGGCACTAGAACAAAATGGCCGGCTTCAAGCTCGTCTGCGCGCACCTTGGTAACGTTGCCACTTGAATCCATGGAGAAGAAGGGATGCTCAGGGGTGACCTTTATCTTCGAGCCATGGTTTGTCAAGACCTCGATTACTCTTTCGGCCCTGCGCTTCCACAGATGGCTTGCTTTTTTTGGCTTTATCGAGCCGTATTCGTCTAGTGAGAGGAGCCGCAAGTCTTTATCTGAGACATCAATAATCTCGCCGTCTTGAGTCTCAGATGGTTGGATCTGTGAAGCAACAGAGTCGTAGATTTCCTTTATGGGGCGGATTGAGCCGTCAGCCAAGACTATTTCTGTGTCCGCTGTGACGCATTTGCCATGGTCCACATGGCCCAGGACAGAGATTATCGGCTGTCGAATCATGAGAAATCGGTTATTTAGAAGCGATAGGGTTTTAAATCTAGACCACCGGAAACTCCCCGGTCATCATTCTGTGGACCGCCGCCCTGCTGGCAAGCTCCATTGCCTGCTTTATCTCCTGCTGCGGGGCCGCCTCGATGTCGCCGATTGCGCTCAGGAAGAATGCCTCCCAGACGTCGCCCAAGCCCGTGAGTTCTTTCGCCTTGGAGCGGTCTGCCCTTGGAACCAACGCCCTGATTACCTCATGGCCCCTCTTGACAAAGGTCTCGCGCGCCCCGTGAACCACTATGACCCTGTTCCGGAGGGCCCTCATGGCGGGGACCACGGCGCTTATGCGCGAGAGCTGCATTACCTCCGTTTCATTCCCCACGAGTATGCCCTTGGAGAAATCCGCTGCATACTTCCGGTCCAGCTCACTTGCAGAATAGGCGGCGAAGGAGCCGGTGAAGACATGGGCCGTGGGAAGCCTCGCATACCCGAGAGACTCCTTTATCCGGTGCGCGCCTGTGAGAAAAATCTTGTCTGGGCCCTCATTCCGGACATCCTGAATGAATCCTGCCAGATCCAGCTTTGGCTTCCAGAAGGAGAACGCCAGCCGTTCCCTTTTCGGATCAAATATGTTGAATGTTTCGCAGGTCCGGCCATCCACAAGAATGTGTGATATGTCCACACCCGCCCTGTTGAGCTCATCGAGTATCATGCGCCCATTCTTGTCATCCCCCACCCACGAATAGAAGACCACATCATGGCCCAGCATGGCCATTGTGCGCGCCTTTATGGCCCCGCAGCCCCCGAACTCCACCCGGTGCTCGAGGGAAGCAAAAAACTGTGAGAGTTCATCCGGACGGTGTCCGAAGTAGTATTCAAGGTCTTTTCCCTCCCGCTGTGATCTCAGCATATTTTGGAAGATGAGCTTCCGATATTCAGGTGAGAGGCAGTCCAGGGAGGCCTCAACATCCTGCCACCTAGCTGTAATATCAACGTTGGAGTCGCCAAATATAAAAACCCTCATGTAGAATTTATGATTTTAATCATTTTAAAGTCAAGTATCCCCACATGAACCTAAAAGGAAATTCCATAATAGTCAAAAAAAGGGCGCTGGATCCAGAATTGAGGAGCGATATCACGGCACTGATGTGTAAAGCCCAGAAGCTTGTGAAGAGGCGCGACAAACTGCTCAGGGAGAATCCAGACCTTGTGAAGCAGGTCAAATGGATAAAGAGGAGGATAGTGGGAAATATGGGTGATGCAGTCTTTTCAGCTATCAGGAAACTGAGGGAAAACGGCATCAGCGTCTTCCTCGCCAAAAAGCCTATAGATGTGGCCGAATATATACGCGGCTTCATAGGAAGGGAAAGGTTGGGGATAGTGCCCTCTCCACAGACCATGGAGGCAGAAGTTATGCAGGCATTCTTCATGAGCAATAAGGTGCAGGTACTGTCAGAAAGATATTCAGGCTATGAGAAGGGCCGGTCATTTATCCATCCATACTTCCCATATCCGCAGGAGAAGAGCGTCTTCAAGAGGTCAGAGACCAGACATGCAATAATCTCCGCAGTTGCCGTAACAGATGCGGGGAATGTCTATCTGGAGGCTGAAGAGGGCAGAGTAATGGACGAATTCAGTGAACCCTTTGTCATAACCACTGTGGATCGGCTGTTCTCCGAGGAGTATGCAGAGAGTGTTGTCAGGCTTATGGAGATATCATCAGGAGGGGCAATAAAGACAGAGAAAATGAAGCTGAAGGGCCGTTTGATAGTCCTCGACAACGGCCGGATTGCAATCGCCCATAGCCCCTCCAAAGAGGTTCTCATGTGCATCAACTGTTACAGCTGTTCCCTCTATTGCCCTGTCTATCTCACAATAGGCGGCCTCTTCGGTTCGCCGATGATGTCCGGCATAGGTTCTTTGTCAGTCGGCTACCAGTCGGGTATAAAAGCCGCCATTAACAGAGGGCTGGACTGTTGCATGCTGTGTGGAAAATGTGAGAAGGTGTGTCCAACAGATGTTCCGGTAGTCAAACTGATACGCATAATGCGCAAGCGGGCAAGGACATCAGGTCTTTGAGCCATTGGAAACAACCCGTGTAGAGAGATTACCAAGAGATGTACTGCTAGTGGTATTTTTATCCAACGTTGGATAAATTATTCAGGGTGGGTAAAAGGTTTTTATAGATAGAGCTCAAAATATATCTAACACTATTTGTCACCAATCGGTGATAACAAAACTTGGATGGATAAAATTGGCACTGGTTTTCGGACTGTTGGAGATAAACTGATAGTCAAACTGTCTGTGGTGCCCGACACGAATATCAATGTATATGATGAAAACGGTGCGGAAATCGGAAAGCTTGTTGACATCATAGGCCCTGTAAGAGCCCCGTTTGGAGTTGTTATAACCAATCGTGGACAGGAGCTTCAGGGAAAAACAATCATGCTCAAGACATCAAACCCGGACAATCATGCAAAATGACGCCTGATGGGGAGTATAGGATCAGAATAGGTGTGAATAAACCTTCCGAAGAGGTAAACTCCGGGCTTTCTGTAGACAAGGAGATATTCAGGCAGGCATCCCTGCTGGATCTGGAGGATGATGTTATGTATGATGTGCAGTCCATGTATGAGGAGGTCCGGATGAGGGGGCTGACCAAATACAAGCAGAGCGAAAAGGTAATCACTGCGCTTATATATCTGGTCTGCCGCAAGAGGACCATACCACTCACCCTACACAAGATATGTGATGTCCTGAGAACGGACTACCGCTCTATCAACAAGGTCTACAGATATCTGCTCAGGAAGATGAATCTTCGTGTTCCCCCAACCACACCCATTGAGTATGTGCATAAATTTGGTATTGAGATGCGACTGCCCAAGGATACCATAAAACGGGCCGAAAAGATAATAGATATAGTCAATAGGACGGGGGCGATAAGTGGAAAGGGGCCTGCCGGAGTCGCCGCAGCTTCCATCTGCCTTGCCTCAGAGATGGAGGATTTGGAAACCTCGCAAAAGGAGATCGCAGAGATCTCCGGCGTTACACAGGTTACCATCCGCAACCGATACAGGGAGCTGGAGGAAAGCATAAACGGCAAGACGGGGAATATTTAATGCCAGTCCGGCAAAATATCCGTGAAGACTCAGCTAAGCAGTCTGGACATATTCTTCATCTCCAAGGAGCTCCTGCATCTGGTTGGCACCAGGATTGACCAGATATACCAGATAGGAAAGAGGGAAATCAAGATAAGTCTGCGCGGAGATGGAAAAAGGGAGCTAATAGTTGCGCCCAATTATCTGTGTATCACACGATTTGAATACAAGGCTCCCAAGAAACCCGGCAATTTTGCAATGCTCTTGAGAAAGCACCTAAATGGCGGAATCATAAGGGGGGTTGCACAGCACGGGTTCGACCGGATTGTAGAGTTTGAGATAAGAGGCAGGGGAAAACTCATTGTGGAGCTCTTCAGCCGTGGGAATATCATACTGTTGGATGAAAACAATCGGATAACTGCCATACTCGAAAGCCAGGAATGGAAAGACAGGACGCTGAAACCCGGACTGCCCTATGTTTATCCGCCGGAGATGCCGGATGTGAAGAGCATGTCGGCAGACGATTTTGCTCTTGTCCTGGGGAGAAGGAGCGAGGTTGTCAAGGCACTGGCATCGGATTTGGGACTGGGAGCGACCTATGCCAATGAGATACTCAAGCGGGCGGGCATCCATCCAAAGGAGTGCGCTGACAGAAAGAAGGCAGGGAAGTTGTATCGTGTTCTGAAGGATGTGCTCAGCTCAGAGATAAATGCAGGTATAATAAGGGCCGGAATAGACAACAAACTGGAAGATGTTGTCCCCATTGATATGATGGTTTATGCAGGACTGGAAAGGGAGGAAAAGCCCTCCTTCAACGAGGCCGTGGACGAGTATTTCTCCCAGCTGAGGATTGGGGAAGAGGGCATGGCAGCCGCCGGGGAATACAATGCGGAGATAAGGCGCTTGGAGAAGGTTATAGAAAACCAGAAGAAGACCCTTGAGGAGATGTCCAGAAAGGCAGAGGAGTATAAAAGGATGGGCGATCTTGTTTATACGAGCTTTCAGCAGATAGAAGAGGTCTTGGATGGCATAAAGGCAGCTAAAGCAGACGGCAAAAACTGGGTGGAATATTCACAGGAGAAGGGCATCAGGGTTATCGACCCGGCCATGCGCAGGATAGAGGTTGGAGGCGTTGCAATATCCATAGACAAGTCGGTGAGTGAAAATGCTGCATTTTATTATGAGAAGGCGAAGAAGGCAAAATCCAAGCTGAGTGGTGTAAAAAAGGCGCTAAAGGAGAGTGAGATGAAGCTGAAACTTGTCAGAGAGAAGAAGGTCAGGGAAGAGGAAAAGATGCCTAGGAAACCCATAGAAAAGCCCAAGCCCAAATGGTATGAGAAATTCCGCTGGTTTATCTCAAGTGATGGTTTTCTTGTCATCGGGGGGAAGGATGCCACAAGCAACGAGATGATAATAAAAAGGCATATGGAGCCAGACGATCTGGTCTTTCACTCAACTGTTCATGGCGCTCCGTTCTTCATAATCAAAAATCCTGAGGGCAAAGAGATACCGGAGAGCACAAAGAGGCAGGCTGCAGAGGCTGCCGCCAGCTATTCCAATGCCTGGAAAGCCGGGTGGGGGAGCGCGGATGTTTACGCCGTCAGGCCGGAACAGGTGTCAAAGACTGCACAAAGTGGTGAGTATCTGACCAAAGGGGCCTTTGTCATACGTGGCGAACGCGAGTGGTTTAAGGCAACACCACTTAGGTTGGCTATAGGTTTTATAGTGGGGGATTATGCCACTGTCATAGGCGGGCCGGAGGATGCCGTAAAGAGCCGGACCAGATACTATGTGGTAATTGACGCAGGTGATATGAAATCTGGCCAGCTGGCAAGAGAGATCAAGGCAAATATTTTAAGGAAAACCAATAAAGAAGACGGCCAGAAGATCAAAAGGCTCGATCTCGGGGATATCCAGAGATGGATACCTGCCGGCAGGGGAGCAATCGCAAGATGACCAAAAAAGCAGGAATGGTGACACATCCGGATGGAGAAGTGAAAAAATATGCAGTAATCGGAAATCCCATCAAACACAGCTTGTCGCCGGTCATGCACACCGCCGCTTTCAGAGCCTTGGGCGTTAATGCAACATATGAGGCGCTTGAGGTGGAGAACCTGAGCAGGGCTTATGACTATCTAAAGGAGAACTATGCCGGCATAAATGTTACAATACCCCACAAGGAGACCATTGTGGAGCTGCTGGATGAGAAGGAGATGGCCGCTGATCTGATAGGTGCTGTTAACTGTGTGAAGTTCGGCAGAAAGGCCATGGGCTTCAATACAGATCTGCACGGTGCAATATCGGCACTCAAGGATGTTGTCCCGCACTTGAGGGAAAAGAACATCCTTGTGTTGGGGGCAGGAGGAGCCGCGCGCGCAATAATATTCGGCTGTTTGATGGAAGGTGCCAATGTGACAATCTACAACCGGACAGTCAGGAAGGCAGAAGCGCTGGCGAAGGAAATTGGAGAAAAGATGAAGGATATAGAAGTCCAGAGGCGCCCGGACCCTGTTGGTTTTGACATACTCATAAACGCAACCTCTGCTGGAATGTATCCAAAGGTGGATGAAACCCCCCTCACTTCCGGTATTCCATCCAACATGGTGGTGATGGATATTGTGTACAACCCCCTAGAAACAAGGCTTCTGAGGAAAGCAAAAGAAGCTGGAGCGCGCACCATAAGTGGTCTGGAGATGTTCGTCCGGCAGGGGGCAGAATCGCTGAGGATATGGGGTTATGACCCACCGGTTAGTCTTATGCGCGAGGTGGTTACTAAGGAATTGATGAAAAATGATTGAGGAGCTGATATTTCTCGTGGGCGAGAGTTATCTGCTGGTTTTGCCCATCATTATCCTGTATATCCTCTACCGCAGGAAAGAATGGGCCCTCCCAGTCATCCTTTCAGTATTCATGACCCTTGTTTTGGTCACTGCCATAAAAATCATAGTTGTAGAACCAAGACCGTGTAGTGGGCTTGGTCCGGTTTTATGCCAGGATCCTCTACAGTCTTTCCCAAGCAGGCATGTTGCTCTGGTTGCTGCCCCACTTGTGTTTCTTCTGTCAGAGGCTCCGGTTCTTATAGGCTATCTGACATATGTGGCACTGGTTGGTTTATCCAGAGTCTATGTCGGTGAGCATTATCCTCATGATGTATTGGCAGGCGCACTAATTGGGATTGTGATAGGTTATATCTGCTGGAAGATAGTGCCCAGACTCCGCAGCAATAATAAAAAGGCTGGCAGGGTCAAAGGGGTGCCGATGAAGAGCGGGTAACTATTTTATCTCTCTGCTCAGCTTTTTCAAATCCCGGGCAATCTCATCCTCACTTGTGTCGGTAAACATCCACTTAATCAGGAACATCCCGAGTGCCGAGAATGTCATCAGAAGCAACATAGCATATATGTCCAAAGCTGCTATCATCCCGATTACAAGCGCTATAAATGCACCACCCGTTAGCATGGCGCCCAACTGGTACCACTCGTCGCTCCCCTGTACAAGATGTATTGTGAGATAGACTATGGTTGTCAGAAAAACAACTATCCAGGCCGTCAGGGCTACAAGTCCTAAAGGCCCTGTGATCATGTCCGCAAATAAGAGCACAATGACCAGAAGGAACAGGAAAAGGTCTAACATTATGAGGGTTCCGGCCAAGGCAAAGCCTGTCGGCTCTTTCTTGGATGCCGGAGTATCCAGGATAAGTGAGCCGCGGTAGTCGCAGTTCTTGCAGAGATACCTCTGGTCTGTACTGCCAACGGCGGTTCCATCCGTGGTGGACAAAAAGATTATCCGATTGCTTCCACACTTTGGGCACCGAAGTGTCATTTTACATGCGCTCTAAGGCCTCTATGCCCAGAAGCCCCAGACCATTGGCCATAACCTGCCTGAACATTCTGACTATAGCCAATCGCATGCTCCTGACAGGTTCCTCTGAATCAAGAACCGGACATTTGAAATAAAATCGGTTGAAGGCTTCAGCCAAGGAGATGAGGTAATTGGCTATCAGGTTGGGTTTCAGGTCAGAAACTGCAGCTTTTACACTGTCGGGAAACTGGGCCAAAAGCACAAGCAGCTTTTGTTCCTCATTGGTAAATTCTACAGCAGACGGCTCCGGCCTGCCGAGATCCCCTGCCTTTTCTAGTATTCTGCATGCGCGCGCATGGCTGTATTGCAGATAAGGGGCAGATTCCCCTTCAAAACTTAAGGCCTCATGCCATTTAAACTCAATGGGTTTCAGCGGAGTTATCTTGACCATGTTGAAGCGTATGGCGCCGACGGCCACGGACCGGGCAATATGGTCACGGTCCTTTGTGAGGATATCAAGCTGTCTGCTGTTTATTTCTTTACGGGCGCGTGTTATCCCCTCCTCCAGCAGCTCATCTGCAGAGATGAACTCACCGGTGCGGGAAGACATGCGCATCCCGGGGACTGTCACCAGTTCGTAGGAGAGATGTCTAACGCGCTTTTCAACATCCCTGATGCCAAGCACCTCAAGGGCTGCGCGCAACTGCTTTTGCTGCAGGGTCTGCTCATTGGCTATGACATTGATGCAGTCCCCCCTCCTCAGTTTCCATAGATGATATGTCAAATCGCGGGTGGTGTAAAGGGTAGTTCCATCGCTCCTCAGCAGGATCAGCTCTTTCTTTATTCCATACTTTGTCAGGTCTAATGCCGAAGCACCATCCCTCTCAAACCAATAAGGTGTTTTTTTCAGCTGCTCAATGATGTCCCTGACGCCTCCCCCAAATACAAAGTCGCTCTCGCGGACAAAGGTATCAATATGTATGTCATATGAGTCCAGAGTCTGGCGCATTCCGGTCAGTGCAGTATCAACTATAAAGTCAAAGATTTTCTTGACGGCCCTGCCACCACGTTCATAGTTCTTCTGCAGGGCTTTTGCAACCTCCGGGTCTACCTTCCTGTTGGCTTCAACATACTGCTCACCAAGCCATATATCCGGCTTTTTGCCGGATTCCTTCAGTTCTCTCTTGTAGTTGCGCCCGTCCAGACTAGATGCAAGCACGGCCAGCTGGCCCCCCATGTCATTGACAAAGAACTGTGACTCCACATCATAACCGGCAAAGCGCAGTATACGGACCATTGAATCGCCAATAATGGAGTTCCTCAAATGGCCAATATGGAGTGGTGCATTTGGGTTGGCCGAAGTATGTTCAACTATGAGCTTCCCCCTGTGACCGCCACTGCCATAGGCGTCTCCAAGCTGAAGTATCTCATCGAGCAGGGCATCTGCTATCCTGTGCGGGCTGAGAAATATATTGACAAATCCGTCTTTTGCCTCTGCCTTTTCAATAAAACCTCCCCTTAGCTTCTGTGCCAGTTCCTCAGCCAACTCCCGGGGTTTTTTTCTGAGCTGTTTGGCATGGGCAAAGCAGGGGAAAGCAAAATCGCCGCCTATTTCCGGCGGAACCTCACCTATCATGGTCTCAGCAACGCCTTCCAGATGCTCGGAAATTGCATTTAGAACTATATTCTTAAGTGAGTCCACAGTTAGATTATGAAAGAAGGCATAAATACATTCTTTTATTCTTGAACGAAGAAATTACTATATGAGAACCAAATCAATAAGGGGTGTCGAGGTAGTTGACCAGACAGGTGCCACTGTGGGCATCATAGAAGACTTAGACCTAAAGAAGGATGGGCAGTATTCCCTTGTGGTGAGGGGGGAAGTTGATCCAGAGAAGGCCCGAATATTTGAAGAGAAATTTGGTATAAGCGGTGTGGGGAAGGATTTCTTTGAGATACCTCAGGAGCATGTTGGGGGAATCGGCGACAAGGTTGTTCTGAACAAGTGCTTTGAGGACATCCCTAACATCAGGGTCCTCTCAGAAGAATAAGTCCTTCTTTAGTTTGCAACTTCCAATTACCTAGCCATGGCAGGCAGGCATGACCTTGAATACAGGCGCAGGAGAGCCGAGTCCGTGAGAAAAGATTTGGAGAGGCACAAGATAGAGGGGAGTGTCTTTAGCTATGAAACCCTAGAGAGTATCGGCAAGCTGGGATCAGACGGGTTTATAGACCAGATAAAGGGGCCCATTGCCACCGGCAAGGAGGCAGATGTCTTTCTCGGTATTCTGGGGGACGGGAGGATAGTGATAAAGATATTCAGATTTTCATCTGCCAGTTACTTCAGAAAGCCCAGCGTTCTGAAGTATATCAGGGGCGATGAGCGATTCAAAAGGATCAAGCGAAGCCCACGCGATTTGATCAAGTGTTGGGCCATGAAAGAGTTCCGCAATCTCAAAAAAGCACAGGAAGCCGGGATACACGCACCCAAACCAATAGCAATAGAGAAGAATGTTTTGGTGATGCAGTATATAGGTGATGACCATCCGGCAAAACGGTTGCTGGAGTCAAAGCTGAAGAACCCCGAAAGGACCTTTAGGGAGATAGTCCGTCAGGTAAAGATGCTTTATATGACCGGGATTGTGCACGCCGACCTTAGCGAATACAATATTCTTATGTTGAAGGACACGCCCTATCTGATAGATTTTGGGCAGGCCGTCCTGTTAAGCCATCCGCATGCTGAGGAGTTTTTGGAACGCGACGTGAAAAATATATGCATGTTCTTCCAAAGGCTGGGGGTCAAATGCAATATCGGAGAGATGCTAAAAAAGGTTAGGGGAAAGAATGGCTGAATATCTAAAGATTCCAAAGGACCGGGTAGGGGCCCTTGTTGGAAAGAAGGGAAAAACCAAGGCGATGCTCCAAGAGAGATGTGGAGTAAAGCTGGACATCACACATGACGGCAGCATTACAATAATCTGTCCGGATGAGGATGGTCTCAAGGAATGGAAGGCCCTAGAGGTCGTTAAGGCTGTTGGGAGAGGCTTCAGCCCACAATACGCCATAAGACTGCTTAGAGATGATCAGGTTCTCTCTATAATCAACCTTTACACCCTGCTTAATCGCAATAAGTCCGATGTCACGAGGGTTAGGGCCCGCATAATTGGCGAAAACGGAAAGGTTCGCAGAACCATTGAGAGCCTGACGAATACCCGGATATCTGTCTATGGCAAGACCATTTCGATAATCGGCAATGAAGAGGACGTTGAACTGACGGAAAAGGCCATCCAGATGCTCATAGACGGGGCCCGGCATGCAACGGTCTACCGCTTCCTCGAGAGCAGAGCTGCCGCTAAGCTCTGAAAAATAAAAAAGTAGGGGGCAAGATTTATGCCTCCCTTGCCGTGGAATAGATGACCCTCAGGGCAACGATAATTGCTGCGGGAGCGACAAAGACAGCAATCATACCGACCAGCCCGTTGAGGAAGGCCGCCACAACGCCCAAATTCAGTGAAGCGAGTGCGCTAAATCCGGCAGAGCCCGACATTATCGCAATCGCTGCGACCAGGAAGGATACGGACTCCTTCCCCGAGATGTTGACTAACCCCACTATGACACCTATCAGGACCAGTATGCCTGTCAGCATGCTGGTGACCGTCATGTCTATGGTTGCCAGTTTGGCGGCGTTCGCAGCAGCCACCAGACCTGCTAATACGGCTATTATAAAGCCGATTATAAAGGCCCAGCTACCGATGTTCTTGCCGTGCTTGGACTTTGCAAACTTGTCAACGTACTCTCCGGGCTTGGTCACTATGGCTTCCACTTGGTCATCTCCACGCTCCATCACATCACTTACTACTTTCTTAACCATTTTTTAAACCTCCCAATTGAAAACACCGAGGGTTTTTGGGTTGTGATTATAACGGCTTGACCTATAAAAATGTATCCCGGCCATTTTTATGCTTGATTTCCTTATATTTCAAGTCAAAAACAAAGGGAATGGGTTAGGCTAAAACAATAGGAGATGGCAAAATGGGCATAATATCTTTGTTCACGAATCCGGTCGAGGCCATAATGCAGGCCAAGGCCACCAGGAGCATTGGGACGGCGGTTCTTCTTTTGTTGATAGTTTCCGTGCTGCTGGCGATATCGGCAGGTATGATGGCGGCTGTGGGGGGAAGTCCCTCAACCTACTACCGCCCCCAACAGATCGGGGTGGTGGCAATAGCACTCATAAACGCCTTCGCGACATTCATGCTGGTGTTCTTAGGGGGGCTGTTCCTGGGATACCTCACAAGCGTGGCAATGAGGGCTCTTGGCGGCACAGGCGGCTTCTTTGAGGGATTGACATCCATAGCCTACAGCATCTTCGTCCCGGGCATCACCCTGTTCGTTGCAGGGTTGATCTCTCTGCTCGGGATACTCAGCGTTAACATGACCGCATGGGCGGCCACGACACTACTGGGAGGAGTGCTGGTCCTATGGGGCGCAGTATTGGGATTCGCCACTCTGTACCGCTCGCTGAAGGAGCTGTTCTCGACAGATTTGATAACCGCATACGTCGGGGCGGGCGTGCTGGGTCTAAGCGTGGTGATAGTTTTCTACTACGGGCTTACATCAGTCGTAATGCCCTATTTGAGGGTAATGGGAATGTGGCTATAGCACAAGGGATGCTTATCGCCGGGCTTCCTTCACGAAGTTAGCGAGGACCTTTAGCCCGGCTTCCCCGCTTCGCTCCGGGTGGAACTGGCAGGCGTAGAGGTTAGCCTTCTGGACGGCGGCAGAGAACTTGACGCCATATTCACACACTGCAGAGGTCTCCGCCACTATGGGGGCATAATAGGAGTGGACAAAATAAAAGCTTTCACCTTCCCTGATACCATCAAACAGCATACCCTCCATATCATAAACCTGATTCCAGCCCATATGTGGAACCTTATCCATCACAAAACGCTTGCAGGTCTCAGGGATGAGGCCCAAACCTCCGATGCCCGGCGCCTCTTCACTGCTGTCGAAGAGTATCTGCAGCCCCAAGCACAATCCCAAGAAGGGCACGCCGGCATCGATTGCATCCAGCAGTTTTGTCCTGATGGGCCCTATCCTCTGCATGGCATCACCAAAATTGCCAACTCCGGGAAGTATTATCGCGTCAGTATCGCCCAGATCAGTAGTTATCTCGCTTTCAGCTCCTGCTTTTTTTAGGGCATTTGCAATGCTTTTGAGATTCCCTGCACCGTAATCTATAATAGATATCACATATCTTTTATTGTTCAAATAATTAATATCACGTGGATCTGGATGTGAAGAAAAGGCTGTCCCCCTATATGAGGCTTGTAGATGCTGAAATATCGCGATATCTGGACAGGGATGTTGAAGAGCTCTACAAGCCATTGAGAAATCTCTTCTCGCGCGGGGGGAAGAGGATAAGACCGGCCCTTTGCATGATATCCTGTGAGGCTGTTGGAGGCAACAGAAGAGATGCCCTCAAGGCTGCGGCTGCCATAGAGATGATACACAATTTCACCCTGATACATGATGATATAGCCGACCGAAGCAAGCTCCGGAGGGGTAAACCCTGTCTTCACCACAAATATGGGCTGGGAATCGCCATAAATGCCGGTGATGGTCTCTTTTCTGTTGCATATGAAGCCCTTTCTGATGCAGTTATCCAAAGTGGAAAGCCTGAGATTATTGCGGATATTACAAAAGCTACGACCAGAGTATGCGAGGGGCAGGCCATGGATATATCATGGGTGCAGGAAAGGCAGTGGGACCTGACCGAGGACGCATATCTCAGCATGATACGCAGGAAGACCGGTGCATTGATGGCGGTTTCATGTAAGGTTGGAGGGATACTCGGCGGCGGAACCAAAAGGCAGATTGATGCTCTGGCCAACTTCGGCATGGATTTGGGTGTAGGATTTCAGATACATGATGATGTCCTAAATCTCACAGGAGATGTTAAGAAATATGGCAAGGAGATAGGGGGCGATATTAATGAGGGCAAACGCACTCTGGCCATCATCTACACACTTGCCCTCTGCACGCCTGAAGAAAAAAGACGGCTGACGCATATCCTAGACAAGGAGGAAAATTCCTATGAGGAGATAAAAGAGACCATAGAGATACTCAATAAATACGGGTCCGTTGAGCGGGGGGCCAACACTGCCAGAGAGCTTATAGAGGGTGGAAAGAAGAGATTATCTGTTCTGCCGGATTCACCAGCCAAAAAGCTGCTTCTGGACCTGGCTAGCTATATAGTCAAAAGGGAGCGGTAATATGACTAGCTGGCCTTGAGCTTCTTCAGAGGCATAAATTCAACACCCAGATCCTCACAGATGGCGTGAATCTCCTCATCATCCGTAAGGATAACCGATTTTGTCAGTCTGGCTAATATCAGTGCCTCGGCATACTGCATGCTTATGCCCTTGTCCTTGGCCAGCTTCCTCGCATCTACCTTGTCTTCATCCTTCAGGAAGGCCTGTTTGATCAGATCTTCAAGGTCTTCTGGAACCTCGCCAAGCATATACACATTATTGTCCTCTGCGAATTCCCTGAACTCCGCCATCCGGTCTTCTTCTGCAAGAGTATCGATAAACTCACGTGTGACTATGTAGTTTGTCTTCCTGCGCAAGAACAGGAATATGAGAAACAGGCCTGCTATAGCTGCTATCGCAGCAAGCCATGGCCAGAAACTGGGCTCTGCAGTTGTGACTGCACCTCCGGTTGGAGTCTCTGGTGGCTGCTCCACAGTCGCCGGCTCCGGCTCTCCAATGGTTTCTTCTGGCTCTGGCTGTGGTTCCGGCTGTGGTTCCGGTTCGACTTGCAGCTCCGCCTCTGGAAGTTCTGGCTCCTCGGGCGGTGGGAGTTCTATGCCACCGGTAAAGATTCCAACACCGCCTCCACCTCCGCCGCCCCTGCGTCTGCGTCCGCCTCCGCCTCCGCCATTGGAACAGGGACCGCAGTCAGTAGGACATGAGCTGCAGGTTTCATCACAGTTACAGATTCCATCGCCACAGGTAATGATCTGAACAAAAGCAAACGCACTGGTAGAGTAGTTACCAGCCTCGCTCATGGCAGTCGCATTTACCGTGTTGTTTATATCGTCGCAGGAGGCATTTGTAGTGTAACTGACAGACCAAGAATTCTCCTCTCCATAAGGCAATATCTCAATAGTGAAATTCCGGCCATTGCTGTCACTTAGCAGGACATGCACGTCGATTATGCCCAGGTTCACGACTGTTATCGTCCAGCTTATCGGCTGACCATGGGTGGCGTTGGTGACATTGGCCTCCTTCACAACTTCTATAATGGTCCAGCAGTCCTCGTCGGACTCGCACTCATCTTCTCCTGGCCCGGAAACAGGGTTGCAGGTGAAATTACCGTAGTTGCATTCGGTATGAGTGCAGGCGTCGGAGCCGTCGCAGTCCGAGTCGTCGCAGTCCACGAGGCCGTCGCAGTCGTTGTCCAAGCCGTCGTCGCATACCTCAGCAGCCCCAGGATTTATCGAGGAGTCACTGTCATCGCAGTCCTGCTCCTCGCCCTCGCAGATGTCATAAGTGTCATTGTCCTCGTCTATTGGCGTGTGGAGACAAACAGGACCTTCACTCTCCTCACAGGTGTCGATAGTACATGACTCATTGTCATCACAGTCTGGCGGGATTCCAGCAGTGCAGGTGAAGGTCTCCAAGTTGCAGGTTTCTACTCCGTTACAGAACAGACCATCATCACAATCATCATCCGTCTCGCAGGAACGGCAATCCAAATCATCCAGATCCACATATCCGTCGCAGTCGTTGTCCAAGCCGTCGTCGCA
>CAZQBY010000011.1:20095-38096 GCA_964592405.1 uncultured archaeon | reverse complement strand
TAACAAATGAGGGGAGCGCTCTTTGTAATCAGGCGGATTTAAGTGCTTATGTGTTACATACCTTCCAGGGCCTTTAGCAGACCAGCGCTCAGTTTCTTCTCGCCGATAGCATCCTTCAGGCCACTGACCTCTGGAGGTTCGGGTTCTTTTTTCAGTTCCTTCTTGATGGCTTTGACAATACTGTCCATTTCGTGCTCACTGGCCTTCAAGCGGCCAAGCACATAGAGATATGACTCCACTAGGCCCTCAATATCCAGAATCTTGCGGTCTCTCCTTTCGGTCAGTTCCTTGATATATAGTTCAACCAGCCTGTAGGCGATATCATGCTTCCAATCACCTGCCGAGGCTTCTGCCGCTTTTTCCTTTGCCATACTTAATTTAGGCTTAAAAGACTAAAAACGCATCTATCAGACCCTAAATTCTATGTTGAGCTGCTTCAGGCGGGTCTTTAGTCTCCTGTATTTTATCCCTGCCATTTCTATCATCCTCTTGGCCGCCCTGACAGAATCTGTTTCTGCATATTTGTCACTCAGGTAGACTATCTCTTTTATGCCCGATTGTATTATCATCTTGGCGCATTCATTGCAGGGAAAAAGTGCCACGTATATGCGCGCACCGTTGAGGTCCTTCGTTGAGTTGAGTATTGCATTGACCTCGGCATGGACAACATACGGATATTTTGTATTGTTGATATGTGTTGCATTCCTTGCCCATGGCAGTTCATCATCGCTGCATCCGCGGGGGAATCCGTTGTAGCCTATGCCCACTATCTTGTTGTTTTCATCGACTATGCAGGCGCCCACCTGCGTACTCGGGTCCTTGCTGCGCTGGGCGGAGAGCAGGGCAACACCCATAAAATACTCGTCCCAGCTTATGTAATCTTTCCTCTTCTTGTCCGAGTCTCTGCCTTCTATCTTGTCGACAAATTCCTTGTCTATATAAGGCACAATCTCTGTCATCGCGCTATTTTATTGCTTGGACAAGAAAAAATAAAACAGGAAGGTAACAATGCTCGTGATTGGACTGGCCGGGAGAATAGGGAGCGGCAAGGGGACAGTTGCTGACTATCTCAGAAAGAGATATGGGGCGGAACAGTTTGTCTATTCGGACATATTGGGAAATATCCTGGAGCATCTTGGACTTCCAGTCACGCGTCCAAATCTACAACAGCTGGGGGAGGTGCTTAGGGAGGAACTTGGCAGGGATATCCTAGTCAATGCCATGAAGGCCAAGATACTCAGGGGCAGGAAAGAGGTGCGCCTGATAGACGGTATCCGTTATGTCAATGAGGTAGAGATGCTACGGACCTTCCCACACAGCCTTCTGTTATTTATGCACGCACCGCTGGAAGTGAGATATCAGCGTGCAAAGAGGCGCGCAGAGAAGGGCGAGATATCCATCAGCCTGGAAGAGTTCAAAAAGCGTGACCGTGCCTCCACAGAAAAGGAACTGGCACAGGTGAAAAAGATGGCCGACCATATAATAGATAATTCCGGGACAACAGAGGAGCTCTACACAAAAATTGACAGATTGATGAAGGGACTGATGGACAGGCAGGGCATTCATGAGACAAGAGACTGAAATGGACATGAAACAATTTTATCGCACGACTGATTATCTCCTGATGCTCTTGGGCATCTTTCTGATTGTTGACCGTTTGGCACTCCACTGGATACGCTTCAATTACAAAACCATAAATCTAGGCTGGCTGGACCAGTGGTTTGATCACTGGATGATTGGCGTGTTGCTGATTATGATAGCTCTTTGGGATCTGAGGCAGCTCAGCAAATAGTTTAAAGACTCCTGCCCATATAAGGCCCTACCCTCCTGTAGCCAAACTTCCGGTAGTAATCGCGTGCCCCTATCCCACTTATGACCCTGATTGTGTTCAGGCCCCACTCCTCTGAGGCGATGCGCTCTGCCTCCTTCAAAAGCTCCTTACCATATCCGCGGTGTTGCCATTTCTCCTTGGCCCTCTCACCGATTTCAACCATCGGACCATAGACATGCAGCTCACGTATGCCTGCTGCCTCCCTTAGTTCCGCTCTGTGCACATTTGAGCTGGGCTTACGGAGCCGGAGGAAACCTATAAGGAGATTATTTGTTGTCTCTTCAAATGAGAGGAAGGTTTCCCTGCCACCACCGGCCCGGTAATCCATGCGCTTTAGTTCTATTGCATCCACATCAGGTTTGATATCTTCCCTTGACATCCTGAGCCCGATTTCCCTGCATCTTATGCAGTTGCATTTCCATCCATGCATGTGCATCTCTCTCTGGACCAGCTCACGCAGGTTGGATTTCTTCACCCCATCCACAACAAGGTCTACCGGAATATCCCTTTGTATGCGGATGACCCTGACCCACGGCGGCAGGTCCCTTTTTATCTTGGCTATTAGCCTGACTGCCTGTTCGGTTGTGTAGGGGCGGTATTTGCCCTTCTTCCACAGTTCATAGAGTTTGGTTCCCCTGAGGACTAGGCATGGATAGAACTTCAGCAGATCGGGCCTGAACCGCTCGTCGGAGAAGAGTCGTCTGAACATCTTCAGGTCCTCCTTTTCATCAGCGAAGAGACCGGGCATCATCTGGTATCCGACTTTCAGCAGGGCATCCCGGCATATCCGGGTGGCTCGCACTACATCTGCTACGGTGTGCCCCCGGCGGACTTTTTTGTAAACCTCATCTCTCAGGGTCTGCACTCCAAGTTCAACCTTTGTTCCACCCAGTTTGAGCATGACATCAACTTGCGACTCGAATGCATAATCCGGACGTGTTTCAAACGTCATACCAATACACCTAACTCGTGCTGACTCGTTTATCTTCTGGATATCCTTTAGTCCTTTTTCTATGGTTTTTGGTCTTCGTTTTGGATAGTCATTCATTGCAGCCAAACAACCTTTTACAAAATACTCCTGATACTCATAGGGCTGTGAGGGAAGTGTCCCGCCCATGAGGATCAGTTCACACTTGTCTATAGGGTGTCCGATACTATCCAGCTGCTTCAGGCGTGCATGGACCTGCTCATATGGGTTATAATTGTGTATTATTGCGCGTCTTGCGGCTGGCTCCTTCCCGGTGTAGGACTGGGGGACTTCTATTTCTACCCCACCGGGGCAATAGATGCATTTTCCGTGAGGGCATTCATGTGGCTTTGTCATAGCGGCTATTATTGCCACCCCGGAAAGCGTCCGGGTTGGCTTCTTCTGCAGCAGCCACAGGACTGCATCATACTCATCCTCTGCCGCATAGGCCAGGATGTCTGAGTTGCGGGGCACTTTCCTGAGTCCATATCTCTCTGCCAGTTGCGCCTTCCTTCTCATAAGTCCCTTCCTGTCTTTTATCCCTCCTGCGAGTATCTCTTCTATTATTTCTCTCGCTAATCTCTCCACAGTTAAGTTTTATAGTATAGACTAGAAAATATACCCACTTCTAAGATGGAGAAGAGAGGCACAGACCAGATAAAGCAGGGCTTTGCAAAGATGGTCAAGCATGGGGTGATTATGGATGTCACCACAGCCGAGCAGGCAAAGATAGCCGAGAAAGCCGGAGCGGTAGCTGTCATGGCGCTGGAGAGAGTACCCGCAGACATCAGGGCCCAGGGCGGTGTGGCGCGGATGGCTGACCCCCTTAAGGTAAGGGAAATAATGAGGGCAGTTTCCATCCCTGTTATGGCCAAGGTCAGGATAGGCCACACTGCCGAGGCACAGATACTGCAGGCCATAGGCGTTGATATGATTGATGAAAGCGAGGTGTTGACTCCTGCGGATGAGGAGCGCCACATAGACAAGAAGAAGTTTACCATCCCGTTCGTCTGCGGCGCGCGCGATTTGGGCGAGGCGCTTCGCAGGATCAACGAGGGTGCGGCCATGATAAGGACCAAGGGCGAGGCCGGAACCGGGAATGTTGTTGAGGCAGTCAGGCATATGCATAAGATAAATGATGGCATAGCCCAGCTGAAGGCGATGCTCCTCAATAATGATGAAGCAGCCCTCAAGAGGACTGCAGATGAATACAGGGTCTCCTTGGAACTGGTCAAAAAGACAGCTGAGTTGGGCAGGCTCACTGTTGTCAATTTTGCAGCCGGCGGCATAGCAACCCCTGCAGATGCTGCTCTTATGATGCAGATGGGGGCCGATGGGGTATTTGTGGGCAGCGGGATATTCAAATCAAAAAATCCTGCCAAAATGGCAAAGGCCATAGTCGAGGCGGTCCTGCACTATGACAAACCTGCTGAACTTCTCAGGATATCTACAGGTCTGGGAGATGCGATGCCCGGCCTAGATATTAGAACTATGGAGGACAAGGACAAGCTCCAGCACCGGGGCGTCTGACCCTTTCTACTCCTCCCTGTAAAATCCCGATGATAGTAGGAATCCTTGGCATGCAGGGGAACCTCGAGGAGCATATAGCTTCTACACTTAGGGCCATGGATAATCTTAGCATGCAGGGAAGGACAATCATGGTCAGGGATATGGAGGACCTTCAGAAGACCGATGGCCTAATAATAACCGGGGGCGAGTCCACGACAATGTGGAGGCTTCTCAGAAAGACGGGACTCTGGAATAGCTTGAAGAGCTATGACAAACCCGTCTTCGGCACCTGTGCCGGTTTGATACTCCTTGCAAAGTCAGGCTCTGATGTAGATTCCAAGAAAACTAGGCAGGAGTTCTTGGGCAGGCTCGATGTTGTGGTAATCCGCAATGCCTTCGGCCGCCAGAGGGAGAGCTTTTCAGCAGATCTGGACATAAGTGGAATAGGCAGGTTTCATGCTGTATTCATTCGCGCGCCTGCCATTGAATCTGTTGGCAGAGGCGTTGAGGTACTTGCTAGATATAACAACAAGATTGTCGCTGTCAAACAGGACAAAATCCTGGCTGCTGCATTTCATCCGGAGCTAACAGATGACCCCCGAGTCCACGAGCTTTTCCTTGGAATGATTCAGCCTGACCTTTAGCCCATCCTCTGTCAAAGAAGTCCCGAGTAGTCAAGGCTTCCCATAGTGCTCCCTCATCCTTCTGAGAATCTCCCTCTTGGCATCTTCCGGCATTCCCATTTCCGGATCCCATGGTCTGAGGAGTTTGTCCTGAGCTTGCAGTTCCTTCATAATGTCATGAAAATTAGGAATCTTGGACAACCCTGTTTTTTTCCAGTGCTCCAAATCCATTGTGTATGGCACTACTACATCAGCCCGTCTCATCTCACCCTCATTTAGGGTTCTGTGTCTCATGAACTTCCCTGGCCTTATGCCCCTGACTGATATCCTGAGCCGCCCGTGTTTTGTGTTGTATTCCCAGTCTTTGTCTTGATTGTGAAAATAGGGTTCTGCCCCTGTCAGGGACTTTACAATGGTTCTGGCCATGCCCCCCGACATACCACTGCCCCCTACACAGAAACAGAGTATATGGAATGGTCTTTTCGACCTGCCTCTCCATTTTCCGGCTTTTGCTTTCCTGCCCATCATTCAGAACCACTGACTCAAACTGGCTTGGCTGATGTTCTTCGCATATGCCTCATCCAGCCGCTTTATGCCCCGCTCGACGCGCATCTCCGAGAAGCTGTGCTCATCCACGAGGATTTTGCGTATTGAGTCTGCATCGGGCCGCCTCCATGCCAGTTTATAGTTGTCTGTTGTCTCCGGCTCCAGGAAGAGCTTGCGTATCATCTCATATTTCTTGCCCAGTGCATCCCTGTATTCCACCATCCTGCCTTCCCTGACTATCTGATAACCTTTTTTTGGTCCGATTCCCCTAACACCCCCCGGATTGAAATCCGTACCGACCAGAATGGCTATGTCCACAAGCTGCTCTCTGGTCAGGCCCAGATTCTTCAGGTTTTCATCCAGCCCGATCTGTTCAAGGCTGTATTTCTCCTGCATTGTCATGTTTCTTATAAGCAGTGGAGAGCCTGCCAGCAATGCATCATAATCTTGTGATCCGGTGGCATAGACATCACCCTTTGAGCACATATATGCACACTGCACCTCACCTTCACCGGGTGCCTGTACCAGTGGGATGCCCATGGCTTCAACCAGCAATTTTGAGTCCTGAAGCATTTCCTCCGTGAAGCGAGAGGTTCTGGATGCCTGTTTGCGGGCCTCCTCCAGGTCTCCACGCTCCTTGGCCTCCAGCCACTTTTCCTCTGCCCTCTGCTTTCTCTCCTTACGCTCTTCCAGCTCCCGGCCCTTCAGCTCGGGCGGCTTTCCGTCAAAAACATAACATGGTTTGATACCATTCTCACATATCCTCACTGTCCGGTAAAAGAGGCCGCTCATATGGGAGGTTATCCGGCCGTTTTCATCCATCAGGGGCGTTCCATCTGGCTGGCGGATGCTTGACAAAAACTGATAAAGCGTGTTCATGGCATCTATGGCTATCTTCCGGCCTCTCAGATCTGCCCAGCTTATCTCGTGCCCGGTTATAAGCTCACGGAGGTTTACACCCATATTAATTAATTACATTTCAAAACATAAGAAAGGATAGGGAAAAACAACAATGACTACAACACTAAACCCCCTGCCTTCATCAAAACGGGAGCGGAACCGGTATCTGGTCTATGAAGCGCTTTCCCAGTCTGATATCTGCAGTGAGGATATCGGCAGGGCGATCTGGAAGGCTGCGCTGGACTTTCTGGGTGAGCTTGGCGTCAGCAGGTCCGGATTGCGGGTGGTGGAATGGGATGAGAAAAAGAAAAGGGGGATAATCAAGGTTAATCATACATCAACAGAGGAAGCGCGGATGGTGCTGGCACTGGTGCAAGAAGCAGGCAGGAAGCCGGTGGCACTCCACGTTATTGGTGTAAGCGGAATACTGAAAAAGGCGCGCAAAAAGTGGTTGTCCTAACAGCAGACCAACCCCCCAAAATCCCGTTTTTATACCCAATGTTTCAAACTATACGCTGTTTCTTACAGATCAATCTCACGTTTTCACGTTTCATAGGATCTTACATTGTGTCCAGGAGGTAAGAAGATGTATCCCGGAGGTCAATTGGCATACGACAGGGCAATTACTGTTTTCAGTCCAGATGGTCGCATATTCCAGGTCGAGTATGCGCGCGAGGCTGTGAAGAGGGGGACAACTGCCATCGGCATAGTCTATAAGGGCGGCGTGCTGCTGGAGGTTGACAAGTCTATTGAATATTCCCTAACCATACCTGAATCGATTGAGAAGATATACCAGATAGATGAACATATAGGTGCAGCTTCGTCAGGTCTCATAGCAGATGCACGCAGGATGGTGGAGGATGCTAGGCTGGAGGCACAGAGAAACAGGATAGCCTATGATGAGGAGATATCAGTATCAGAGCTTACAAGGCGTATATCTAACACATCCCAGTTATATACCCAGTATGGGGGGGTCAGGCCTTACGGTTGTGCCCTGCTCATAGCTGGTGTAAACTCGAATGGACCACAGCTCTATGAAACAGACCCAAGTGGTGCTTATGCACAGTATCTTGCAACAGCTATTGGTTCGGGTAAGAAGGAGGTGGAGAAATTCTTTGAGAAGAACTATAAACCCAACATGACAAAAAATGAGGCGATAAGGCTGGCAGTGGCTGCCCTGAAGCATATAACAAGCAGCAAGTTTAATCTCAAGAATATAAATGTTGCTCTGGTTGAGGAATCTGACCGCAGGTTCAAGACACTTACCACCAGTCAGATAGAAGCCATAGTAAAGAAGAGATGAGTAGTTTATTCTTATGACTTAGAATGACCCTTGATAACAGTGTTATAGCCCGTTATTCCAAAGGCAGTGAGCATTTTGAAATACTCGTGGATCCTAGAGGGGCTGAGGAATTTCGTTCAGGTGGAACGGCCGACATACGGGAAATTCTGGAGATAGACGAGATATTCAAGGATGCGAGAAAAGGAGAAAAGGCAAGTGAAGAGTCGATAAAAAAAACATTTGGAACTGTGGACATCTTTGGGGCTGCTGCAAGGATACTCCAAGAAGGCGAGATACAGCTGACAACTGAACAGAGAAAGAAGATGCTTGAACAAAGAATGCAGAAAATTGTCCAGACAATATGTCGTGATGCTGTGGACCCCCAGACAGGGAGACCTCATCCGCCGGAGCGTATAAAAAACGCACTTGAGCAGGCTCATTTCAATCCTGACATACACCGCAGATTTGAGGAACAGCTGGAGGATGCAATAAAAGCCATAAGGCCCATTATACCAATAAGATTTGAAAAACTCAGGCTTGCGATAAAGATACCGCCTGAGTATGCACCAAAGGCATATTCCCATCTCCATCATTATACGGTCAGCAAGGAAGAATGGCAGAAGGACGGCTCACTCATTGCCGTCCTGGAGATACCCGCAGGCTTGCAGGATGAATTATACAATGAACTGAACTCCTTCACACACGGTAATATGGAGACTAGGGTGCTGAAAGATGAATAATCTGACGTTACGTAGCGAGATAGTTGTCCCGGGAGAGAAGCTGGGAAGCAATATCAAGAAGGGCAGTTTTACTTACAGGAGTTTAGATGATGGCGTTGTCCGGGCAAGTATATTCGGTCTAAAGGATTACAAGAACGGAGTGGTCTCTGTCATACCACTGGCCGGAAAATATATGCCAAAAGAGGGGGATATGGTAATCGGCATAGTAACAGACGTCACACGCAACGGCTGGACAATAAACATAAACGCCCCTTATGATACCTATCTTAACCATGACAGGCGGAGGAATGATGAGATTTTCGATCTCCGGCGCCTCTATAAAGAAGGTGATATACTCTCCGTCAAGATAACCAAGGTCAATGAAATCAAGCAGAGTTATGCTGAGGGCCCCCGCAAGCTTCAGAAGGGGAGGATAATCCTGGTAAGTGCGAAGAAGATACCGCGCATAATCGGAAGCAAAAAATCCATGCTTACTCTACTGCGTGAGAAGTCCGGCTGCAGGATAACTGTAGGACAAAACGGCATAATATGGCTGGATGGTCCGGAGAAGAATATGCAGCTGGTCGTGGACGCAATACTAAAAATCGAGAGGGAGTCCCATACAAAGGGCCTCACGGATAGAATATCGGAGTTTCTGGATGAAGAAATGAGGAAAATAAAGAAGGTTTGAAGATGGGAGGAAAAAGAGAGACTCCCCTTATCGTTAAGGGGAAAAGACTAGATGGAAGGAAGGTTGATGAACTAAGGCCAATAAAGATAGAAGCAGGAACCTTAAACAGGGCGGATGGTTCATGTTATCTGGAGTGGGGCAACAACAAGGTGCTGGCCGCCGTCTATGGGCCTAGGGAGTTGCATCCAAAACATCTGCAGGACAATACGCAGGCCATACTGAGGTGCAGATATAATATGGCACCATTTTCGGTAAGTGATCGCAAGCGTCCCGGGCCGGACCGCAGGAGCATAGAGATAAGCAAGGTCATAAGAGAGGCTCTTGAGAGGGTTGTGTTTTTGAACTACTTTCCGACCAGCGCCATAGATCTGTTTATGGAAATACTTCAGGCGGATGCGGGAACTAGATGCGCTGCCCTGACGGCAGGATCTGTGGCCCTTGCGGATGCAGGCATACCAATGAGAGACTTGGTGCCAGCATGTGCCGCTGGCAAGGTGGATGATACGATAGTCTTGGATCTGATGCAGGAAGAAGACAACTTTGGACAGGGGGATCTGCCCATGGGTTATGTGCCCACAAAGGATGAGATAGTCCTCCTGCAGCTGGATGGTGACTTTACAAAGGAGGAGTTCGAAACAGCCAAAAAATATGCCATAGAGGGCTGTAAGAAGATATATGAAATGCAAAAAGAGGCCTTGAAAAATAAATACAAGGGTAGCTCAAGATGAACATAGACAGAGAACTAAAGAGGCATTTTGTAGGGCGCCTGATTGAGGATAACAGGCGCATAGATGGAAGGGGCTTTGATGACATTCGTGAGATATCCATAGAAACCAATGTGATAGACGTCAAGGCAGAGGGAAGTGCTCATGTGAAGCTCGGCAACACAGATGTCCTCTGTGGAATAAAACTGCTGACGGGCGAGCCATATCCGGACCAGCTGGAGTCAGGTGTTATGATGACTGCAGCCGAACTCGTCCCAATAGCTGATCCAACCTTTGAGACTGGAAGACCGGGTGAGGATGCCATAGAACTGGCCAGGGTTGTTGACCGGGCTATACGGGAATCACACATGATAGATCTGGAGAAGCTAGTTATTGAGCCGGGCGAGACTGTGTGGATAGTCTCTATAGACCTGCACATTCTCAACCATGACGGCAATCTGCTTGATGCATCAAACCTGGCAGCTGTAGCAGCCCTGAAAACGGCATGGGTTCCAAAGTATGAGGACGGGACCGTAATAAGGGAGGAAAAATCCATGGATCTGCCAATAAGCAATGTGCCGATTTCCTTCACATTCGCGAAGATAGGCAGTGGGATTGTTCTGGATCCGATCCTCGATGAGGAGTTTGCCATGGATGCGAGGTTTACCGTTGGCACCACCGGCAAAAGGCTACATGCGATGCAGAAGGGAGAGACAGGTGCCTTCAAACCGGATGAGATATCCATCATGGTTGATAAAGCCATGGCCAAATACAAGGATGTCAAGAAGCTGATAAAATGACCGAAAAGAAATATGGCGGGAAATTTGGCCCACGATATGGCAGAAAAATCCGCGCGCGTGTTATAGGGATAGAGAAGAAACAGCGTTCCAGACAAGAATGTCCAGAGTGTGGCAAGAGGGTGAAGAGAATAGCTGCCGGGATATATGAGTGTCCGAACTGTGGCAAGTTCACTGGTGGCGCATACACTGCGAATACATAAGGATTATACCGGCTATACTCAACCACTGGTCATACTCAAAATGGGCGAATATATCTGTCAGAAATGTGGAAAGGTGGTGGAAAACATCGCAAGGACGGTCTGCCCCTACTGTAGTGGACGAATCCTTATAAAGCGTGGGAGTAACCGGGTCAAGGAGCTACCCGCCGAGTAGGATGGAAGCCTGTGTAAGGGTGTCCCTGGCTAGTCCGGAGGAGGCCAAGATAATCCGGAGGGCGATGTCCGTAGACAAAAAACCCGGAAGCCGTAGCTCTGTGGGGATTTCGGTTGAAGGCAATGACCTCATCCTTAACATAGGTGCCAGGGATCCGGGCGCTCTGCGCGCAGCCTTGAACTCGTCCCTCAGGGAGGTGAAAATAGGCTCCGCTGTTTTCCAGCAATTTTCAAAGTCAAAATAAAAAAGAAACAAAATGAAAAAATCATCAATACCGGGGTTCTATAAACTGAGTCCGGAAGAGCGGCTCAGTATTGTGAAGAATTTTGCCGGATTAACGGATGAAGAAGCCCGTTTGCTCTCTGATACGGGGAGTTTGGATATGGATACCCTGAACATTATAATAGAGAATGTCATTGGTGTTATGGGGCTACCCTTGGGAATCGCCACAAATTTCAAGATAAATGGAAGGGATTATCTTATACCAATGGCAATTGAAGAATCCTCTGTTGTTGCAGCTGCGTCAAATGCCGCCAAGATGGCACGCGTGAAGGGAGGCTTCTACACTGAAAGCACTGATCCGATTATGATAGGACAGGTACAACTTGTTGATATCCAAAATGCAAATGATGCAAAAGAGCGCATAATCCAAAACAAGGACCGTATTTTGGACTTGGCAAAGGAGCAGGATCCGGTTTTGGTCAAGTTTGGTGGAGGGCCTAGAGACCTGAAAGTCAAGATCATTGACACAGAGCAGGGTCCGATGCTCAGAATCCACTTGCTGGTTGATGTGAGGGACGCTATGGGTGCTAATGCAGTAAATACCATGGCTGAGGCAATAGCGCCCGTATTGGAAGAACTGAGCGGCGGGAGGGCTCTGCTCAGGATTATATCCAATCTGGCTGTTCATCGCATGGCCAAGGCTAGGGCAGTCTTTGCCAAGGAGGCAATAGGAGGGAAAGACGCAGTTGATGATGTTATAAAGGCGTATCTGTTCGCACTGAATGATATATACCGTTGTGCTACCCACAACAAGGGGATAATGAACGGTATAGTGGCGGTGGCCATAGCGACCGGTCAGGACCACAGGGCCATTGAGGCAGGAGCACATACATATGCAGCCATGGAGCACTACAAACCACTTACCAGATATTACAAGAACAAAGAGGGAGATCTTGTAGGCGAAATAGAGATTCCCATGGCTGTTGGGACTGTGGGTGGTGCAACCAAGGTGCACCCGGCCTTCAAGGTATGCCAGAAGATACTTGGCGTCAAAAGTGCCAAAGAGATGGGTGAAGTCTTTGCAGCGGTTGGTCTGGCACAGAACTTTGCAGCCCTGAGGGCACTGGCAACTGAGGGTATCCAGAAGGGGCATATGTCCCTTCATGCGCGCAATATAGCTGTTATGGCAGGTGCCAAGGGCGAGCAGATTGAGGCTGTTGCGAAGAAAATGATAGAAGAGAAAAACATACGTATGCACAGGGCTCAGGAGTTACTGAAGGAGCTCTAAAATCTATAACTTCGTCTATAATTTCTTGGCCCTTTTTTCTATCCTTTTCCAGTCTAGTTTGGGCGTCGTGGTTTGTTCCTCAACCGCAAAAGAACCAGCAGCACTTGCCATTTTGGCCGCCTTTATCAGATCATCCTCTCTCAGCATGCTTGCTATAAATGTCCCCGTGTAGGTGTCTCCTGCACCAAACGGTGAGCTTACATCCACTGTATAAGCTGCTATCTGCGTTCTGCCCTTCTTTGTCACCACCATGGATCCGCTCTTCCCCATGGTCACTATTATTGCTCCGTTCACCATTGCATCCACCGGCCGGTTGAGATGGCTGACCTCACTGGAGCTGAGTATAAGGAAATCGCTCTTTTCGACCAGATCGCTGACTACCCTGTCCTTTGGATCATAGTGAAACAGATCATAGCCGGGATTACAACTGACTATCTTGTCTTCATGATCTGCTGTCTTGATAAGCTCGGAGAAGCACGGCGCTACACCGGCGAAGTGCACCCAGTCAGCCTTGCTTATCAACCTGCTGGCCCTTACCACATCTATGTCATGATAGGCCCCTCTGTAAAAATAAATCTTCTCGTCAGTATCATCAAAGAAAAGAAAGCTGCGGGTTGTCGGCTGGTTGCTCATATGCAGAGCATAAACCAGATTCTCCACGGTTTTCATTTCTGGAAGGTCCCTGCCGACAGAAGATACAAGCCATGTTCTGACACCCAGCCTTGCCGTCGTAATGGCCGTGTTAAATGCCATTCCACCTATGTTTTCGCTGTATTCCAGTATCTGTGTGCATCGGGCTTTCAGGTCCTTGACCCTAGAAAGATAGTCCAGAGCCACCCCTCCGATGACAACAAGATTAGCCATATGCCTACTATTCTGCACATCGGGCTTTAAAAACCTACATGAATGACCCCATGATTACAAATGTCAGGAGGGTAACCCATGCTATCCTTGTGAGGAGCATTCCGGGCCCTTCCGAGCCGATTGTCATTGCAGCACAACCTGCAAGGAAAAATACCAGAAGACTCTGGTTTGGGAATATGTGCGTGCTTGGTGGAAACAAAAAGCCTATGCCACCGAGAATCAAAAACAGGGTGCTTATGGTCAGGAAGTTGCGCTTCTCTTTGAACTCCTCCTTCTCAAAGTCCTTGTTCTTGACTACTGCCGCAAGGATGAAGAGTCCGATAATGGCCAACGTCAAATCCATCTTCTTAGACTTAGAATATCCGGTTCTTAAACATAGAATATCTGGTAGAATAATATGATCGTGATGATTATGGACAGCAGCTGTGTGCTTCCTTTGGTATAAAGGCTAGTGAACCCAAAGAGCAGCGTGAGCGCTGGCACGAGGCTCCTGACAACCCTGCCTAGCCCAAACCAGCCGAAGCTCCAGAATATGAATATCAGGCCGAGCACACCATAGGCTACCTGCCACTTTTCATCCTTGGATGTGGCAGATACCAGCATCAGAGCAAAACCCAGCACCATGCTGGCAAAAGCCGGTGTAATCATCCCACAAACTCCCTATTTTTGTTACCACTAATTAGTGGTTACTTCTATAAAAATACTGTTTCGGCGCCAACTCAGCTCCAACCTGCTTCAAACTCAGCCCCAATCCCGGCCTCAACCAAACCCTTAGAGGATGATAACCAGGAACAGCAGGAGTGCCACTGCCCCTGAAACTGCCCGTGTTGCGCCCTTTGTGTAGATGGTTGCAAGGGCAAACAACCCAAATGCCAGTGGCATGGCGCTAAGGCGTATGGTATAAGCCCCAAGAACGGTAAAAAGAGACCACAGGACGGCTACCACCCCTGCGAAGGCGTAAAGAGCCTTTGCCCCCCCATCACTCTGTTTGTCAGTCTGAAAAATAAGATACAGCCCCACTACCAGTGCCAGAAGCGGAATGATATTCAGAGCCATCTGTCAATGAGATACTGTTTAATAAACTCAAAATAATATTTGATAAAAAATATTTAAATGATTTGAGATGTAAAAACCCTGTGAGTTCTGATTCTCTGCTAAAATACGGATGGGAGATCAAGACCGAGCCGGAGGTCAGGGTCCAGCTTGGAGGAGTGAAAGAAGGGCAGTCTGTTGTTGAAGAGTCACCCAAGGGGTCAGATAAGAGTAAGAGGGCCAGTAATGGAGCTGACAATGCAGATAATAAGCAGAAGGACAGGGACATGGGAGGCAATGGTGAGAGTGATGAAAGGGACAGCGGCCAGAGGAGAATAACTGATGTATTTCTCGGCTCGGGGATACTGCTTAGCGGGCTGGCAGTAGATGTTATAAGAGAGCGGAGGATAGACCCGCATAAGATTATTGAAAGGGCACGGGAGAAGAATGTCTTCTTGGTGACAAAAGAGTTTGTGGAGGAGTTCTTTCCGGAGGAGGGAAGAGAAGAGTTCTCATTTGTCGTAAAGAAGGGCAGGCCGGCACTTGCCTCCACTATTGAGGCCAGAATTGAAATAGACAGGGCTAAGGACATTACCGGAAATTCGATTTCAGAGGGGACAGTAAAGAACTTCATTGACTTGTTCCGCGATCGTTACAAGCGGCTGAGAAATATCCTCATGAACCGTGTCAATCTCAAGGATGCGGTGGATATTGAAAACCTCTCAAAATACCAGAATCAGGAGGTCAAGGTTATCGGAATGGTAAGGCAACTGCGCCGGTCCAAGAACAACAACCAGCTCATTGAGATAGAGGACCCGACCGGAACTGTGCTTGTGGTTGACAGCAGTGACGCTGCCAAGAGGAGAACGATTCTTGTCGAGGATGAGGTCATAGGTGTGGTGGGGGTTCCCAAGGGCGATCTGTTCCTAGCCAAGGAAATCATAGAGCCGGATATTCCGATGACAAAGCAGCCGGCGGAGTGTGAGGACCCTGTATCAATAGCCTTCACATCAGACATACATGTGGGTTCCCTTCTGTTCAAGGAGCGGGAATTCCGGCGCTTCTTGGACTGGCTGAATCTCAGGGGTAACGGCAACCGCAGGGAGGTGGCCGAATCGATAAAATATCTCTTCATTGCGGGCGATTTGGTGGATGGTATAGGAATATATCCCGGCCAGGAGAGCGAGCTGGCGATACCTGATATCTACAAGCAGTACAACTATCTCTCAAGGCTGATGGAGGAAATACCAAGCTATATAGAGGTTATAGTGGCAGCAGGCAATCACGATGCAGTAAGGAGGGCTGAGCCCCAGCCCTCACTGGCACATTTTCTTGAACCATTAGAAGAGCTGCCAAACTTCCACTTGGTTGGCAATCCTGCTCATGTCAGGGTTCATGGTGTCGATGTTCTGATGTATCATGGTACATCCATGGATGCCCTCATATCTGCGCTGCCACATCTTTCCTATGACAAGCCGGAGCGGGCACAGGTGGAATATCTAAAGAAGCGACACCTCTCCCCCATATACGGGACAAAGGAGCAGATAGCTCCCGAGGAGAAGGATTACATGGTCATAGATTTTGTACCGGATGTCTTTCACTGTGGTCATGTCCATAAGAACGGCTATGCCAACTACAGGGGCATCAGGATCATAAATTCGGGAACATGGCAGGCCCAGACAGATTATCAGCAGCAGCAGGGCCACATCCCCACGCCGTGTCAGGTGCCAATACTTGACTTACAGTCGATGCAGATGAGGCAGATAAACTTTGCATAGGAATCACCAGTCTTTGGGTGTGTCCTGTCATCTTCACTCCCTTATAGCTAATATGCCGGACTTATGCCTGACTTAGCACCTCAACGCATATGCAGTATATTCTCTCGATACATCCTAAGCACAGGACTCATCTTCCTTTCGGGCGGCTTCGCCTTCTTCAATCTCTTTTTTATCTCATCGCTGGTGAGCCTGACGTTCAGCCTCCGCTTGGGTATGTTCACCTCTATGATGTCCCCATCCCTGACCGCAGCCAGTGGCCCGCCAACAAAGGCCTCCGGCTCAATATGTCCAACACACGGTCCCCGGGTGCCGCCCGAGAATCGTCCATCGGTCAGCAGCGCGACCTTCTTGAATCCTGCCCCGCTTATCGCCGACGTGGGCGTGAGCATCTCGGGCATGCCCGGCGCTCCGGCCGGACCCATATACCGTATTACAACAATGTCGCCCTCCTTGATTTTTCCCTTGGATATTGCATCCATGAGGTCCTGTTCGCTTTCAAAAACGCGTGCAGGGCCTTCCAGAACCATGGCCTCTGGCTCAACTGCCGTCTGTTTTATGACTGAGGCCTCCGCCAGATTACCCTTCAAAACAGCTATGCCACCTTCTCTAAAGAATGGTCTGTCCAGCGGCCGGATTATCTCTTCATCAAGGACTTCAGACTCCTCTGCAATTTCGAGGATATCCTTTCCATTGACTGTGGGTGAGCTCTTGAGCCTGTCTTTCAACCGGTTCAAAACGCCGGGTATCCCACCTGCTTTGTCCAGATCCTCCATGACATACGGCCCTGCCGGTCTGATGTGGCAGATGTTCGGCGTCTTGCGCGCAATATCATCAAAGGCCTCTAAAGGAAGCTCTATGCCGCACTCCTTCGCGATAGCTGGCAGGTGCAGCGCGGTGTTGGTGCTGCCTCCTATGGCCATGTCCACCATGACCGCGTTGTGAAAGGCGTTCTCCGTCATTATCTTCCGCGGCGTGATGTTCTTCTTTGCCAGCTCTACTGCGCGCCTTCCTGTTTCATAGGCCTGCTTCAGCTTCTTTGGATTCACCGCCAGCGTGGTGGCACACCCCGTCAGCGACATGCCCAGCGTCTCAGTCATGCAGGCCATAGAGTTGGCAGTGAACAGTCCAGCGCAGCTGCCGGCTCCGGGACAGGAATAACACTCAACCTGCTTCATCTCCTCTTCATCGGCCTTGCCTGCCTTGATTTTTCCCACCTCTTCAAAGACCGATATGACATCTGCTTTTTTGCCATTGATATTCCCTGCCTTCATCGGCCCACCCGTAACAAGGATAGCGGGTATATCCAATCTACCTGCTGCCATCAGCATTCCGGGCGTTATCTTGTCGCAGTTTGTAACACCAACCCAGCCGTCGAAGCTGTGGGACAGAACCATTATCTCAATGTTGTCTGCTATATGGTCGCGTGAAGGGAGCGATAACCGCATTTCAACAAACATTGCGATGCCATCGCAAACCCCTGGGACGCCCCATTCAAACGGAACACCTCCTGCATCGCGTATTCCGCGTTTGACCTCCTGCGTCAGCTTGTTGAGATGTATATGACCCGGAACTATATCATTAAAGCTGTTTGCTATGCCAATAAAGGGCTTTTCAAAGTCTTCATCATTCAGACCATCTGCGCGCAGCAGGGAGCGGTGTGGTGCAGTCTCAATCCCCCTTTTGAGAATATCAGATCTCATTTTGGAACAAGGCTAATTTTCTTTTCACAAAATAAAAAGTCACTCCGGATCACTCCATCGCTTCGGGCCCACTCCGGCGTCTCAGTGAATCTTTATAAATCCTTAAAATCCTCTTTTTATTTGACCTATTTTATAACTAATAGAAGAATGACCCAGAAGATAACCAAACCCCG
>CAZQBY010000011.1:0-19995 GCA_964592405.1 uncultured archaeon | reverse complement strand
GAAGATAACCAAACCCCGAAAGATAACCAAGCACATGGCCATAGGAGACGTGGCCAGTCGCTATCCGGAGACCTTCGAGGTCTTCGTGCGTTTTGGGCTACACTGTATTGGCTGCCATGTTGCAGCCTTTGAAACAATTGAACAGGGGGCTCTCTCCCACGGCATAGATGTTGATGAACTGGTGAGGGAGCTGAATGAAGCCGTGGAAAACAAAGCCAAGGAGGGTAGCTGAAAATGGATCTGTTTGATAATATCTGTCGGGACGGCACTTACAGGATGTTCATAGGCGGAAGGTGGGTTAGGTCTTCCAATAAGGGTGTTCAGGAAGTTTACAGCCCCATAGATGGCGCAGTCATCGCTGAGGTGCAGCGTGCAACCCTAAAGGATGCGAACAGGGCCCTCAGGACTGCTCATGAATCTCGCAAAAAAATCGGTGGGATGCCGGCCGTTGACAGGGCCAAGATTCTCAGCAGGGTAGGCGAGCTTATATATGACTATTTTGATCTCTTCGTTGATCTGATTATAGAGGATGCGGGAAAGCCCAAGAAGGTGGCCAGCGGTGAGGTTGAAGCCACTGCAGAGAGATTCAAGTATGCGGCCGAGGAGGCCAAGCAGATAAGGGGCGAATCCCTGCTAGGGGATACTGTTCCGTGGCACAAGGAGAAGATAGGTATGGTCATACGCCAGCCACTGGGTGTGGTCCTGGCCATAAGTCCGTTCAACTATCCGCTTTTCATTGCCTCGGCAAAGATAGCACCTGCACTGGCTGCGGGCAACAGCGTTGTATGCAAGCCTGCCAGTGATGACCCGCTGGCTGTTATTTATCTTGCGCGCCTCATACAGGAGGCAGGCATACCGGATGGTGTGTTTAATGTCATAACCGGCAGTGGGGGCGAGATAGGCGATTTTCTGGCTGGTGACAAGCGGGTCAATATGATATCCTTCACCGGCAGTTCGGCTGTGGGTGAGCGGATAGCAAGGATAGCAACCTTCCAAAAGCTCCATCTGGAACTGGGCGGCAAGGCTCCTGCACTGGTCCTTGCCGATGCAGATCTGGATCTGGCAGCCCGGCAGTGTATAACCGGAGCGTTCAAGTTTTCAGGCCAGAGATGTGATGCTGTAAGCCGCATACTTGTGGAGAAGGGTGTGGCAAACCGCTTTGTGAAAAAGCTGACGGCTGAGGCTAGGAAGTGGAAAATGGGCAATCCACGGGATGAATCAGTCCAGATAGGCCCGCTGATAAACAAGCATGCAGTTGAGCGGGTGAACTCCCTCGTGAAGGATGCCAAGAGGAAGGGAGCAAAGGTCCTGCTGGGTGGGAAGAAGGCAGGAGGATGCTATTATGAACCCACTGTTCTGGACTATGTGACCCCAAAGATGCGTATTGCCTGGGAGGAAACATTTGGTCCGGTGGCTGCGGTCATAAGGGTCAGGGATTATGAGGAGGCCATAAGCATCGCCAACCAGTCGGAATACGGCTTGGATGCCTGCGTCTTCACACAGGATGTGAACAAGGCACTGGATGCAGGCATACGGCTGGAGGACGGGACTGTCAATATCAATGCAGCCCCGGCACACGGACTGGGCAATTTTCCGTTCGGCGGCGACAAGGATTCAGGCATGGACCGGGAGGGCATCAAGTTTTCGGTTGATGAGATGACAAAGGTGCACACGATTATCTTCAACCCGAAGAAATAAGTGGCGGAGATTAAGGGGTGTGGCCAGCACATACATCTATTTTCTGCGCTTTATAAACCGAATTACCCACGAAGGTCTGTTCATAACAGACCTCAGGCTGGTATCTATCACCACAAACAGGAGGAAGGTCACCACAACTCCCTCCATCCAGTTCTCGTAGACTGCCAGATACACGCCGCCGAGCATCAGGGCGCATACTATAGATACTATGAGCACGTACATGTTGTGTTAATAAACGGCGGGCTGAATAAAAATAAAGCTCTTCCTGAGCGGCTAGGCCAACTCTGTCTCACCTAGGCTGATAAACCCTAAAAAAACCACAACCGCTTTTAAAGTCCAAGACCAAAAATATAGCAGAAAAATAAATACTGATTTCCGATGCAAAAAATTTCTGATGACCTGAAGAACAAGGTAGCCCAGTTTCAGACAATGCAGCAACAGCTGCAGTTGATAGCTGTGCAAAAGCAACAGCTGGCATTGAATAAGGGCGAGGCGGAGGCTGCACAGAAGGAATTGACGAAGGCAAAGGGCGATGTTTACAAGCACATCGGACCCATACTTGTCAAGACCGACAAGGCCACGCTAAAGAAGGAACTGCAGGATGTCATAGAGAGCTCAGGCAATCGACTCTCACTCTTAGAGAAGCAGGAGCAGAAGATAGCTCTGAAGGCCCAAGAGCTGCAGAAGGAGCTGCAGACCGGATTGAAGGGCCTTCAGGGTGCTTGATGACCCTGCTTCAGGATGTGGCAAAAGCTGATGGAAAAATCCTGATTTTGTCACATCTTAATGCGGATCCGGATGCGGTGGGCTCAAGCATAGCTATATATGAATACCTCCGCTCGAAGGGGTTGGAACCAGTTATGGCAGGTGCCGGGGGGGTTAACGCCCTTGCACGCAATCTGATAAAAAAGCTTGACTACAAGATAGAGATAAATCCTTCTCTGGACGGGGTTGACACCATTGTGGTCGTTGATTCCTGTGCGTTTTCCCAGCTTGCTCCAATAGACATCAGGAGCTTTCCCGGCAGAATATTTATAATAGATCATCACATACCCGAAGAGGAGCTCAAGAAGAAGGCCCACAAGGGCATCTTTGACGAGAATGTAACATCTGCCTCCGAAATCGTTTATGCCCTGCTGAAGGAAGAAGGTTTTGAATTTACCCAGAACGTCTGCTTAGCCCTTATAACAGGTATTGTCACAGACACTGCCCATCTACAGTTTGCGCGCTCTGAGACGTTCCGTATAGTTGCTGAACTGCTTGACATGTCCGGAATGGACTATCCGGATGTGTTGAGATTCATCAACATACCAACCGAACCATCACGCAAGATAGCCCATCTGAAGTCGGCTTCACGTCTTCAGCTGGAGAGGATAGGCGAGTGGATAGTGGCGCTCTCCCATGTCAGCTCATTTGAGGCATCTGCGGCACGCGCTTTGGTAAAGATAGGTGCGGATATAGCATTTGTCTGTTCTGTTGAAAAAGGCGAGGCGCGCGTCAGCGTGCGTGCCAGCAATACCTTCATAAAGAAGACCAAGCTGAACCTGGCCAGGGAGTATGTGCATGAACTTAACAGGGCTGTACAGGGTTCGGGTGGTGGGCATGCGGCTGCCATAAGTGTCAATGGCAGGTTCAGGGGAACTGAGCAGGAATTGCTGAAGCTGTGCCTGGACCTGCTTCAGAGGTTACTGGGGGATAGGGAACTGGACAAAAACAGGAGGCCATCTGAGAAATAACTCCCGTCTTTGGGTATGTAGACCACAGACCTGTCATACCCCGCAGCAGGAGCTGGGCGGTGGGGGGAAGGTATTTATATCTAAAATTTCAAAATAAACGCTCTAAGATGGGGAGATTCTGCCGGATATTATTGCCCCATGCAGAATATCCAAACTCAAAAATCACTTTTACAAAGCCGGGCTGCCGGTGATTTCTAACATGGCAAAATATCAGGGAAGGAAGGTCAAACTCCAAAAGAGGAAGAAGAAAAAGAACGAGCTTGGGTCAGATCCGATAAAAACCAGGCTTTCGGATAGGGAGGAGAGAAAAAATCTGCGTGTGACCGGCGGGAGGACAAAGACCGTGGCTGTGAAAGCCAGATTTGCCAATGTCTCGGTCAGGGGAAAAACACAGAAGGTCGCCATCAGGTCTGTTGGAGACAACGCCGCGGACAAGGATTTCAAAAGAGAGAGTGTCCTTGCACTGGGCGGCGAGATAGAGACAGAGCTTGGCAGGGCCAGAATTACATCCCGGCCAAGTCAGGATGGTGTGGTAAATGCCGTCCTGCTGGAGTAATTGTGTTAATTGTGTTTTACTGACCGTTTTTTCAATTACCCGGCTGATAACGATGCTCTCTTCACTTGTTTCCATGCTCAGGGGCAGGGCAATCCTCCATATGGGATGTCATGACTGCGGAAGCGATGAGGGATACCTCGGTGTGAAGGTGCTCAACAAGCTCGGCGTGGATGTGGACGTCAGGGAATTCAGCTGTGGCTGTGAATTTTTTGGTGTGGATGAAGGCCGCATAGAGGCATTGGTTGAGGAGAACAATACGTTTTTGAAGGACTATAACCTTGTTATAGTGGGCTGCGCGCGCTGTTATCACATCTTTCGCGAATTTTACAACATAAAGGCAAAGCACATAAGCCAGGTCATATACGAGAAGCTCAGGTCCGTGGATGGCAATTTCATAGGCTCTGGTGAGGTCTTCTATCATGACCCATGCTATCTAGCGCGCTTTCATCATCTGATGGATGAACCGCGCAGAGTCCTTGAGATCCTTGGATATACAATCAGGGAGTTCAAGAACAACAGGTCAAACACCGACTGCTGTGGCGACTACTCACCAATACGTGTTCTGAGGCAGAGGGGAGCTGAGATGCGACTGGCACAGGCACCTAGGAAGTGCGTTATAACGGCTGCCTGTCCAAAATGCACAAACAACTTCTCCGAATTCAAACCACAGGACAGCAGGATACAGGTCCGGCAGTTTCTGGATCTGGTGGATCATGCACTTAACATAGAAATCCCTGCAGTCTACTAGCCTGCGGGGTATACCCTGCTGAGTAATTGCTGAGTAATTACAATTAATATAACACTAACCTCAAACAATATAACCTCAAACAAACAAATATCAAAAATCAAAACAAAATCACATATCAAAATGGACGAACTCATAGAGCATCCGAAGAGCAGGTTCCTAAAGGTTGAGTGCAGGAACTGCAGCAACACCCAGGTAATATTTGACCATGCCAGCACCCGGGTTGGATGTCTGGTATGCGATGCCGAGCTGGCCGAACCGACAGGTGGCAAGGTAAAGCTGAAGGCAAAGGTCATAAGATCCTTCTAAAGGAGACACCAATGGATGAATATCCCGAAAAAGGTGAGCTTGTTATAGCCAATGTAGAGAGGGTAGTTGGCTATGGCGCGTTCGTGAGGTTGGAGGAGTATGGGAACAAGCAGGGCATAGTCAGCATAGCCGAGTTTTCCCGGAAGTGGGTCAAGAATCCGAGGAGCTACCTCCGGGAGGGTCAGAAGGCTGTGCTCAAGGTTCTGGGGGTAAAACACGATAGGGGCCATATTGATCTGAGTCTCAAGAGGGTCAGCGACCATGAGCGCAGGACCAAGCTGAAGGAATACAAACAGGAGATACGGGCGAGGAAACTCTTGGAGCACTTCGCAGAGAAAAACAGGATTAATCTGGAGCAGGCATATCGCCTTTTTGCCGCTCGTCTGACAGAGGACTATGGTTCCCTGTATGAAGCCTTTGCCCAAGTGGCAAACGGCAGGGAGAATCTTGATGGCTATATAAAGGATGCCAAACTGAGGGAGGATCTTGTGAAGATCATCAGGGAGAGTATCAGGCCGACACTGGTCAGCATAAAGGGGGTAATCACACTCTCATCCGAGAGCGGAGAGGGAGTCCGGCTGATAAAAGAAGCCCTTCTCAGGGCCGAAACTGCACTTCCGGAGGGCATCAAGGGCCGAATAAGCTACATCACTCCACCTACTTACCACATAGACATAACAGCTGATGACTACAAGCTTGCCGAGAAGGCCATGAAGCACTGCTGTGAGGCTGTTGAGCAATATGCCAGTTCCAACGGCATGGAATTTGCGTTCAGCAGGGAGAAGAAAAGGGCCTCATGATATCCAGGATGAAAACCCTCATCAGGAAATGTCCCGCATGTGGGACATATACACTCAGCGGGCTCTGTCCAAAGTGTCAGGAAAAAACCCTCAGTTCGGCTCCGCCCCGTTACAGCCCGGAGGACAAATATGGAGACCTTCGCAGGAGGAACAGGACCTAGCCAAATGAAAAGCTTTTTATAGAAGCTCCTATATATTTAGCACAAATTTAAAAACCCATAAAAATAAACCCATTATACAAATAATAAAATACAAAAACAGGTGTAAAGATGACCAAAAGACTGATAATAGGTATGAGCCTATTATTATTTAGCATAATATTAGGCTCGCAGCTGGCATTGTCTGCCTATAAGGAGACAATCCCGCTGCAGGTATCCATAACAAACAACCCGCCGCAGGTGCATACAGTAACCTGTAACCCAAATCCGCTAACCCTGAATGCAAGTGGTCTGTTCGACTCTACCATACTTGTGTGTTCAGCGGAAATATATGATCCAAACGGCTATCAGGATATCTCTCAGCAGGGCGATGTAAATGCCTCTCTGATGCTCAACCTGACGGAGACCCTCCAGACATGTAAGAGCGACGGTTTGGTAGGCAAGGACAATTCGTCGTGTTACCACAACGTTTCGTGCACCTACTCAAACGAGAACGGCAACACCCTTGATGTTGAGTGCTCATTTACGGTCTGGTGGTATGCAGAGGCAACAAGTGATGAGGGCAACTTCACCGCATGGATTATAGCTAGGGATGCAAGTGGCAACAAGGACTATAACTTTACGAACGTGACCGTAAACGATCTGCTTGCCATGAACATCACTGATTCAGTAAACTGGGGAACAATGCAGGTCGGTCAGATAAGCGAGGAAACAGTAGAGGTCAACAACACGGGCAATGTGCGGTTTGATCTTCAGATAAACGCAACAAACATGACCTGCACAGGGCCTGGTTCTCTGAACATAACCCCCCAGCAGATAGCATACAACAATTCTGCAGATACGGGCGGTGCCGGCTCAGGCAAGTGCGACACCGAGCAGGAATGGCTTGACTGCTGCAAGATGGATTTCAACCCGGCGAGCACATGTGGTGGCTTTGCGACGAACTTTGACTTTTCCGAGGATGCGACCGGGCTCGGTGGAGGGCCAAACAACACAGAGACCTATCTGACCTTGAAAGTACCGTCTGGTGTGTCCGGCACATGTACCGGCTGGGCAACCTATACGGCAGTCAAGGGGTGATCTGTTAATCCCCCTTTTCTTTTTTATTCTTTTCCTTTCCATTTTTATACATTTTTATATAATATTTTCCTTAATTATCCGGATTTTATATTATATGAGTTTCTGATGGAATTCTGGTAACCAAAAAATGAAATCAAAGATAATATGTCTGTTGATTTTCCTTATAGGGTTATCTATCCTCCTGCCAAACTGCGGTGCAATCAGCGTTGGTGTGAGCCCCGGAACAATCACATTCAAAAATCTCCTGCGTGGTGGATATGCGGAGCAGCAAATCACAATCAGCAGCTCCGGAAGGCAGACCCTTGTGGGAAGGGTTTATGCAAAATGGGAGGACGGTGAGGACTGGGACTGGGTGTCCTTTGATACAAACACCTTTGAGGTTGAGGGCAGGACACTAACCAAGATCAGGGCATTCATACGCCCACCGGATGATGTTTCCAATGGAGAATATAAGGGTTTGATATATGTAGCCCTAAAGCCCAAAGAGGTTTACGCTGAGGAGGGCACAGCTATTGGCATTGGCGCTGCAGCTGCCATAAAGACAACAGCCATAATAACCGACCGCGAGATAAAGCGGTGGACATACCAGAATATTGAGGTTAAGGACATAGAGGAGGGCAATCCGATAGAAGTCAAGCTAACGGCAATCAACACAGGCAACGTCAGAATAAGACCGGAGATAAAGGTTGAAATACTCGACCAGATGAAGCAGAAAGTCGTCAAATCCGTGGATTACTCTGAGACAGAAATCCTGCCAACAGCCAGAGAAGAAATCCTCATAACAATCCCGACAGATGATCTAAAACTCGGCCAATACTGGGCGAGAATAACCATGTATCAGGACGGCCGGCAGATTGGGCAGGAGATCATGACATTTGATTATCTGGAGCGCGGGGCCCTGAGGGTAAAGGGGGTTCTAAACTCGGTCAGATCCAGCGTCTGGACACAGGTCGGCGACACATCCCGCATAGATGCCATATTCAGCAACATAGGCGAAATGGTGACAATGGCCAAGGCCAAGTTCCAGATACTCCTTGACGGTGCTCTCAAGGATGTTGTAGAAAGCGAGGAGATGAGGGTTGAGGTAGGTGAGACCGTGAACCTGACTGCATTCTACAAGCCACAGGAGGTTGGCAAATATGAGATAATCGGTATTGTCTACTACTCCGGCAAGATAACGGAGGAGAAAAGCACCATACTCAATGTCAACCAGAGGGTGGTTTCCGAGGCTCCGGAAGAGGAGGAGGAAGCACCTCCGGCTGGGGCCGACTACACATGGGTAATCATCCTCCTGATAGTCATAATCGTAGCGCTCTTTGCCATACGCATAATAAACGTCAGAAGGCGCAGGGGGGGCAGGCGGAGACGATCAGGATTGTCTGGCTATTAGATTTCAGCTAAATGTTTTTATTAACCACTCCATTATATTTCCAACCTTTTGGGGATGGTGGACCCCTTATTGGGTGGTAGCGTAGCATGAAAGTAGATAAGCTAGCTCAGGCTAGATGTAGGTAGCTTTAGGTAGACTTAATGGGGGCAATAGTGAAAAAGGGCTATATTATCGCCGGAGCGTGCATAATCGTCATGGCTTTAGTATTAGCCTATGCCGCAAACCTTACACAGACAGACCCTTTGACCATTTTGTTCCAAGCCAGCAACCTGACAACCGACAAGGAGATATACACCACCAATGAATCCGTTATTATAACACTTAATGCCCCGCCCGAAGCCATTACATCACTCACTGTAAAAGAGCCGAACGACACATTTACGCCCATAATCAATAATCTTGGCGGCTTCAACTACAGCTATGCAACAAATCTTCCCGGAGATTATGTAGCATCTTCAAATCTCTCCGTTTCCAACATGTCTATGGTTCTTATGACAACATTCTCTATCCTGCCCCAAAATCAAACCTCTCAGAGGGTGGGTATAGAAAACCAGACCCAATTACCCAACCAGACAATTCCATCCAACGAAACCGGACAACCCCCTGCCAACCAGACAATTCCATCCAACGAAACCGGACAGCCGGCAAACGAAACAGAACAGCTACCCATCAACCAGACAATTCCATCCAACGAAACACAGCAACCCCCTATCAACCAATCTGCCAATATTCCACAGGAACTCCTCGATGTCACACTCACACTGGATGATGAGGTTATACTTCCGGGCAACAGTGTGCTCATAAGAATAAAGGCGGATCCAACTGTCAAATCTGCCACTTCCATAATCTATCCGGATGGCAAATCACATCCCATTGGTGTCGCCAACGGCGATACGACATATGCATTCTCATCAGACGAGCTCGGAGCCTATTCTGTTCAGACTCTCCTGGCATACGAAGAGAGCACTAGAGTCTTGGCCACGAGCTTTGTGATACTTCCATCCAACATGAGTGTCGTGAACGTAACTGCCAGGGAGCACCCACAGGACAAGATGCCCCGCGGCAAGAAATTCCAGCCCTTCAACCTGACGACAGACAGGCACAGCTACAAGCTCGGCGACAGGGTCAACATAACCGTGGGGCTGCCGGAGAACGAGTCCTGCACCATCGCCATAACGACGCCCTCGGACGACACTATCTACCCCCTCCCGGCCCAGACTGGTCCGTTCTCCCTGTTGTACTCGCCGACCGAGCGCGGCAAGTACTACATAGAATGCGAGCCACTTAACCTGTCCGCGCGCTTCATTGTGGCCGGGCCACCCATTAAGGCGAAGGACATCGAGAAGGCGCTCAACATCGCCACGAGTGGAGGTCAGAAACTCAACGCGACCGTGGCCATTTTGAAGGACAATTCAGTGCAGCTCACCCTTGAGCAAGCGCCTGTCGCTAGCATAACCTTCACGAACCTCAACCTCTCAGCAGGGCTCGACCTTGGCCTGGATGAAATCCAGCCGGAGAAAATCCCGGGGAGGGATTTCGTCAAGGTCTACGCTATCGACCCGACGCAGATGGAGTTTGACTATGCCAATGTCACGCTGACCGCGACTGGGACGGCCCTCTACAAGTGCAGGGACTGGGATTTCGCAGCCCAGAAGTGTCTGGGCAAGTGGGAGCTCTTCCAGAGGGGCCTGAAGCCGGGTAAGGAGTACACCTTCCGGATGACCCCGGAGGACCCAGGCTTCGGCGAGGTCATCCAGATAGCGCAGGCGCTCCATTTGGACGAGGACAAGCAGTTCATAGAGGACGTTTACCCGGAGACCGCCAACCGCGACGGCGTGTGGAGCCCGGAGATACCTGAGGGCCACTACGTCAGGGCCACCTTCAGGCAGCAGCTGGACAGCACAAAGGACATCACCATCTACGCGAGGAGCAGCTCTCTCGCTTCCGTGGAGGTCTACACGACTAACGGGACGAAGATAGCCACGTTCGCGGGCATCTCCTCGGAGGCTGAGCACAAGGTCTACTTGACCAACCTGACCGGGAGCAGTGACACCTTCGATTTGAAAGTTCTCGGTGCCCCCGTCGAGTTCGACCAGATAATCGACCCCGCCACAACCACATACAACTTCGCCACCTGCAACATAGGCACCGACTGTTGGGCCCACGAGGCCGAGGTGGACGTGTTCCCGTTCGGCGGTAACCGGAATAACAGGAACGATTACACCGAGGCGACCTCAGCGGACTACACGGCCATAACCGAGCTGTTGGGCAGCGAATGGCAGACGGACGACGGAGGCCCCGGCGACGAGATGACCGTCTGGTACGATTTCACTATAGACCTATCGGAGTCGCCCGTGGACAGCATCCAGCAGATAAACTTCAGCCATTACGGAAACACGGACGGCTCCTCCGCCACCGATTACTCTATCTGGGTCCTAAAGGCCGGGGCGGACTGGTGGCTGGACGCTTCCTGGACCCAGCTGGGAGGGACCACAAGCGTCCCGCCGGACACGGACACGTGGGTGAACCGCACACTGTCATCGGGCTTCTCGACTTACATAGACGGGAGCGGCCGGATAACCTGGCTCGTGTTCTCTAATAGGGCCTCGGAGGACATGAGAGTCGAATACGCGGAAATGAGGGTAAGCTATCTGTCCTCCGTCGACATTGACTGGAACTGGACCCATGCCAACGGACACAACGCTACCACGAGCTTCAACTCCACGACCATCTGCGTGAACGCCTCTAAGGCGGTCAACTGTACCCTCCACTTCAATGGAACCAGCTATGTCAACACGACCACAGGGACGAACATCTGCTGGAACTTTACTAACATGGGCAACGGCAACTACTCAAGCATCAACGCGACCTGCGAGTCCGGCGGGAATCATGCGAACACCACCAACGCCTGGTGGAATGTGAGCAGAAATTATACCATGCATCTGACCTGGACTTCCTGGGCGGGCAAAAACTCCACGACCAGCTACAACTCCACAACCATAGGGCTAACCTCCACCAACGCTGCTTATTGCACATTGCGCCGATACAGCGACAACAGGGAATGGGCAAATGGAACATTTACCACCTCACCGACCTGGAACCAGACCAACCTGCCCAGTTCCAACCACACCTACTACGCATGGTGTGTGCGTCAGCAGTTTAACACTGCCAATACTACTCTTGCGTGGTGGAAACCGGATACCACCCCGCCTGTGCTGTCATGGACAGACTGGATCGGCAAGAATGCAACCACATCCACCAACTCCACAACCATCTGCCTGTCCTCTGATGACCTCGTAAACTGCACCCTTCACTTTAACGGTACGGCCTACCGCAATACCACCACGGGAACAAACATCTGCTGGAACTTCACAAACATGAAGGACGGCAACTACTCCACCATAAACGCAACATGCAACAATACAGTGGGTCTTAAGTCCAACACCACCAATGCCTGGTGGAATGTGAGTTATCAGCCAGACCTCACCCCCCCTGCATTGGACTGGAACTGGACATATGCCAACGGCCACAATGCGACTACCGAATTCAATACTACCAGAGTATGTGTCAATGCCTCCGAGCTGGTGAACTGCACCCTGCACATAAACATCTCCGGAACGGTCAAGGCCTATCCCAATAGCACTGTAGGAACAAACATCTGCTGGAACTTCACGAATATGAAAAATGCCAACTATACGCTCAATGTAACCTGCGACGACCAGAGCATATACTCCAATGAGGCCAACACCACAAACGCCTGGTGGAATGTGAGCTGGCGCTACAAACTCCAGATACCTGTAACTCTCAACCCGAATCCGGTGGCAACAGGAAGTAGCGTTACAGTTTATGGAAATGTCAGCTACAAGGGGTCCTATGCCCCGAACAACACCATCGGCATATATCTTGATAATGCGCTCATTACAACTTTTGTAGATGAAAACGTCTCCTCCCCGGATTGGTGGGACCTCCACTGGAGATACAGAAGGAACCTCACCATCTCTGAGAGCACCAGCATCGAAAGAAGGAATGAGCCCATAGTTGTAAATCTCTCAAACCTGACCCTTCTCACGGCTGACGAGAACTGCACCAAGGAGATACGTGTCATTGACGAGAACGGTATCCCGACCCGTGTCCAGACAGTGGACAACAGCTCTTCTGCCCAGCAGGGTGCCCACTGGTGCAAGATAGCCTTCCGGGTGAACCTGACAGCTGACCAGGAAAAGACCTTCTGGGTCTATTATGGCAACCCGGATGCAACAGACCCGGGATACGATCCGGTGGCCTATGTATGGGACGACTTTGAGAACTATGAAGTGGGCAGCGATCCATGGGACAGCGGCTGGGGTACTTGGAAGATAAGCGACTACCATGGCAACAAGGTCTACAACTGTAGCAACACAGGCGGCTGGGATGTGGGCAAATACAAATCCAGTACATTATCCCTCAGGGATTATGTCTTTGAGGGAGATACTATGATGAGGGACTGGGGCGGCAGTGCATACAATGCAAAAACAGAGTTCTACACACGCTTTGACGGCAGCAGTTACAAGTTCCTCTCCATGTTGATGATAAATGATGATTACCGGTCCTTCGGAAAAGAGGACAGCAGCGGTTATCAGACACTGTTTGAGGGAGGCTACAGCTTCAGCCTGAACCGGTGGTATCGTCTAAAGACAGTGAACAATGACACCGTCTCTCGGATGTTCATAGATTACAGCCAGCAGACTAGGCAGACATACAACAGTGCTGATCTTGCAGATGGCGCAGCTGCCCTTGTCTGTGCATGGGCCGAGTGTCTCTTCGACAATGTAACTCTGTGGACCAACAACACACACACCTACTCAACACCTTCCGATGTGAGCATAGGCTCGGAACAATACTACCTCCGTACGGATTTCGACGGAAAGTACAACTACACCTTTACTGCTCCCTCAACCGCAGGTGATTACACAATCAAGGTCAACAGCACCTACAACATATACGGCGAGAACACCTCCACGCTGACGGTTATGGATACCACCCCCGCTGCCCTTGACTGGAACTGGACTGACGTCAACGACACCACAGGACACAACTCCACAACTGTCTGTGTCAATGCCTCCAAGACAGTGAACTGCACTCTTCATGTAAATATATCAGGTGTCATCCACTCCTATCCAAACTCCACATCCGGCAAGAATATCTGCTGGAACCTCACAAATATGCCAGATGCTTACTACTATCCCATAAATGCCACCTGCCACACAGAGGTTTCAATAGAGTCCAACACCACCAACGCCTGGTGGAACGTGAGCGAGGATGACAAGACTCCGCCCAACATAAACTGGAAATGGTCTCAGATAAACACGACCATAGGGACTACATGGACGAAGATATGTGTCAACTCATCCCAGCCGAAGGAGAGGATAAACTGCACCTTTCATTTCAACGGCACTGACTATGTCAACGAGACGGTAGCGGAGGTTGTCTGCTACAACATAACAGGAAAATCCAACGGCAACTACTCGAGCATTAACGTAACCTGCGAGGACATCTCTGATAACTCCAATACAACCACCAACGCCTGGGTGAAAATCAACCTAGTTGACACAGACAACCCACAGATAACCATAATCTCCCCAAGGAACAACAGCTTCCAGTGCATACAGATGACGGTAAACGTGTCTGTTTCCGATACCTCCGGCATTTCCACGGTAAAATACCGCATCTCCAACGCGACCTGGGCTTCCTCCTGGACATCCATGTCGTTGGGGTCAGGCACAATATACAACGGCTACTGGAACGCTACTGTTGATTTCTCCGGAATGGATTATGGAAAGTATAATATAACCATAAACGCTACGGATCTTGCAGGAAATCATAATACCACCGAATGGAACCACTTTGAGTTCCCAAGCACCATAGTCTGGGTTGACCGCGATAACAGTGGCACGGATTCCGTGAATGATACAATCTCCATCTACAATGACTATGCCAACCTCACCTTCAGATATCAGGATGTGAAAATATCAAGTGAGAACGGTTATTCAATAGACACCTTTACCTATAGGGACGAGGTTCTCTTGGAGAATACACCCTACTATCAGCAACAGAGGCTCCTGAACGACAATGCTGATCCACCCAACTACCTGTTTGGTGTGACCATGATAGCAACGCCCTATGGGTCGGACAACTATCAGCAGTTGTGGGGCCAGGGGGGAAAGCCCAGAGGTGTGGCTCTCAACCTGTATCAGCAGCACCAGATAATACATGATGGATGTGTCCTCAACCTCTCCACACCCCAAAGGACCTTCAGCTCCACGTGGGCGGACGGCATTACCATCGGAACCCAGACCAACTTCACTCTCTACACCAATGCTACTATACACATAGTGGACACCATAACCAACAAGCTGGCCTCTGCCGATGATATACTCAGATATATAATCTTCCCCGGCCGGAGAATCATATCCTCCTTCTTCAGTGATGTTAACCGCAACAACAATCCCTATGGTCCGAACTATGTCAGGCGCATAAAACCGGTGGCCTACAGCGACAGCTACATCGGATATGCCAAGAACTACGGCCCGAACAACTATGGTGGCGGGACAATACAGATATATCGCAACATGGAGCCAAATCCCCCATGGGCCGACGAAGAAGCACTCTTCGTCCAGACATTGTATGTCCTCAACAGGAGCACATCCCTTGCGCCGAGTGCTAAGAGCACAATATCACTGGACTTTGTGGTGGAGGACACCAATGTATCCACATACTACAGCAATTATCTTGCCTCCAATGGCATATCTTACAGCAACTTCCACTATGAGGAGGTCAGGGATGCCTTTACGGACCAGAGTGTTCTGGACACATGCTTCCACAGTGACGGCTATGCAGAGACCGCTTACTACACAGGCGAAGATGATAACGATGATCCGCCAAATGACACAAGCGACTGGAACAACGTCTTTGTCTCCAAGTCCCTCATGGCAATGTTCTACAAGACCGGCGACACCTACTATCTCAACAAGGCCAAGGGACACAATGCCTACCTCAACAAGACCCTCCGGTACAATGAAAAGGATTACAGCGCCAGTGACTGGAGATATGGCTATTTCAAGGACGCTACGCGGCCGGGTGTGATGGTAGCCGGTCAGGCAGGTGATGACAATATAGATGAAAATTGGTATAAGGATGTTACAGCTTATATGTGGAGCCAGCCGCACCAGCTGGCAGGGTTCATAGCTGAATATATGTACACGCACAACGCAAGCGCAAGGCGGATAATAATGAGGAATATAGAGGGCCTCTACAAAAAAACAACCCCCGGTAGCATGGGGGGATTGTGGAACGAGACAAAATACCGATGGAAGTGGCTTATCCAGACAGATGGCTCAGACAAGAACTATGTAGACTCTGACAACTGGGATGCACAGATGCTGGGTATAAACACCATGCTGCAGGCATATATGTTCACAAACAATCAGTCCTACCTCAACAGGGCCACGAGCGTAGCGGAGAACTATACCTATGTCTTCCAGAGACCTGTATGGATGCTGGAGGATACGCGAAAGGTTGTCACCTTCAACACCCAGTCTTATACCGCCAATACCCTCTATCTGCTCTATGACATAACAGGAAACAAGACCTACAAAGAATGGGGGAATGATATTATGGACCACGTCATCTACTCCGGTGTGTTCATGGACAAGTTCCCTGATGAGTATTACTGGATGACCGGAGGTCTCTCGAGGATGAGCCACGACTGGGAGAGCCCAAGCATACCTGTCACCAACGGCGACTCCGGAGTCTTTGCTGACTACAATATGATTCCCTGGACACTCACCGCCGTTATCAACGCATACAAACATACAGGCAATGAACTCTATCTGAATGTTTCAAAGCAACTCCTCTGGCACATACTGAGGAGCAATGCCCGCAATGACAGCGTGCGTGTTATCGACTACTTTGAGAACAATAATGTCACATGGACAGCAAGCGACGGCACGCAGAGTGTTGGCTTCAGCGAGACGCAGAAGAAGCGCGACATGAAGTCTCTCCAGTGGACCTTCACACAGAGCGGCTCGGACAATAATCTCAAGTACATATCCCGGCCTGTTAGCGGTTCTGGTGAAAACGCCTTTGCCGATTGGGACCAGTTTACTGACCTTACCTTCTGGTTCTACACGACCGAGACAGCACCCAACTATTACATCTCCCTAAAGAACAGCGGCTCTTGGGTGCTGGATAAATATGACTTCTCCTCCCAGCTTTCGAGCGGCTGGAGTCTGGTGGAGATAGACATAAGCGGTCTTTCAAGGAGCAATATACAAACAGTCAACTTCTCAATAGACGGCAGTGACTTCGGGAACGGGGCGCACACCTTCTACATAGATGACCTGCGCATAAACAGGACAAGGACATCCAGCTTGTCTTCAGAATATAATGCCTACACGGATCTGTGGTATGATCAGGACAGTGGCCAGACCCTGGTGGCCAACCTGCTTTCGGTCGCCCAGATAGGTACTCTGGTAAACGGCAGCCGTGTGGAACAGAGCGAGCTCATGCTCTTTGACAGGGATTCCTACATGCAGCTCTATAATGTCTTCACTAACCATACCTTCAACGCCACTGTCCACCTGAGAAGAAACTTCACCCACGCCTGGAACGCGAACACCTCCACGCTGACCCTTTTCACGGACGACTTCGGCAATGTTACAATAGGCCCGATGGAGGAGGTTTACATCTTAAACGGCACCTTTGTGCTGGAGGAAGAGCGTCCCTCCGGAACCGACAACATCACCTACCTCTATGATGAGGCAGGCCACCTGATTGACTCATCTGTTGACATCTACTTCAACTCCAGTTCTTCCTTCGATGACGGCAGTGATTTGACGATGATGATAGACAGTCTGGCTGCCAGCAATATAACACTGAATACAACCAAGTTCAACATGAGTTTTGAACCTTACAGCTTCAACTTCATCTCCCATGATGGCCACTTCAATGTGGAGGAAATACTCCAGTGCAGCGGACCTGTAACGCAGACCTGCTTCACCTATGTGCAGGATGGCAGCGTCTACAATGTCACAATCTATAACCTCACTGTCGAGCCCGGAACAGAAGGCAATAATATTACCCATACAGGTCCTGACACCACCCCACCGATTCTCACATGGAACTGGGCAGACATCAACTCCACGCTGACCCAAACGAACAAGACCAAGATATGCGTGGACTCCAATGAGGTAGTGAACTGCACCCTCATCTTCGCTGGCACGAGGTATGTCAACACAACCACAGGCACGCAGATATGCTGGTGGAGGAAGGGGCTCTCCAACGGCAACTACACGCCAATCAACGCAACCTGCGATGATGAGAGCGGAAACAACGCCAATACCACAAATGCGTGGATAAGAATAGCCGTTGGCGAGATTTCAGCATGCACAGAGCTAAGCCATTCGGGCTGGACCTATACACTATCCTCGGACATAACAACCGACCACACCTGCTTCAACATCACAGCGGACAATGTGGTCTTTGACTGTAGCAGCCATCACATAGATGGCGGTGCTGTGGCGGAGATAGCCATAAACTCAACTACGAGCAATGTCACCATCAAGAACTGCTACATAGAGGACTTTGTCTCCTCGGCTGTCAAAATTTCCGCCTCCAATGTGACAGTACAGAACATCACAGTGGATGATCCCTACTGCGGGGTCAACATAACAGCGGACAACGTCACAGTCATCAACTCAACCATAAACAACAACACCATAGGCATAGCCGCGAAGGCAGTCGTCAACATAACGATATCCAACAACACGCTCTGGAACAACAGCAACTACGGCATACGCTTCACCAACACCAACTCTTCAACCATAGATGACAACGACCTGAAGACGCAGCACAGCGACACAACCTATGCCATACACATGACAGACTCCGACTCAGTGGATATCAAGAACAACACCATCGAGTGGAATGCAACAGGAGGCTCATCATACTCTTATGCAATCTATGTCTACGTCAATTCAGGGAAGACAGCAGGAAGCAACAACATCACGAACAACACCCTCGCAATAAACTCTGGAAACTATATTGCCTATGGAGTCTTTTTGTGGAATTCCGGCACGTCGGATTACAACACCATCCGGGACAACACTTTTGACTTGAACGCAAGCTCAGAGATCTACGGAGTCTATCTGGATAATTCCGGCACGTCCATGAGCTCCAACACCATCCGGGACAACACTTTTGACTTGAACGCAAGCTCAACCGCCTACGGAGTCTATCTGACTAATGGGGGCACGTCCATGAGCTCCAACACCATCCGGGACAACACTTTTGACTTGAACGCATTATCCACCAATGGAGTCTATCTGAGTAATGAGGGCACGTCGGATTCCAACACCATCCGTGACAACACTTTTGACTTGAACGCAAGCTCATTCGCCTATGGAGTCTATCTGGATAATTCCGGCACGTCCATGAACTCCAACACCATCCAAAATGAGACAATGAACATCACCTCAGCGTCGTCCACATCCTATTTCCGAAGCTATGGAATCTATCTGTATGGCGCGGACTCAACCAATGTTTCTGCATGCACAATCAACGCAACCGCCCCGAACGCAAAATCGGCGGGCATCTACCTCGAATCAGGCGCGGATTCCAACCGCTTCTGGGACAACACCGTTACGGGCGGCAACTACTCGCTTTACATTGTCAGTTCTGGCACCAACACCTTCTGGAACAACACCTTCCAGAACGCCTACAACACAGAGATAAACGACTCCAGCGGAGTCGGATACACCAACTACTTCCACTACCAGAATAGCCATGGAATCATCAACTGGACCAGCTCAAGCTTCCGCCAGAACCTCTCCACCAAGGGCGACCTGACCTTCGGCGAGAGTGACGCCACCAAGCACAACATAATCATCGGCAACAACACCGCCTACCTCGCCCCCGCCTTCACCTCGCCCTGGGACGGGATAAACTCCACGGCCAACATCACTCTCTACGAAATCGACGAGTGGGGCTTCAGCAACCCGGTCATCCTGAGAAACGGCGAGGTTTGCAACGACCAGACCACCCCAAGCTGCCACGCCTATACCTCCCTGGACGCGGCCACGGTCATCTTCAAGGTCAGCGCGTGGTCTAACTACACCATCGGGGAGGGAGATACAACAGCCCCGGAGCTAGAGTGGAACTGGACCTACGCCAACGGCCACAACTCGACCACTGCCTTCAACTCCACCACCATAAACATAACGGCTAGCGAGGATGTCAACTGTACCCTCTACTTCAACGGCACGGCCTACCCCAACTCCACTGTAGGTACGTATATCTCGTGGAACTTCACTAATATGCCTAATGGCAACTATTCCACCATAAACGCTACCTGCGAGGACTCTTCAGCAAACCACGCCAACACGACCAACGCCTGGTGGAACGTGAGCTATGTTCCAGATAACTTCCCAAATGTGACCCTTAACTCCCCTGGCAACGGCACGACGGAGAAGTCCACGACCGTGACCT
>CAZQBY010000010.1:0-44973 GCA_964592405.1 uncultured archaeon | reverse complement strand
GAGCCGGACGGCTATATGTCGAAAGAGTGGGGGCTGTTCCTGATACCCACCCTGCTCGCCTTATTCGCCCTCCTGTTTGTGAAGATACCAGACATAGACCCTCTCAAGAAGAACATCGAGAAGTTCAGGCCGTACTACGACAACTTCATAATCCTGCTCTTTTTGTTCCTGCTGGCGGTCCAGATTGTCATGATACTATGGAACATCGGGATAAAGGTTAGTTTTGCACTCGTGCTTCCGCCGCTCTTCGCCGTTCTCTTCTACTACGTGGGGGTATTGTGCGCGCACGCCGAGAAGAACTGGTTCATAGGGGTCAGAACGCCCTGGACCATGAGCAGCGACGCCGTCTGGGACAAGACCAACAAGCTGGCTGGTAAAATGTTCAAGATATCGGCTGTTATAATACTTCTCAGTCTTGTAGTACCCAGCATGATGGCCCTATTCATCCTGGGTCCGGTAATATTCACGGGCGCCTACACGGTCTGGTATTCCTACTCGGAGTATCAAAAAGAGCGGAGAAGGTAGCACTGCTCACTAAAAACCCGCATTATGCGCCACTGCTCACCGCTCATGTGCCTCCATCAGCCATTTTAATAGTCTCTTTCTATACTCCACATGGAAACCATAACGAGATGTGTGATAGTCTTTAATAATAAGCACCAATCCGAAAATGTGGTTGTGGGATCTGAAGAGGTTATCGTCGGGGTCTCCCCGGAGATCTCGGTGGTTCCTTCCTTCAGCTTTGCCTGACTCCGTTGGTTATTGGGCGGCGCTGGTCGGGGCTTGTGGCTGGGGGTCCACAGGCCCGTGCGCCCTTTTTCGGCTCCAAAGTCCCATGTCAGGAAAAAACAAAGGGGGGTGAAAACAAAGAGGAAGACAGACCTGGGCATTATCGGGGGCGAATGCCCCCATTTTACACCAAGAGGTTTTATATTGACATTTGTCTAAAGTTACGTGATTTCTCTAGGCATTGAAGGAACAGCGCACACGCTAGGGATTGGTATAGTTGATGATGGAAACATCCTGGCTGATGTTAGAAGAACCTATTCTCCAAGAGAGGGAGGAATCCACCCAAGAGAGGCTTCCAGATACATAGCCGATAATTTTGGCCCGGCTGTAAGGGAGGCCCTAAAAGAGGCAGGGATAGAAAGAGAGGATATAAATCTGGTTTCTTTCTCCCAAGGTCCGGGACTGGGAGCATGTCTGGCAAACGTTGGTGTGGGTGCACGTGCACTGGCACTTTTCTTGGATGTGCCTATTATCGGCGTGAACCACTGTGTGGCGCACATAGAGATAGGCAACATGCTCGCTAGGAAAGAATACCCCGGCTGGGTCCAGCCGCTCGTGCTCTATGTGTCGGGCGGCAACACGCAGATACTCATGTTCAAGGACATGCGCTACCGCGTCTTCGGCGAGACACTGGACATCGGCGTCGGCAACATGCTGGACAAATTTGGCAGAAAGGCGGGGCTTGCGCATCCGGCCGGCCCGAAAATCGAGGAGCTTGCGCGCAAAGGGGAGAATTACATCCAGCTGCCATACGTTGTCAAGGGCAACGACTTGTCCTTCTCCGGGATATACACCGAATCACTGAAGAAGCTGCAGGACAACAGCATCGAGGACGTGTGCTATTCTCTCCAAGAGACCTCCTTCGCGATGATGACCGAGGCCACTGAGCGCGCGCTATGCCACCTCAAGTCCGACTGTCTTTTGCTGACGGGGGGCGTCGCCAACAACAAGAGGCTCCAGGAGATGTTGGATATAATGGCCAAGGACAACGACGCGTCCTTTTCCGTGCCAAAGGGCTACTGCGGCGACAACGGCGTGATGATAGCGTGGACCGGGCTCGTGATGTACAAGAGCGGCGTAAGGCATAAGATAGAAGAAACCCGGACCAACCAGAACTTCCGGACCGACCAGGTGGTGATAAGCTGGGCTAAGACAAGACAAGGCTCCAGGCCGGAGACTCCGGGGAGGTGGAAGGGCGCCGAGGCTGTGTTGACCTTGGAGGATGGCAGAATGGTGAAGAGGAGGATTGAGAAAGCATACAGGATTAAAGAGATAGATACTGGGATACGTAAATTGCGGACAGCCAGAGAGCCAAAACTGCTCAACAGTGCGCGCACAGCAGGAGTCCCAACACCGGAGGTCTTTGATGTGAGAAGGGAAAATTATACATTTGTAATGGAATACATAAACGGCAGACCACTATACAGGGAGATTGAATCCAATCCCGAACTGGCTGTGAAGGTGGGTTCGTTTGTCAGAAAGCTCCATGAACAGAATATAATACATGGCGACTTGACCACATCTAACATCATCGTCAGGGATGGTGAGCTGTATTTTATAGACTTCGGGCTTGGCGGAACATCTAGGAAAACTGAGGACAAAGCCACAGATCTCCTCCTGCTGAAGAAGGCTCTCAATGCAAACCATCCGGCCAAGGTTCATGAACTATGGGCAAATGTTCTGAAGGGATATGGCAGGTCGGAGGTCCTCAGGCGCTTAGAGCAGGCTGAGAAACGCGGTCGATATATGTAACTCTCGGATATGCGATTTACTATACAATACTGCGCACATGATATTATAGCCTCGGACTTTTATAGACCAACATAATAACAAGCGCTATGGAAATCTTCTTTGTTACCACCAACAAGGGAAAGATGAAAGAGGCTGAGGAGATTGCTGCACACTATAACATTGAGTTCATAGCCAAAGATTATGATGCGGTTGAAATACGCTCAAACGACCCAGTGGAAATAGCCATAGAGAGCGCCAAGGATGCCTATGCAAATATTGGAAAACCACTCATCGTTGAGGACTCTGGCCTGTTCATAGATGCCCTGAGGGGTTTTCCGGGAACCTACTCCGCCTTCGTCTTTCACACCATAGGGGTGAACGGCGTGCTGAAGGTCATGGAGGGCCAGACCAACCGCTCAGCGACCATGAAATCCGCTGTCGCCTACACTGATGGCAAGGAGGTCAAGACCTTTCTTGGAGAGGTTAAGGGCAGGATACCAAACAGTCCCAGAGGGACAAGCGGATTTGGTTATGATCCAATTTTCATACCTGAAGGAAGAGAGCTCACTTTTGGAGAAGACCTCAATTATAAATCCAAGGTATCGCATCGCGCGCAGTCGATAAGGAAGTTCTGCGAATGGTACGCCAATAAATAGCTTTTTATATTTCTTACAGCAAATATCCCAGCTTCTTGAAACAGAAGCCTTTGAGTGTCTTGCCCCGGTAGTGTAGTGGCCTATCATACGGCCCTGTCGGAGCCCCTTTGGAAAAGGTGCTTCACCTCCAAGGGACTGCAGGAAAAGGCCGTGACCCGGATTCGAATTCCGGCCGGGGCGTCCTACTTGTCTTAGCGTGACCGTGGAACCCGGCCTTATGCCAAGGTCATATGCCTAGAGATCATGTCCACCTTGCCATTCCGGCCGGGGCGTCTCATCTTGCCATGCATATATCCCAATTGCCTGTATGATAGGAGACAGATTTTGTGCTCAATCTTTTTATTCACTCAACTTTAATTATTAGAGAGCCCAAGATGGAAACCACTGTAAGAGATATTATGAGAAAGAGGTTTGCCTCTCTGAAAAAAACAGACTCCTTAAGCAGAGCCATTGACATCTTCATCAAGAATCCAGACATGGTCTTTCCTGTGATAGACGGCAGAGGGAGGATAATAGGTGAGGTCAACCAGCACGAGCTCCTCAAGCTTGCTGTGCCTGCCAAATATGTGGGTGAAGAGCATGTCCTAGGTCCTGAGGGCATAAAGGACCTGATACAACGGACTGGTAAGACTGTGGCAGATATCATGAAAACCAATGATATAAAGATAAAGTATGACACAAAGATTGTAGATGCTGCCAAGATAATGTTAGAAACTGAAGTCCGGACCCTAGAGGTTGTTGATGACAAGAATAGGCCAATAGGCTTTGTCTCCGAACTGGATATACTCAGATATCTCAAGAAGAAGCTTGGGGAAGAGAAATGATAGAATATCTGCTCGTGATAGCAGTAGTGCTGATAGTCGCGAAGATATTGGGCGAACTGTGCGAGAGGATCGGCATACCAAGCATACTGGGGGAGATCAGCACCGGCATAATTCTTGGCCCCGCGCTCCTCGGACTTATAGCGAATCCGGCGCAGGAGGTCTATGTACTGTTTGCTGAAGTAGGAATAATCATGTTGCTGTTCGTCGCGGGCTTTGAACATGTAGATGTCAAGAGTCTGCTGAAGTATAAGAGGGTTTCAATAACCCTGAGCGCAGTCAGCTCTTTCGTGCCCATGACAGGGGTTGTCTTATGGGGATTATCCATGGGATATCCTATTGAAACATCCCTTATGCTGGGCATAGCACTGTCAGCAACATCAATGGGCATTACTGTCAGGTCCCTTCTGGACTGCAACCAGATAAACTCCAAACCTGGAAGGACCATTCTCGGCTCGCTGGTCATAAACGACATCACCGGCCTTATCATGATGACAATAGTTATAGGCGTTGTGGCTTCCACATCCGGCAATCTGGCATTGGACATACTGCTGGTCCTGGGGGGTATAGGCGCGTTCTTCGCGGTTTTCATAGCAGCTGAATACCTCATGCCATATATAATACTCTATGCTGTTCGCCTGCGAGTGGAAGAGGCCCAGTTTACACTGGTTTTTGTTGTTGTCCTCCTAGCAGCCTTTCTGGCATCAAATCTGGGTCTAAGCACTATGATAGGCGCTTTCTTTGCAGGGATAGCATTATCTCGCTCATCAATACTTGAAACAGAGACATTTTCACAGAAGATATCCTCAATGTCCTATGGTCTATTCATACCCCTCTTCTTTGTGATGGCTGGAGCACGCATAGACCTGAGCAATCTGGCCCAGTCAGTTGGACTGGCCATAATGATGCTCTCCATTATAACGAGTTTACAGATAGGGTGCGCATTTCTGGTGGGTAAGCTCTACAGATATGGCAACTGGAAGGCCATTCTGATGGGACTGGGCATGCTTCCCTATGGTGAGGTAACCCTTATAGTCATGACAGCTCTCCTGAATCTGGCTGCCGGCAATGAAGCCAAGTTTGGGGGGGTGTTGGGCACTGCAGGACTTCAGAGCCTCTTCTCAGCTGTTTTGATACTCATAGCGATGACCATCCTGATAGCCCCTGTAGCAATGAAATTTGTGTCAAAGAAGATTGAAGGGACAGAAGAATAGGATTGAAGACAGACAGAAGGGCAATTATCCAAAAAATCATATTAACTAGGAATCAAAAACCGAAAAGCTTTTTAAGGGTTAATAAAAAATATAAGCCGGCAGTTCACTGGCTTATTTGGCCCGTTCCAAATGGTTGATAAAAATACAGATAGTTCTGATAATTCCAACAAATGCCCCGAGTGTGGTGGGACTCTGGTCAGAGACTACAAGCATGCAGAGATAATCTGCTCTAGATGTGGTCTGGTAGTGGATGAAAGTATTGCTGACTTGGGCGCAGAAACGCGCAGTTTTGATTCTGAATCATGGCTTAAGAGAACCCGCACCGGTAGCCCGATGACATATACAAAACCCCACAAGGGCCTGACCACGGAGATTGACAAATATGACCGTGACATACGTGGTGGCACAGTCTCAAAAGAGGCACGCAAGCGTATGTATCGCATGCGGAAATGGCAGAGGAGGATAAATGTATCTTCCTCTGTTGAAAAGGATATAATACCTGCTCTAAACGAGATATCCAGAGAACTGTCGGAACTGGGTCTTCCCATATCCATGAAGGAGGATGCAGCTATCATGTATAGGAAGATATGCAACAAAGGGCTGGTAAGGGGCAGAAGCATTGAGGCAATAATTGCTGCAATAACATACATACTCTGCAGGGAACGAAATATCCCCAGAACCCTGGGCGAAATATCAGACGTCTCGGGGATAGACCCAAAGGATGTTGGCAAGACATACCGCTACGTTGCCCGCCATCTGAAGCTTAAGGTTCCACCGACAACACCTGCAGATTATCTCCCCAAGTTTGCCAATAAGGTCAAGCTTCCCAATTATGTTATGGACAAGGCTACTGAGATAATAAATGACGCCAAGAAACTTGGACTTACAAGCGGGAGGGCACCTGCAGGAGTTGCAGCAGCTGTCCTCTATATTGCAGCAGATATATACAACATGCAGAAGACGCAGAAGGAGATAGCTGAGGCAGCCGGGGTAACAGAAGTCACGGTCAGGAACCGCCACCGCGAGCTCGAGGAGAAGATGGATCTCTACAAGTATAAGGAGGAGGTCCTAAGAGAAGCCAGAAAGACCTAGTCAAAAAAGTCCTTTATGCTGGGCAAACCACCTGCGGCTTTGATCCACATGATCCTCTAACCACCTCATTAGCTCCTTATCCCTATCATCCAGTTTTACCCCTTCTGGGGGATTGCGAAGAAAATCCAGCAATCGTGAAGCAAGTTGTGTATGTGTTTTTAGGAAGTTGCGACGCTCATCTGGTCCTTTAATCTCCTGATATGTATGTGCCCCGCCCTGTGTGATGATCCATTCGCCCACAATTGGAGCACCGACAGGACTCATACCTGGCCTCTCTATATGCCTTTGTCTATTAAGAAACACCTGTTTCAGTCCCCTGCCATCATGAAAGACGTGATAAGCAGGCTCCTTCCTCATTATCGTCCCCTTTTTAACGGGTAGGAGGAAATATGATGACACCACACCAAGCTCCTCTGAGATATGCTGATAATCCGGATGCTGTCTATTCAGCACCCATGCCGTCCTGAACATCCCCGGAGGCTTCCTGATTCCCTTATCTCCGATAAACTCTGGATCTGGATTGGGGAGAACAAAACGGCGCAAAAACAGATGTTTTTCAGGGAGCTTCTTCCCAATATGGGCAGACGGAGGCATTTTGTTGTTTTGTGATGTTTGTTGTTTTGCTGTTGTTTGTTGTTTTGTGATGTTATTATTTTGTTAAGTATCTATTTGTTATTTTTTGTTATTATTTTATTATTTTTAATTAATATTAATTCCCAATAATTAATTCCCAATATTCATTCAGAGCCCATTATGTAAAGAACTTTTTCACATACATCTCCGGCTTTTCGGTTATTATAGATTTCATGTCCCTTGGGAAACATTTGCGGTAGTTCCTCCAGTTAAAGCGGTCATCCATAAGCACAATTACCCCTCTGTCAGTCTCGCTCCTTATGCACCTGCCAGCTGCCTGCAGCGCGCGGTTCATGGCCGGGTAGATGTAGCCATAGTCCCAGCCGCGACCAAACTTGAAGTCGTAGTAGTTTATCAGCGCCTCGGTCTCCAAGGTAGGTTTCTCAAGTGGGAGACCCACAACCACAACACAGTCAAGCATCCTTCCGGGAAAATCCATCCCTTCGCTGAAGCTTCCGGCTTGGACTGCAAACAACACACCTCCTCTTCCATCCGACAGGCGCGCCAGTTGTTTGTATAATTCACGCCGCTGCCGCTTTTTCATCTCCCGTTTTTCCATAAGAGCCTCCTTGTTGCCCACATCAACCATACCGGACACTATGTCTAGTATCTGGTAGGAAGGGAAGAATGCCGCCACATTGCCTGGAACACTGTTTATTATCCTGCTCAGGATTCCTGCTATCTTGCCCCACATGTGCGCACTGCGCTTTGTATATTTTGTGGTTATGCCGTGTGTCAGGAGCACCAAACGGTTCTCAGGTGGAAATGGATTGTGATATTCCTCCATGTATGCATTATGGAGGCCCAGAATTGTCCTGTACATGTCTAGAGGCAACAGGGTTGCAGACATCAGAACAGATGCATGAACTGAAGAGAATATTTCTTCTGTATAGACAGCCGGATCCAGACATTTTAGGGAAACCTGATGCCTCCTACCTGTCTGGGATAGGTATGTCTGGAATAGGCGGACATGTGCAGATTCATTTTTCTTGTCCATCCACTCTTTCAAAAAGCTGGCAATATTCATGCAATAGCTCCTGTAGCGGTTGGGTAGCTCTAAAATTGCTTCGCCGAATGCCTCCAAGTTGTCTGTAAATGCCTCAATCTCCAAGTTGGTAGATGATTCTATCCTGCTCACGAATTCTTCCTTTTTGATGAACATTCCATCCCCTTTCAGCCTCTTGCCAAATGACCTCATCACATTGATAAGTGATTCCAGATCTTCTTCCAGATTTTCCTCCCTCAGAACCCTCGCTTCTTTTATAGCTTGATTTATGGTGTATTCGCTGAGGGTATAACTCATCAGTTTTCTTACCCTCTCAGGTAGATTGTGGGCCTCATCAACTATCAGTATCACATCCTCCAATGCCTTGCCCATCTTGCTCAGAAAAGCCTGCCGCACGGATGGGTGGAAGATATGATAATAATCGCAGATTACAACATTCGCCGAACGCCCGACAAGGATACTCGCTTCATATGGACAAATGCCGTATCTTCCACATAACGCAGATATTTCTTCAGAATGCATGGGATTTTTGGCCTTTATCTCCCTTATAACCTCCTTGGTTTTCTTGGACAGATTCTTGGAACCGCCAGCATACACCTCATTGTGGAAGCGACAGGTCTCATTACGTTTGTGCGCATGACAGAACTGGTTGAACTCCTTGGATGTCAGATCCTGCACCCCCTCATAAAGGCAGGTCCACTGTTTTCCAACTATGTCAACTGAGATAATCTTTTTCCCGTGTCTATCTCTTATCTTCCTGAGTGTCTCTATGACTATCTGGTGATGGCTGTGTTTGGGAGTCAAAAAGAAGACTGTTTTTCCGTTTTCCATAGCATATGCCAAGGCTGGTGGCAGGGACGCGGCAGTCTTGCCTATCCCTGTGGGAGCATTGGCCAAGAGTGAACCTCCATTCTCAAGAGTCTTTACAACCCCCTCAAGCATTCTCCTCTGCTCTTCCCGGATTCGAGAGAACGGAAACAGTGTTTTCTCTAGAACATCCATAACAAAACCGCTAGGAACAAAAAGAACAGGAAAAACAAAACAGGCATTACCCTAGACATTACCTTGACAACAGTCAGAAGTTCATAGTAAGTCTTACCGAGTATGCGCACATTTTCAAGAGAAGTCTCTCCATATGAGAATCTGGCACTTGCAAGGTTTTCGGCAGCCCTCTTTATGACATCCTCTATGACTGATTCAGGCATATCTGGCCGCGATATAAGCGCCTTAACAGTAAGAGAGTGCGTGTCTGTTGTAAAAAAGAGTGTATGGTTTATACCATGTTTCTCCGCAGTCTTCTGAATATTTTTCATCTCTGTTGGCGATAAGCCGTTGGTATCTACTATTAGATAAAGACTTGTCTCCCCGCCCTTTAATACCATAGCGAACACGCTGTATTGGTCAAAATACTGGACAGCGGTTCCGACCTCAGCTCTGTATTGCCTCCTCCTGTCCAATCGCTCTATAACATTATCTATCAACCCTTCAATAAGCTTTGCTTCTCTGGTGAATGCTTCAACATTGTAACAGTTACTCATTGGAACATTGGGATGTGAATCCACAAAAACAATCCTTCTTGTTTTGTATCTGTCACGCAGGGCTGAGAATATAGACACATCATAATCATCTATATGCCTACTTGCCAAAGAGATAAGATAAACATCATTGAACTTCTGCCCGATTACCGTTATTCCACCATCTTCAACCTTCACGGGTTTTGACACTGTGAGATTCCTGTAACTGGGAATCCTAATGGCCTTTACTATTTTGGTTGAAACATCCACTGAGGGATTATATTCATGGTTGCTGGGGACATGAAAGAAGTAGGATGGACCATAAATTTTATTCAGTTTCTTGATGCACTGTGTGCTCAGATTACCTCCGCCAACACTCCTTATTGGACCAGAGTGCAGCCAAGGCGCTACCAGAATGCTCTCAGTATCCCCCATCCTGAATGCCAGATACTGTAATAGCGTGTCTATGTTATGGCCAATGCCAAGGGAGACTTGTTCACCGCGTATTCCCTTAAGGACCTTGCTCAGTTCCATTAGTCCGGACATGCCGGTAAAGATGAGAGAGAATACATGCTCTGTGAAGAGTATGACTATTGTTGAGAACAGTATGCTACCCAAGAGGAATATGAGAGGAATAGATATCTCTTGGACCATAATTCTGACTGACGAAAGCATGAGCAGCCATATGAGAGCAGGCTGTATGAGCGAGATGCTCATGCTTCTGAAACCTATCCTGACTGCACCCAGACCCGAGAGGAGGAGTAGCCATATGGTATATGCCATGGCACTCCAAAAGACAAGCGATTCCAGTAGGGTTATCCTCGTGGAAAACAGAAATATATAGCCTATTGCCATTAGTGAGAGTTGGTTGATAAGGCTTGTGAGATATGACCACTTGGCCTTGAAGTTTCCAACCAGATGGTATACTGCAAAACCGGAAAGGAGATTTGCCAATATAAAGCCGGCTGTAAAGAGGACAGGCGCCACCATCATCCTTGGTCCAAGGATTTCTTGTGAACCCAGACCTGCCAGCAAACCAAACAGAATAATGAGCACTACAACCCCCCACCTACTTGGGCTTCTGATGCCAACAAAAGAGAACCTTTTGAAGTCTTGCACATCCGTCATCGCGTATTTTGATGTGAGGGGGATTTAAATAAGTCCCGCAAAAAATTTGCCCTGAGTCTTTCGGCAGATGATGTATCAACCCGGGCTGCCCGTGCAGGGCGGACAGGAGAGCAGATTCTTAGGAAGAAAATTTCATATTTTCGTACGCTTCGGTCCAGATAGGGGGCGGTCCAATGTTTTTGACCTGCTGGGTCGGATATCAGAGCTCTTTGCGCCTGTGCCCTTTGGATGCAAAGGCAATCCCTCCGCAGCGGTCTTATGCGGGGCGGAATGCCCTCCCTCGTCCGCGCCGGAGGGGTTTATGTAGTATGACAGTTAGGCGGTGTCTTTCCCTACCTGAGGCTTCAACCCTGCCGACTTCTCTGAACTTCAACTTCTTGCCTATTCTCGCCGTCCCTTTGTTGCCCTCATGGTGGGTCATGACCACCTCCCTGATGGGCCGGCCGTCGGGATATTTCATCTTTTTTATGCGGTCTATGGCTTCCTCCACGAGGCGTGTTCCTACACCCTGCTGGGAATGCTTTGGGTGGACGAGCAGTGAGAATATATAACCATGCCTTTCTTGACCCGGCTTGGCCAGGCCGAGATTTCTGAGGTCATCTATTCTATGGGGGGTGTGACCATAACGGACAAAGCCCACTACCTCTCCTGCCCTTTCGGCAACCAGCCCTGTCTCATATTTACGCAGCTGCTCGATCTCGGTTTCTATAGCCTTTGGAGAAAAACGGGGGTCAAAGAGGTGAGCATGCTCCTCCAGAAGTTTCCTGACCTTGGGGAGGTCATCCGGACTGATTTTCCTTATCCTGACTGCAGGTCTGGTCCGGGGCATCTTGGCATTATTAGATATAAAAAGTTAAAATGGCGCCCAAGGACAACATTTCCGGACTCCCAGAGGAAAAGAAAGTGAGAAGAAAAGGCGGTCCTAGCCGCCAATCTTGTACATCCCTGTTCCGCAGACAGGACACTTACCCTTCTTGGCTTTCTTTCCATTCTTCATGACGATGTCCTCCTCGTCCACCATCTCACGCTTTGCCTTGCATTTCACACAGTAAGCTTCGGTCATTTTTTACCACCTTTTGAAAAGTGCTTGTAAATTAAGAGATTAGGGTATAAAAACAGGATTTAGGCCGCTTTACTGCCTGGATACCATGTTCCTAGCCATATACGGCCCTCATTCTTTAGCCATCTCCTCAAACGTGAAGGTTTTTCAGGCCGCGTGGGGTATCTCCAAGCCCTCGAAGCGGCCGGCGGGAGACGTCCACGCAGGACAATAGGTCTGGGAGTTCTCGTCCTCATGACGGTTCTCTGCCACTGGAGGTCAGCAATGGAGCCGCGTCTGCCGGTCAAAGGGTCTAACGCTAAAGTTCCCGGCGCCACTCTGACTGGCCTGCCATCCGGGGTCACAGCCCTCGGGACAAACCTCATAGGTGGCCTGACCAAGACAGGATTCCTCAGCCTTGGGAGCATCACGTGGGCCTGCCTTGAGCGCTCTTTGCCTTTTTGGGTCCTCCCGCCCTTGAGGAGGGCATCCAGTATGCCTCCCAATACCCCCCTTCCCTTGGTCTTGCCCTTTTTCTTGGCATAGGGAGCATCAGGTCTAAGGTTGGGAACGACATATCTACGTGTCAGAAGAGCCGTTGCAGGACGCATCATTGGCATCTTTGGCTATTGCTAACCTTAGAAAAACAAGGAAGAAAAAGGGGCCAGCCCCTCACTTGCTCCTGACAGCGGCCTGGGCTGCTGCCAAGCGCGCAATCGGTACCCTGTATGGTGAGCAGGAGACATAGGTTAGACCCACTTTGTGACAAAACTCAACCGAACTCGGTTCGCCACCCTGTTCACCACAGATGCCAACCTTGAGGTCAGGGCGTGTTTTTCTTCCCTTCTCAACAGCAATCTTGATCAGCTCACCAACACCCTCCTGATCTACAACAGCAAAGGGATCCTGTTCCAAGATGCCCTTCTCTTTGTAGATGGGTATAAACTTGCCGGAGTCATCCCTCGAAAAGCCGAAGGTCGTCTGGGTCAGGTCATTTGTCCCAAACGAGAAAAACTCTGCATATTCTGCAACCTTGTCAGCAGTGAGGGCCGCTCTCGGAAGCTCTATCATCGTTCCTATCTTTATCTGAATGTCCGCACCTGTTTCCTTAAGCACAGCGCGTGCAGTTTTCTCAACAACCTCCCTCAGGATTTGCATCTCCTTCGCACTTGATACAACAGGTATCATAACCTCTGGTTTTGCTTTCACGCCCTGTTCAGAGACCCTAGAGGCCGCCTCAAATATCGCCCGGGTCTGCATCTCAGCAATTTCAGGATACACAATGGCCAGTCTGCATCCCCGGAAGCCCAGCATTGGGTTTATCTCATGCAGGCTCTTTACCTTTTCTTCTATTACTTCTATAGAAACCCCCATCTGCTTGGCAACCTCTTTCATGCCATCCTTGGTCTGGGGCATAAATTCGTGTAACGGGGGATCCAGGAGGCGTATTGTAACATCCAAGCCGTCCATTATTCTGAAAAGCTCCTCAAAGTCTCCCCTCTGCAGTGGCAGGAGTTTGTCAAGTGCCTTGCGCCGGCCCTTCTCATCTTCAGCCAGTATCATTTCCCTGACAGCAACAATCCTGTCACCCTCGAAGAACATATGCTCGGTCCGTGCCAGACCAATGCCCTCCGCACCAAACTCTCGGGCAACCTTGGCATCTTTTGGCGTTTCGGCATTCGCCCTCACGCCAAGCTTTCTCAGGTTATCGGCCCACTCCATAAGGATTCCAAACTCTCCCTTCATCTCCGGATCTATAACCGGTGCTTGACCAAGTATGACCTCACCAGTATTTCCATTAAGGGAAATCCAATCACCTTCCTTGATTACATAACTACCAACCCTGAGTTCTCTCTTGTCATAATTTATCCGTATGTCCTCTGCACCAGCCACGCAACACTTGCCCATACCCCTAGCTACAACTGCAGCATGGGAAGTCATTCCACCCTTAGCCGTGAGTATTCCCTGAGCCACTGCCATACCATGAATATCCTCCGGTGAGGTCTCATTTCTGACAAGTATAACCTTCTCTCCTCTATCGTCAACCCACTCCTCGGCCTCATCTGCAGTAAAAACAACCCTGCCGACAGCCGCGCCTGGTGATGCAGGAAGTCCCTTTGCTATGACCTCAAGCTTTGCTTTTGTATCAATCTGCTTGTGGAGAAGCTGGTTCAGGGATGTTGGATCCACCCTGAGAATGGCGGTCTCCCTGTCAATCAGCCCCTCCTCTACCATATCAACGGCTATCTTAACCGCTGCCGCAGCAGTCCTCTTTCCGGTTCTGGTTTGGAGTATGTAGAGCTTTCCCTCCTGTATTGTGAATTCCATGTCCTGCATATCCCTGTAGTGCTGTTCCACACGGGTCATTATATCGGTCAGCTCCTTGTACACCTGCGGCATCTCTTTCTTGAGATCGTCTAGATGCTTGGGTGTTCTTATGCCGGCCACCACATCCTCTCCTTGGGCATTCATGAGATATTCACCGTAGAAAACCTTCTCACCCGTGGACGGATTTCTGGTAAAACAGACACCACTTCCGGAATTGTTGCCCATGTTGCCAAAAACCATGGTCTGAACATTTACTGCAGTTCCTTTCAGTCCGCGGATATTGTGTATCTCTCTGTATCTTATAGCGCGGGGGTTGTTCCATGAACCAAAGACAGCATCAACCGCCATTTGCAACTGTTTCATCGGATCCTGTGGGAAGCCCTCACCTGTTTCCCTCTTGATCAGTTCCTTGTATCTCTTGATCACCTCTCTCAGATCAGCAGCATCCAGTTCTGTATCAAGTTTGACCCCCTTCACGTCCTTGACATCTTGGAGGATTTTCTCGAACTTATCGTGTTCAACACCCATAACAACGTCGCCAAACATCTGGATGAACCTCCTGTAAGCGTCCATGACAAACCGCTCATTGTTCGTCTGCTTGATGAGACCTTCGGCTGTCTCATCATTAAGCCCGAGATTTAACACGGTATCCATCATGCCGGGCATTGAAATTGCGGCTCCTGATCTCACAGATACCAGGAGAGGATTCTTTGGGTCTCCAAGTCTTCTGCCAACCTTGCTCTCAAGGGCCTCAACCGCCTCTTTCATCTGTGCATTGAAGCCCGGGGGGTATTTTCTTTCATTGTTATAGTAGAGCTGACAGACCTCGGTAGTAATTGTAAAACCGGGAGGTACGGGTATGCCCAAAGCAGTCATTTCCGCCAGATTGGCCCCCTTGCCGCCCAGCAGGTCCTTCATATCCTTATTGCCCTCTTCAAAAGCATATATGTATTTCCCTGTTTCCATTTTCGGTCTCTCTTGAGTTTTTCTATTTTGAATCTTTTGAATTTTTGAATCGTCTGAATCGTTTGAATCTTTTTGAGTTTTTCTGCTGCTGACTTTCTGCTGCTGACTTTCGGCGTTTTGACATTAAAGGGGGTTGGCCCCCATCTTGTTTATTCGGCTAGTCAGAAGCCTCTATTTAGAGATGGAATATATAAAAAGATTGATTTGGGGTTGCCGAGCCATTTTAATTGCAGGTCCAATAATAAATCCAAAAATCCAAAAAAAGGGACAGAGTGGACGTGCGCATTTTATCACATTTGGTAGCGTTTTTAATGGTGTCTACAGTCCTAGCATCAGCCTATTCGTTTAACATCATAACCTCCACACAGGACAGTGTAATCTTTGAATACAGCTGTGGCAGCAACGCCGCATGTATGAAACCGGGCGAGGAGTATTGCGGCGAGGGGGAAGTCAAAAGTGTGTTGTGCATTAATGAGAGGATATGTCAGGTGGAATGCCGGCCGATAAAAACCAAGAGTGTCAAGGAAGACTGGCCATCCACTTTTACCGTGATGCCCAAAGACAAGAGAGTGGGGGAACCATTTGTGCTCAGTGTGACCGATACACGAAACGGCAAGCCGATAGTCTGTGATGTGGAGATATATTATGGGGGGAGAATGGAATCCGAACAGCTTAGAGGGGCTACACACTGGGGAGGAAGCATCACAGTGGTAACAGACTTCGTGAGCTCCACATATAGGGATGGTGTTTTGATAGAATCAACACACACCGACAGGCAGGGCATCCTCACCTATACACCGGAGAAGCCGGGGAGATATGCCCTCCGGCTCTTAAACAGATATGTAACGTTCATTGTTGGTGATGAATCAGGCAAGTTCTTTGAGTGTGGTGACGGCATATGTGATACCTCTCTCGGAGAAGATGAAGGAACATGTCCCGAAGACTGTGAAGAAAGCCCAGAAGAGAAAGTGGTCTGTGGTGATGGTGTGTGCGGAGAGGGAGAAAACAGAACCGTTTGTCCTGAGGACTGTCCAAATCTCGGCCTCATACCAGAATGTGTAGCCGAGGGCCAGAGCATCACTACATATCCTGTAGCTCTCGGTTGCTGCGAGGGGCTTGAACAGATAGGCTGTGAGGTGCCACAGGATGATGGCAGGTGTCCGGATGAACCATGTAATGGAAGCCCTGTTTGCGCCAGATGCGGTAACAATGAGTGTGGCAAGGGGGAGAATTACTGCAACTGTCCACAAGACTGTACACCCCCATGGAGGGTACAAACAACACAAACTGGGGATAATACATTGCCCATTATTGCCATTATTGTCATCACCATCGCCTTGGTGGTGATTGTCACTATGATTATTATCCTGAGAGGCGAGAAGTCTAAGGAGGTACCATCCAAGAAAAGTGCTGGAGAGAAACGGGCAGAGGGAGTTAGTGTGTGTCCAAAATGTGGGGCCGCTGTTGAGCCGGACTATATGTTTTGTGCGAGATGCGGATACAGGATGTGATGCGCTTTCATGCCTCCAGTCTCTATATCAAGAACCCAGCCACAGACTGATTGAGAAGCCTGATTTTTAAACAACCTGCAATAAAGATAATATGGGCCTCTTTGAAGACCTCCACCTACTGATATGTATCATAGCCCTGATATACCTTTTCCGCAAGGTCAGGGAATCTACCCAGTCAAGAGTGCTGGGCATAACAATATCCGCGTTTATAGTCTTTTTTATATTCTTTCAACATGTTTGGATAGCGTTTCTGTTCTTCTTCGTGATGTTTGGCTATTTGTTTATAGGAGGGTTTACAGCAGGGGTAGTGGAGGGCCAGATGACCAGGGCTTATATGGGCTTCTTGAGGAATCCGCCCCAAGGAATGATGTATCCTGCGCCGATACCCACTGGTGGGACAGGCAGCTGGATCAATTATCCGGGCAAAAAATGAGTAGAAGATGGACTCCTCCACCTTTTTGCTTTTCCTTATCCTCATGGGCCTGGCCCTTACTTCTGGTAACCAGACGTTGATGTATATGGGGATTGGGGTTGGTGCCATCTTCCTGATAATGATGGGTGGGGCCCACCATATAATAGTCGCCATAATCGCGTTGGGGGTTTTATACGTCGGCTATGAGGCCTCCAAGTCCGGCAGCACAGATTATATGCTTTATGCCCTCCTCATCGCTGGTGGGTTGTTTATAATATTCGTTCTTCACGGCAAGGAGGAATCTCAGGCAGGCGGCATGGACGCCTATGGAATGGGGGGCGTTGACATGGGGGGCCTGGGGCTGCCGATGGGCTATTAACCTAACTCATTCAAATCTTTTTATAGAGGACTTCCTAATCATACATTATGACCGGGGTTAGGTATTTCCATGGAAAAACCAAGATAGGCAGAAGGGAGATTCCATGGGAGTCGGTCTTTCCAATTGGTATAACACATAACTGCGAGAAGTGTGGTATATGTTGCATCACGGTCGAATTGTCTCATCTGGACATAGAAAGGCTTGAAAAGGCAGGCCTGGATGGACAGATAGCCTATCCTGCTCTGGGGGGATATACAACCCGGCCCATCCTGAGGCTTGGACCCGATGGTTTTTGTGAGAAACTGGGGAGAGATGGTTTGTGCCACATGTATGAGAACCGGCCGACGGTATGCCGTTCTTATCCCCTAATGGTGACTCCGGGATTTGACAACAATTTGGTTGTGGACATAAGTCTCAAATGTCCCCAGGTTGGCTCCCCATCACAGCCGAGGATTAAAAGGCGTGACATAGAAAGGAGCATTGCCATGCACACAGAGAATGGAAAGGCTACGCTCATGGCCCTGAAGAGAAGGAAAACCCTGGCCGAGCATATCAGGGCAACATATCCTCCTGCGTTTATGGAGAGGCACAGGAAGCTCAGATTCATGGACAAGGCCGTAGATCTCCTAGGGAGGGTGAAAGAACCCGGGAATATGATAGAAACCATCAGAGCATGGTCGGATCAAGTCACGCTGGCGAGCCATGGCGTCATAACAGGCGAACCCTATGACACGGCTGATGCCACAATGCAGGATAAGAGGATATTGAAGAGGATTCCCAATATCACAGGTATTCTGGATTATTCGCCATCAAAAGACCGCTGGAGGAACGTTTTCAGGGATCTTGATAATATAATCTTTCTGCCCAAGGGCAAAAAGGTTATGCGGTTACCCGTCAGGGCCGGCTGGTGGTCAGTCAGGGCTGGCAGAAACTCATACAGGTGGAACACATTTGAGAGCCTTTGCTATTCGGAAGGAGCACTTGAGGAGCTGGCAGATTACATGAAGCTTCTGGTAAGGCGTGTTGGCTTCCAGATGAGTGTGGCCTACCTCGCGGAATACTTATTGGATTACAAGGGCGTCCTGATTGTTGATTATGCCATAGAAACCCTGTTGCTCTCCAATGGTATGATTGTATACCTGGACCCACTCTCAAGATTGATAGCAGCCATTTACGGACATGATACCGTAGAGCAGAGTGATGTCAGGCTGGCAATTTCAAACATGGACACCCCGTTCCTGAACTCCTTGGTCAGGAAAACTCTGGTATCAGAGGCCATAGACCGTATAGACGCTATCTTTGGATGATTTGAATATTTGGACTGGATTCAACAGAGGCTATCGCAGCAGGCCTATAGTTCTGCCTATGGATGTGCCCCAGTGGTCTGCTATCTCTTCCCACCAGTTATTACCGTCCCACTTAGGCTGGTATTTAACCCTCAGCATCTGTTCCTTAGGAGATTCAATGGTCGGCAGTTGATCGCTTGGATATACAAACCGGTCTCTCTTCTTGCCGGCCTCATCACTCGTCGCAACGAGGACCATAATCAGACCCACGCCAAGAGCAACCCACACCATACCCTCCTTCAGGGCAAAGATAAGCAGTATGAGCATGACCAATACCAGGACTGTGTTCATCTTGTTTTAAGTTAATGGCAAAAGCTTAATAAATGTTAAAACCCTGGTATTAGTGGGTGAGAGGGTTTCTCAGCCTCCTCGGTGAAACCCTTGGCCTTGGTTGGCACTTTATACTTCAAGTTCACGAACTGGGCCACCTCGTTGTTCATTGGGAGTGGAAGGCTAAACACACCATTTTCCAGCTTGGGACCACTTTCTGGCTGCTCCAACGGGTTCCGGGCTAGGGCTACAGGGTTCCTTTCCCCGCCCAGCGGTCTCTTGATGGACCAGCCAACACCCGCTTGCTGCTGTGGAGCAATCTGCGGCCAAGCTGAAAGATATCTCGGACGGCCAACAGGCATACCTGCCGGCTTCTTCTGAAATACTAGATAGGTGATTGTCCCCAGGGCCAAGAACGCCAACCCAATCCACATAGTCTGCGGCATAAGCAGGAAGAATACTCCGGCAATGACAACGATTATCGACAGGTTCATCATCAATCATATGATGCATATTCAACGCGCTTTGGCTTGTATCCTGGTGGGGGAGCTTTCCATTGAAGAGCTGTCCTGCGCGGCCAAGCCCTCTTTGGGGAGGTTCTGTAGTAGAGTCTGAAGGTATATGCACCCTTTTCCCATCCCATCTGGCCCTCATCACTAACACCTGATTCCTTACTCATCTGATCTATCTTTATCCTAAAATCGTCCTTGAACCTGATTATATTATTCGGGTCGAGGGTAAATGTACCGGTTCTGGCACCAACCGCGCCTATGTGATCCACACCATCATGATATGGGTCCTTCATAGTCTTCATATCACCTATGGCATCCGAGGGTGTAGATATCTTGAACTTCAGGTCCTTGCTTATGTCCGGAAATGTCCAGTTTGGCTGGTCTTCACCCCAATCGTCGAAGTACTTTGGCTCGGCCTGTGCGGCCTGCTGTGAACCGGGTTGCGCCACTCCGGCCACTGCAGCCTGACCAGCCCTCTCCACAGGCACGGGCATGGGTGCCGGCTCCTCGCTCTCACCACTAACTGCTACAGCCATTGACAGGAGGATTATTCCTATACCAAGCCACCAGGGCCAGCCTATCAGGAGTATTATGAATCCCAGTGTCAGGAGGCCCAGCAGGTGGGAGGTCTTTATGGCCATACTATAAATTCGGTTTGGGGCTTTATAAACCCTACTTTTTCTCCATGAGCTCAATCAGCTTAATATTCAGCTCGCGCAGGGTATCAAGCAACTGCTTGATCTCGCCCATTTCAGTCTCTAGCTTGTCCATTCCATCCATCAGCTTTTTTGCAGTTTCTTCGTCCATTTTTTTCTCTTCTTCTGTAGTTAGAGCCTTAGTTGTGACCTTTTCAGATGTTTCCTTTACATCGCCCCTTTCTTCCACATCCTCGCTCCTTTCTTCCACACCTTCTTTTGCAGTAGCGCCCTCCAAAGGCACTTCCATCTCGGGCACTTTCTCAATCCCTTCTTCTGTCTTCTCCGCCGGAGCTGCTTCCGGTTCCTTGGGCATGGCAACAGGTTTGGATATGGCCTCCTTTATCATGCTCAGGCGTTTCATCTTGGCCATATATTCAGCATCGTGAGCCCTTCTGGAAGAACGGCGCTCCGCCCTTGAAATCCTCTCCTCCTTCTCAGTGCTCTCTTTTTTTCTTTCTTTGAAGAGTCCTGAGAGAAAGCCGCCCTTCTTGGGTTTTTCTTCTTTTTCTACTGGTTTTTTGACCCCTTCTTCTACTTCCTTGGACTCCTCAAAGCCGCCGGTTTCCTCCCCGGGAACTGCCTGGGTTTCAGGTTCAAAAGGCTCTAACTCGGCTGGGCCGGACTCACTGGTGGCCGATGATTCTCTAGCCTCCTTCATAAGTTGTTGTATCATGGGATCAGGCTCCGCGGGAACTGGTGATTTGGGTTCCTCATCAGGCCCCCCGGCCGGCCCTTTCGCCCGGGTCTTGCCTTCCTTAATCAATTTTTTTGCCTTCTTTATGAGGTGACGTATCTCCCTGCCCGACAGGCCGAAATCCGTCAGCTGCTCCCTTACCTCGTCATCACTCATACCATCCTCATAGAGCTTAGCAACTAGTTCTTCAGGTTTGGAGCCACTCATCTTTTTAGTCAAACAACTATAATTATGCATTGTTTTATTAAAATGGTATCCAAGAGCGTCTGGAACCTTCCCGGAGGGCCGTGGGAGCGGCTGTTTGGAGGTGTGTGGAACCAGTTCAATGTAGCAGTATATGAGAACGAGGACAAAGTCCTGCTTACAACCATCTTCCCCAAATTTGGTGAGGTTAGCTGGATAATGATCAGAGTGGACAAGATCCTTCTTGTCCCGAAGGGTATAGAGAGGATAGAGGGGCAGCTCAGAGACATGAACATCAATATTCTAAAGCAGTATATACCGGGAAGAAATGTAACCTACCTTATACTTCTGAATCCACCGACCACTGTAGACTTTGGAAGCAGGGAGATAGGCTCTGTGGTCTTTCAGAAGGTTATGAGTCTGAACGAAAAGGTAGAGGAAATAAAGAGGGTTGCCAAAAGAAACAAGGTGGAGGTCATAGACCTGAAGGATGCATCCTATCAGGACTCTGCAAGTATCTTGGGCAATCCGACCATACTCCTGAGCCTTCTGAGCATAGCTCCTCAGGGAGAGGAACCCAAAAAGGAAAGGCTGGATGTTTTTGCAATTGGAGAGTCGAAGGATGGAATAGTAAATGTTGAAGAAACCATATTTGAGAGTTTTACCTCGATTAAAAAAGGAACGGAGGAGGAAAGGAACTACCTAGCCCAGATGCTTGCCGAGTATGCCATAATAGATGCGTCGCCCATACCGCTCATATTGGATTCCAGCAAGTGCCCATTAAAGCTGGATCAGGCAAACCCATATCCATATGACTACAGCAAATATGGTCTTGAGAGCCATAATGTGGGCTTCACTCTGGAGAGATATGATCCATCAGAACCGGAGTCCAAGTTTAGGATAAACCTGAATCAGGCCAGCCCCCAATTCATCTGGAGGCTATTTGGGCTGGGAACAGATGATGCCTCAACAATGATACTTCAATCCGTGAACAAACTGCAGAAGTCCGCGGCTCTTGAAAATGTGGAGAGCATTATTGATGATATAAAATCCGGTGAGGAGGGTACCAAGCGGACAAAGGCACGAGCCCTTAGGATTCTGCGGACTGTAAAGAAGGTCTATGGGGATATATTTACAAAAACAGCCAATACCAGAGATATGATATACAATTGGGTCAAGGATAACAAAACCGTTTACATATCAATGCTGAAGCTGGACAAGAGAAAGCGGCTTGCCTTCATGCTATATTTGCTGGACGCTATAGAGGAGCTCAGGATCTCAGGATCGCTTTCTGAGATAGAAGAGAAGAGAATGGAGCATATACTGCCCATAATCATAAACATGGAATGGTTTGGAAATGGAATAATGCAGGCTGAGATAATAAACAAGCTGATAACCAACCACCCGGGGGCGATCTTTGTGAATGAAGATGAGCTACCGATGCCCCTAGAAAGCAGGGTCATACACCGCTTTCATGTAATCGGTCCAAGAAAAGCAAAACTCTATATTGGGGGGAGGGGAAGGGAATTTGAAGTCAGGCCACTCCTGAGTTGCCCGCCATAGATTCAAAACATATTGGTTTCAAGACAATAAAAATATATGAAATTCTGAGCGGGTTTTAATACTTTTATACTTGAAGACATTAACTCCACATGACCACATGTCCTGAATGCGGAGGTTCACTGGAGTTTGTAGAAGGGTGTAAATTATGCAGATCATGCGGCTGGTCGGCATGTGGCTGATCCCGCCAGTCTCTGTTTTTTCACTAATTTTTCTGGACCAGAATTCTCTCCCTGAAGCCCTCTTTTTCTATTGTGCCGTAATCATGACCAGAGTCGCTCTGGTATATGGCAAGAAATCTTAGTTGTGAACGGCCTGTGTTAATCGATCTGTGGGCATAGTTTGCTGGGACATATGACACCCTCCCCGGCAGAAGAGGTATCCTCCTCGTATTTCCTTCCCTATCCTGTAAAAGAAGAATGCCTTCTCCCTCCAGACCCAGATAGAGCTCAGCAGATGGCTTGTGGTGAAAGTGCCCCTTTGTCATGTAATATTCCCCCCCTACATCACCCGGATTGATGACTGTGAGGGCATATGAGAGATTTCCGGGACCCTCTTCTTCGGACTCGCAGGCATATACCTCATATATCACAGGGTCAGATTCCTTTAGGATTTGTGCAACTGCCTCTTGATCAGCATAGAATCCCTTCATGTCACTGAGCCTCCTTACAGTCCTCTGGTTCTCATCTAGATGGAGGCTGAAATTTCTCAAATCAAGATCCATAACCTAATTTTGGAGAGTATTTTAAAAAGTGCCAGTTTTCTGTTATTTTCTGTTATTTTCTGTTATTTTCTGTTATTTTCTGTTCTTGTATGTCTGTTCTTGTATGTGGATTGATTTGATTATTTGGTTTGGCTGTTCTTCTTTATGGGATTTAGGGGCTTCATACCCAGTCTGACTATCCCAGTTCCAACCGGTGGCGGCTTGCCTACTATTATGCTTTCAGCAACCCCGGTGAGATAATCCTCCTCGCCCTTCAGCGAGGCGTTCAGGAGGTGCTTTGTCGTTTCCTCGAATGCTGCTTTTGCAATGACGGAGGTCTTCGATCCGGATATTCCATGTCTTCCTATGGCACTTATTTCGCCCGTGAGAGTCATCATATCAGCAACCAGCATAAGGTGGCGTATATCTACGGTGAGATTCTGCTCATCAAGGACCTGTTTTGCCTCTTGGACTATTGCATTGCGCGCAGCCTCTATGCCCATAAACTCATATATCTCCTGTATGTTGTTTGTATAGATATTGTTCCTGTCGACCCCCTTTATCTTGTAAGTCTCGCGCAGATTGGAACCCTCTGTGTAGATGACGAACTGGCCATCCTCCTCCTTGATTAGTATGCGGCTTATGCCCTTGACACCTGCCAGCTTGAGCTTGGATATCTTCTTTCTGATTTTTGCTAGATCGGCGATGTTCTTTTTCTTGGAGATCACTTTGAAGCCCTTCTTGGTTCTTACGTAATCACCAAGCTTCTTGATGTTCTTCTCAATGTCTTCGATGTAAAGAGGATCATTGACTATTATCTCAACGACCATCTCGCTCAGATTGCTATGCAGGCTCGCCACATCTGATACGATGACCTCTCGCATCCTCTTGCCTATCTGCTCTGCATCTTGGAGGGTCTTGACCTTTTCCCTGTCCAAGGGTATCCTCATTATCATATTTGAAGGCTCTCTTTTGGCATCCAAAACCTCTATAAGGCGTGGAAGCCCCTGTGGGACGGCCACCTCTGCAACACCCGCATAATGGAAAGTCCGCATGGTCATCTGGGTTCCGGGCTCGCCGATGCTTTGGGCAGCTATGGTTCCCACTGCCTCTCCGGGTGCTACCTTGCATTCATTATAGACTGAGATAGCATGATCTATCATAACTTTTAGGTCGGAAGGTTTTTTTATCTTTGAGGAAGCCTCTCTGAGTTTATCAATCAACGATGGCGGCAGTATTTCTGCAGCCTTCTCAAGCTCCCTTTCAATTGCATCATCAATTGTTTTGTCCATTTCAATTGTATTCTGTCCTATTCGCCACTAAACTCCTCATAATCTATCATGCCAACCTCATCATCAAATTCTTCTCTCTTTTCGTGTTCGGTTTCCCTAGTCTCTGAAACCTCACCTTCAACTACCCCCTCCAGTATTGGGATTTCACCATTGTAGGTTTTTGAAACATCAGCCCCATCCTCTCCATAGAGGAATTGGACTATGACTCCTCCCGAGTCCCTGACTGTATAGTTATTATGCACTATGAGATCCTGTAAGGCATTTATAAGCCTCCTCTGCAAATAGCCGCTTCTTGCCGTTCTTATGGCGGTGTCAACAAGACCCTCACGTCCTCCCATGGCATGGAAGAAGTATTCAGTAGGCGTAAGACCCTTCTTGAAGGAATTCCTGACAAAACCCCTAGACTCGGGTGTTAGCTCACCCTGTTTGAAGTGGGATGTTGTTCTGTTGAGGAAACCCCTCTTTATTCTCTCGCCCCTGACAGCCTGCTGGCCAACAGAGCCACATATTTGGGTCAGGTTCAGCATTGAACCCCTTGCACCGGAGCGGGCCATGACCACAGCATGGTTTTCTAGACCCAAATATCTCCCTGCAATTTCCCCGCTCTTGTCCCGGCTCTTTCCAAGTATGCCCATTATATAATTCTCAAGGCTTTCCTGTGCTGTCTTCCCTGGTATCAATTCAAGCTGGTTCTTCTCAAACCTCTCGATTAGCTGGCGGACCTCCTTCACTGCAGAGTTGAGATTTTTCTCTATCTCCCGGAGTGCTGTTTCTGGGAGGTCTGAATCAACAATTGAAGACGTGAAACCAAACATTGTTATGGCGGCGGCCCCAAGGCGCGCAGTAGTATCTATGAAATTCCTGCCTGCCTCGTTACCATATCTGGAGACTATTTTGTGAAGAAGCACTCCGGCAACCCCATCAGAATCTATGACACCACTGAGCAACCTGCCGTTTTCTATTTTTACATTTGTCTGCTTCTCTATCTTTCTCCTGAGGGCCTTGTCGGATTCGGGTATAACCGAGAGATATTTCTTTAGCTTGTTCCTATAGGTGATGGAAAAATCCTCCGGCAGGAGTATGGAAAATATCTCCTTACCGGTAAAGCTATTCTTCTTCCAGTCCAATTTCTCCCCATATTTCTCAAGTTTTGCCTTGCCTATCAGTATCGCTGCCTCCTCTCGGGTCAGCGTCATACCATCACGCGTCAGTAAAAACATGCCACTCACGTGATCGTGTTTACCACCTATTATCGGACCGCCATATCTGGTGGATATTATGGATTTCTTGGCATCCATCAACTCCCTGACCTCGGCAGCAGCTTCCGGATTCTGCGGGACGTGGAGATTCATCTCATCACCATCAAAGTCTGCATTGTAGGGTGTAGTAACTGTGGTGTTTATCCTAAAGGTCTTGTAGGGAAGCACCTTGGCCCTGTGCCCCATCATGGACATCCTGTGAAGGGAAGGCTGTCTGTTGAATATGACGAAATCGCCATCGCTGAGTTGCCTCTCCACAACATCCCCCTCCTCCAGACCCTCGATTATGAGGTCCTTGTTTTCCTCCAGTATCCTGATACGTCTGTTGTCCTTCTTGAGGACATATCTGGCACAGGGATATTTGGGAGCTCTCTTTATCAGTTTGACAAGCCACTGGCGATTGAATGAAGTAACCTTCTCAGGAACCGTCAGCTCCTGAGCAATCTCCTCTGGGACGCCAACCTCATTCAGACTCAGGTTAGGATCCGGAGAGATGGGCGTCCGGGCAGAGAAGTTGACCCTCTTTCCAGAAAGGTTATGCCTGAATCTCCCTTCCTTTCCCTTTAGCCTCTGGGTTATTGTCTTGAGTGGCCTGCCACTCCTGTGCCTTGCCGGAGGTATGCCTGTTATCTCATTATCAAAGTATGTGGCTATATGATATTGGAGCAAATCCCATGTATCCTCTATGGATAGCTGTGGAGCTCCTCCTTCAATGTTCTCATAAAGCCTCTGGTTTATCCGCACTATATCACCAAGTTTGTGTGTCAGGTCATCCTCGCTGCGGTCACCGCTCTCCAGTGTTATTGAAGGCCTTACTGTAACAGGTGCAACAGGCAGGACCTGAAGTATGAACCACTCGGGACGTGCACTTTCTGGATCAAGTCCCATGAGGAAGAGGTCACTGTTGAGGACCAGCTCAAAGCGGTTACGTATCTCAGTGGGCCACAGCCTCCGGCGGTCCTCAAAGTAGTAGTAGGGTTTTTCCCATTTTATCTCTCCCTGGCGCTCATTGCAGTGAGGACAGACTTTCTTATTACGCGCCTTCTGAAATGCCTCCCTCTCAACCATAGAGCCATAAACAAAGCTCATTTGCTTGACCTTCTCCCTGTATTTGGATATCTCATCATCTGTCAGGAGTATCCGCCCACATTTTCTACAGGTTATGGCAAGTATCTGGTAGACTTTCTTGGCATACCCTACATGTATCACGGGTCTGATGAGTTCTATCTTGCCGAAATGTCCCTTGCAGGTTTTTATCTTACCTCCACACGTCTTGCAGCGTAGGCCCGGATCGATAACACCCATACGCAGGTCCATAAGCCCGTTCTTTATAGGGAGGCCATCCTCATTATATGTATCCGGTACTTCAACCGTACAAACAGCTATCTGCCTTACCCTCTCCGGCGAGAATACCCTGAACTTCAGCTTCCTTATCTCTTTTTTGACTATCATTTTTTCGTCTTTTCCTCGGTCAGGATGGCAGTAGAGATACACATCGACTTGATTTCATCCAAGAGGAGTTTGAACGCATGTGGAACCCTCACCAAGACAGGGCTTATTTCACCACATACCGGACATGTAAACTTGCCGGATGAAACATCACTTACAGCCTCTTCTCCACACTCCGGACAGACAAGTATCTCAGATGGATCAGATTCCTCAACCAGTCGTTCACTGAGGAGGAGGGATGCCCCGTGGCCTATAAGACAATCTCTTTCCATCTCTCCGAACCTCAGCCCCCCTTCATTGGCCCGGCCCTCTGTAGGCTGGTGAGTAAGAAGCGTAACCGGCCCTCTAGAGCGCGCATGCATCTTGCCCGAGGCCATGTGATGGAGTTTTTGATAGTATATGGGAGCTATGTATATCTCACAATCGAACTTCCTGCCGGTCTTACCGTCATACATAACCTCTTTACCACTAGCTTTAAAGCCTGCTTTCTTGAGAGCTTCACGCAAGTCTTTTTCCTTCTCTCCCTTGAATACTGTGCCATCTACCTGCCTCCCTTCCATGGCCCCAACCTTTGCACCAATCATCTCAAGCAGATGACCAACAGTCATTCTTGACGGGATGGCATGTGGATTTATAATCAGATCTGGAACTATGCCGCTTCCAGTAAAGGGCATATCCTCATGGCGTACAAGCAGGCCGATAACGCCTTTCTGGCCATGCCTTGAAGCAAATTTGTCCCCAAGTTCCGGATAGCGCCCCTTTCTTACACGAACCTTGACCAAGCGGTTGCCGTTATCAAGAAGGGTCATGATAACCTGATCAACAATACCGGATTCCCTAGGTCTGACACAAAGAGAAGACTCTCTTCTCTTGTCTCCCAGAAGCCCAAACTCACCTATCTCCTCCAGGAATCGCGGGGGTGAGGATTTACCCACAAGAACATCAGATGGGCCAACCTCTATGCCCGGATCAATAACACCAGTTTCATCCAGGAAGCGATATGCTTCCGCTCCCCTGTATCCCTCAACGTCCTCTCCAACCAGCTGGAACTTGTCCTTCTGGCCACCGGGATATCGCTTCTCTTCTATTTCATAGGTCCTAAAAAAAGTGGAGATCCCCAAACCCCTCTCTACAGAGGACTGATTGAATATCAAGGCATCTTCAAGGTTGTAGCCCTCATAGCTCATGATAGCGACAATGAAGTTTTGTCCACTCGGGAGTTCTTCATAGCCTGATATTTTCATACCATGTGTTGTGACTATGGGCTTCTGGACATAATGCAGCAGATTCGCCCGGGTATCTGTTCTGGATACAAAATTGGTGGCATAATAGCCAAGGGACTGCTTGCTCATGGCTGCCCCCATAGTGATCCTAGGTGAGGAGTTATATTCCGAATAGGGTATTATCGATGCTCCAACACCTACTATTAGCGAGGGGTCCAGCTCTAGGTGAGTGTGTTGGGGAGTGAGCTCTTTGATGTCAATAGCTGTATAGGCGTTTTCCTCTTCTAGAGAATCAAGATACTCCACCTTGCCTTCTTTAATAAGCTTATCAATGTTTATCTCACCTCTTAGAATGCCTTCTAGCTCAGCCCTTGAGATTAGTGGCTTTCCGTTCTCCACTATTGCCAGCGGTCTTTGCACACGGCCCTTGTCACAAAATATCTGTATCTCCTTGTTATCCTCAAACACCCCTATATTGATGTCATTTGAGAGCTTGCCCTGTCTTCTCAGGGTTTTTATCTTGTTTGTAACACTTTTTGGGTTGTTTGTAAAACCAATTATCCTGCCATTAACCTCAATGACGTATTTTCCGCTCTCAACATTGAACTCCTTTAGCATCTGCTCGACTACCCGCGGGTCCTGTTCCCGGGTTATGTGCGCAGACAGGGCCAGATTCTTGACCAAGCCACAGTTCTGTCCTTCAGGAGTTTCACAGGGGCAGAACCTGCCCCAATGGGTACCATGGAGGTCCCTGGCCTCAAAATGCGGATGAGTGCGTGAAAGGGTGGATGTAACCCTTCTGAGATGGGCCAAAACTGCTATATAATTAGTGCGATCCAGTATCTGTGAAATACCGGTCCTCCCGCCGGGCCAGTTCCCGGTGGCGAGTGAATACATAACCCTCTTTGTGAAGACCTCCGGACGGACGGCACGCCTCAGATCAATGCGCTTTCTCCGGGCATAGTTCTTTTCGGTCTGATATTTGATGTCCTTTACAAGTGCGCCAAATGCGGTTCTGAAGAGTTCTTCCATCATGTCACCAGCTATCTTCAGTCGCTTGTTCATATAATGGTCCTTGTCATCCACATCTCTTGTTCCAAGATCAATCTCGATGGCTCTCTTCGCCATGCGGGTCAGGAAGATTGCCTTCCTCTGCCTTAGTTCTGGCTCGTTCCCTATATGTGGCAGCAGGAACAGGTCAAGGACCTGCTGCGCACGAGTGACCTGTATCTCCTTCCTCTGGCCCACAGCAACACGGACACCTATATATTCGAGTGCCTCCCGCTGATTTTTGACCTTACACAGCTCCAGATTGACCTTCATCTCCGGCTTTTCCTCGTCCTCGAAAAGCTCAAGTATCTGGTCGTCTTTGAGACCCAGCGCACGAAGGACAACAGACAACGGAAGTATGCGTGGCAGACCGGGGAAAGAGACATAGAGGGTTTCACCTGTTCTCATTTCTTTCCTTGTGACAGCAATCCTGCTCCTGAAACCCTGGCGGGTGGAGAAGACCTTGACCGTGATGTTATCCTTGCCGGCTACCTCATCAAGACTGGTAATGATGGTATTGGGGGCCAAGTCCTCCAGTATGATTACCACCCGCTCCCTTCCGTTGATTATGAAGTATCCCCCAAAGTCCTTTGGGTCCTCGCCCAGCTCAGCTAACTCCTTTTCATTTAGACCAGTGAGCCAGCAGTAGTCGCTCTTGACCATTATCGGGAATTCGCCTATGACTGCATTTATGGGTGTTTTTTCAATTCCGTCCTGCACCCCTATAATTTCCAGAACCAGTTTACCCGAATAGGTCATATTCCTCAGACGGGCATCATTTGGCGTTATGCGGTGGACCGTAGAGTCCATCTCCTTTGTGTCGGGCTTTTTTAGGGATATCTTTCCGAACTTTATCTGGAAGTTTGGTATTCTTGTATCGATAATGCCCGTCTCATCGACTATCTCCTGCATGACATTGTTGACAAAATCATTATAGGAGTTCAGCTGGTGTTTTATGAGGTCGTCTCGTGTTATCTGCATTTTGATGTCTTGGTTTTATAGTGAATAGTGGGAAGGGTCATTCCACAACAACCCTATAGTAGAGAGAAACACCTGCAGTCGGCGATTTTCTGGTGATTTGGATTATATCCCCGATTTTCGCACCCTCGGGCAGGGCAGCGTCGCTCTTTTTTATCTTGGGGAGCTTAGAACGGTCTACACCATACTTCATCAGAACCTTCTTGGCACTGGCTTCATCAAGTATCTCATGCTGGGGGACAAGAACGTGAGATTGGATGTTAACCGACAATTTTCACCTCAGAGTGCATGGAACCAAATAGCTGATGAAACATGAAACCCGACAACGGGAAAAGTGCCTTATTTTAGAAGGGTTTTATTAAAAAGCTTTTCGGTGGTTTGCCTCCGCAGCTCTCTGGCTATTTGCAGATCAGCAACGTTCTATGCCCACTCAAGCACCTCAACCTCCTTCTTCACCTTCTTGACCGGATATATGGGGTCAACAATTTCATCCGGTTTGAACCACAGCTTGATTTCCCGTTCAGCCTCTTTGACATTCTCGGAGGCATGAATGACATTCTCATAGACCCCGGATGTTGTAATCCGCCCATATTTGCCCCTTATGGATATGGGATCGGCTTCCTCGGGGTTGGTCGCACCAGCTATCCGCCTGACCTTTTCTATAGCATTCTCTCCCCCATAAACCATCGCAAGGACGCGGCGGGTGTGGTAGTACCCCTGAATATATTTCAGCAGCTCCTCAAAGAACGGCTTGTCCTTGAGATGCTTGTAATGCTCTTCAGCCAGTTTCCTGTCCACCCTCACTATCTTCGCTCCAAGTATCCTGAGTTCTGTTTCAGAGAGTTTTGAGATTATGTTTCCGGTTAGGGATTTCACCAGCCCATCCGGTTTTATCAGTACAAGAGTATGTTCATTCACCATTTTTTAGAGTTTGCCGGGTGAAAAAGAAAAATATTAAATCGTTGCCTCCTTTAGTGAGCGAACAAAGGATGCTATGTCCTTCCCCTCATTTATCCTCTCGATGAGGGCACTGCCGATAATGACGCCATCTGCACCCTGTTGTATGCTCTCCCTTATCTGGTCTGGTCTGGATATGCCAAAGCCCACAGCTACGGGAAGACCAAATTTTTTAAGCTCTCTTATGCTGGCAGCAAGCCGGAGTTTTAAATCGTCTCTTGCACCGGTGATTCCCAAGACTGATTGGAGGTAGATAAAACCGCCATAACACTCGGTTATACGAGATTTACCAGAAGAGATTGCTTTTTTGATTATGGCAAGCCTCTCCTCCGACGTCTGCGGTGATACTATGAAAACCAGATCCACGCCGTTCTCATCACATGCTTTTTTAAGCGGTCCGGACTCCTCTGGTGGAAGATCCGGCACTATCAGCCCCGTTATGCCAGAATTATGACATGCCTTGGCGAAGCGCTCTAACCCATACTGATATATCAGATTGTAATAGGTCATGCAAACCTTGGGCACACCAGCGATTTTTGCGCAGGTTCTGAAGTAGAGGTCAGTAGTCATGCCTGCGGCTATGGCCCTCTGGCTGGCCGCCTCGATTGTAGGGCCGTCAGCCAAGGGATCCGAGAAGGGAAGGCCCAGCTCCAAAATATCACAGCCTGCATCGATTATCCTGCGCGCAATTTTTATGGTTTCCTCTGCGGATGGATCACCACAGGTAATATAGAGTATAAGTGCCTTCTCACCTCTTCTTTTAAGCTCTCCAAACTTCTCTGATATTCTCATCTCAGGTTTTTTATTATGGTGTCAATGTCTTTATCTCCCCTGCCCGACAGGTTTATGACTATGATATCATTTCTGTCATAATGAGATGCAATCTTCAATGCATGTGCAACCGCATGTGCGCTTTCCAATGCAGGCAGAATACCTTCTTTTTCACAGAGAATCCTAACAGCTTCTAATGCCTCATCATCTGTGGCATAGGTGTACTTCGCCCGCTTGAAGTCGTGGAGCATAGAGTGCTCCGGTCCCACTGCAGAGTAGTCAAGGCCAGCAGATATAGAGTGGGTTGTTGCTATCTGACCGTATTTATCCTGAAGGATGAATGTGTGTGTTCCATGGAGGACGCCCCTCCTGCCCCTTTTGACATCAGCGAAGCGCGCGGCATGCTCACCTCCCCTGATGCCTTTTCCACCAGCCTCAACACCTATGAGTTCGACGTCCTTATCATCGAGAAACTCATACCAAGCGCCTATGGCATTGCTCCCGCCACCCACACAGGCGACTATCGCAGAGGGCAGCCGGCCTTCGCGCTCCATAATCTGCTTTTTGAGCTCTTTTCCTATCACAGACTGGAAGTTACGCACCATCATTGGATATGGGTGTGGTCCCAGAACTGAGCCAAGGAGATAATGGGTGGTGGGGAAACTGGCCACCCAGTCGCGCATGGCCTCGTTGATGGCATCCTTGAGCGTCTTGGAGCCGGATTCTACCGGTATGACGCGCGCACCCATAAGCCTCATGCGGAAGACATTGAGCTCTTGGCGCTTCATATCCACAGTCCCCATGTAGATATCCGTCTTGAGCCCCAGTTTTGCGCCAGCGGTCGCAGTAGCCACGCCGTGCTGGCCGGCCCCAGTCTCCGCTATAAGACGCGTCTTGCCCATATACTTCGCCAGCAGGGCCTGCCCCAGCGCGTTGTTTATCTTGTGGGCGCCCGTATGTGCCAAATCCTCGCGTTTTAGATATATCTTCGGGCCATACTCTTCCGTCAGCCGCTCGCAGAAGGTGAGCGCAGTTGGCCGGCCGGCATATTGGGTGAGAAGACTATCCAGCTCCCTTTTGAATTTTGAGTCATCCTTGTACTTCCCATAAGCCTCTGCCAGCTCATGCACCGCACCCATGAGGACCTCCGGCACAAACTGGCCGCCGTAGTCTTCAAATTTTCCCTTGCAATCAGGATAAGTCATGAGTTAATGTTAGACGATGCTTTGATATAAAAGAAGATATCCGGAGTTTTTCATTTCTCGGGTTTCCTTTTTCCATGTCCGCCGCTCCCTCGCCCCCCGTGCATACGTTCTATTCTCAGGAGCAATTCCGTCCTGCCAACCTGATGCAACCACTGTCGGGCCATCCTGCTGTTAGCCTCCCTATGTTCAATTGGTGTGTTATTTACTTCGGCTCTCAGCTCCTCCATAGCCCGGATTAGCTTTTTCGGTCTCTTGGCAATATGGCGATGGGCGCGCATCCATTGGGAATACATACGCCTGTTTTCTCCTCCGGGAAGTTCCTCCTTGGCGCTGTGAAGGAGTTTGGCTGCTTTATTGGCAAAGCTTCGGACCCTGCCTGGCTTGTTGAGATAGGCTGCCACTATTGTTTCAGTGCTGTGTCTCTGCCAAGGTTCCAAGCAGAGGTATGAAAACCCTCCCGGCCGTGGCCACAGCCAAAAATCGTTTATTGCCAGCATCCGGAGGGCATAAGAACCATGGCGTTTCATCAGGATATTGGCCCGCTCCTCCGGAATTCCGAAAACAGCCATCAAAAGCTTTGGCAATGGCACTATCATTGGGTAACTTGGCTTGGCCATCTTGAAGAAATCATTTCTTGGGGATATCCTTGGCCACTGTTTCCTGGTAGGCTTTGATGATATCCTGCAGGAATTTGTCCTTGTCGGCGCCGAAGTTCTTGGATACCGACTCAGCCAACCGGGTCAGCTCCATTGGGAATATAAGCTTGGTAGCCTTTCCGTCCGCGACCTTCTTCAACGCTTCAAGATACATATATGACAGTGTGGGATTGTCCAGTTTACTGGCCGCCCTCTGTATCGCATTAATGAGGGCCTCACGGGCAAAGGCCCTCTGTTCAATGACCTGCCGCTGATACTCAGCTGACCTGAGGTCATGCATACTCTCCTGGACTCTTCCCGGAAGCGTGATTTCCTGTATCTCCACCGAGATAAGGTCAACTCCCCATTCCTCTTTCAGTCTCTCTCGCTCACCAGTCAACAGCTCGTTGACCTTGGCAATATTGGATATAACCTCCTCCGCAGTTAGGTTACCCACAGTCTCCCTAGTGATGGATTTCAGAAAGGTGAGAATGGCTGTATTGACATCCTTTACTTCAAGCACCGCCTTGTAGGGATCAATTATCTTAGCATAGACAACAATGTCCAGATAGAGGCGGATGTTGTCCTTGGTGATGGCCTCATAACCCAAGAGATCCAGCGTCTTGATACGCATGTCAACTATGTTGTAGGTTTCAATAACCGGGAGTATGATTGCCCAGCCCGGCCCTGCAACCCTGTTGAATCGTCCGTATCTCTGCACAACTGCCCGTTCGTATGTCTCCAAAAACACAATAGATCCAAACAGGAAAATACTCAAAATAAAGAATATTCCGGCCAGAAGTAGGTAAACCTCCTGTGCAAAACCCATGCTCTTGAAAAAGAGGAAGATTATCACCGCTATGAGGAAGGCAATGAGTGTCTGTGACATGGTGAGCGGCTTCCTCTGGCCCTCTATGATTATCCGGCTCTCCTTTTTTGATTTTGGGAGTGGTTCAGTTGGGGGTTTTATTTTTACATATCCGGATCTCCTCTTGGCCATGGTAAATTAAGACATGAAGCCTTAAAAATAGATGTTTTTTATTGACTGAGCGCCAAAACTAATGCAGACATCATGCCCACAGAAAGAGCGCTGAAAAGGGTGGAGGTCCTAGTCCTCTGCATAGACAGGGACAATGACTTGGGCAGCAAGGCAGCCATCCGTGGCCCAATAATCGGCGAGGCAGAGAATTTCAAGGCGGCCAATGCCTTGGCCATGGCCGACCCGGAGGATTCTGACGTAAATGCCATATTCGCCGCCATTAAGACCAAGAGGGAAAGCGAACACATCTACCATGGCGGGGTAGAGGTAGTGACGCTGACGGGGGATAAGCAGGTGGGTGTCAAGAGTGACCAGAAGATAGGCAACCAGCTTGTCAGGGTCCTAGAAATGTTCAAGCCGAGAGGCGTAGTACTCGTTACTGATGGAGCAGAAGATGAAGAGATCATACCCCTCATCCAGAGTGAAACCAAGATACTCTCCATCAAAACAGTTACAGTAAAGCTCGCACGTCCGCTGGAGAGCGCCTATTTCAAGATACAGGACTTCTTCCGTAAGGTAGGTGAGAATCCTGCACAGGCCAAGACGATATTTGGACTGCCTGGTATTCTGATATTCCTGATTGTTATACTGTCCTACTTTGGCATACCCATTGTTGAGGCCATACTCGCCATAATTGGTATTTACCTAATAGCCAAGGGGTTCGGCTATGATGAGCAGTTATTCTCTGGACTGAGTGAGGTGAGGGATTCCCTTCTGAAGGGTAACATCTACAAGGTGTTCAACCTGCTGGCGGTGGTTGTGTTGATGTTGTCGTTGGTGACTGGATATCTCCAGGTCCAGAGAAATCTTGATGCCATATACCGGCCAAACACCGTAGCCAATCCCAAAAGCGTCGGCGATGCCTTTGGTAGCCAGCCGATCCTGGCACTGAACTTCTTCCTCTTCTCAAGCACGGGGGCGGATTTCGCTGCAATAGACCTCCTGATAGTAGCCGTGTCGATGATAGCAGTGGGCTTTATCATTCACAATTTCCTTCTAAAGAACTATCTCAGGATAAAGCGCTATATCAATATCATAATCCTCGGCGTTCTGATAAAGTATATTTCAGCAAGTCTCTACTGGTTTATAATCTCAATAAGCTCTGACTCCACGACCATACCTATTAATAAGGGCTTTAATCCAATGCAGAACCTGCTCATAAACCTTCTCATAGCCTTTGTTGTCCTGCTCGTGAGCCACTACCTGCTGAAGATAGTCTTCTTTGACTATGTGGAACGCAAGAAGCAACTGGAGGACAGGTATCTGGGCAGGGAGGTTGTCTCAACCAAGGGTAAAAAACTTGGCAGGGTAACAAAAATTATCATGCGCGGCAATGAACTGAAGGGCATTAATATCAAGAGGAAATACTACCCTGCCAGAGAAATGCACCTCAAAGGGAATATACTGGTGGTCAAAGAGCAGTAAGTTCAGACCTGTGATGCCAACATATAACTTGCCAGTTCGCTCAGGACCTTTTTTGGATCTTCAGCCTTGATTACTCCCGAAGCCAGCAGGACGCCCTTCGCACCCAGTTCTAGGGCCTTTTTGACATCAACTCCCTTTGTGATTCCGGCTCCGCAGAGGACAGGCACATTTTTCCTGGCAGCGCTCACAGCGCCTGTAACAACCTCCGGCCGGGCAGTCGATACCGAGATTCCAGATCCTATAAGCTCCGGTGGTTCGATAGCGAGGAAATCTGGCTTGAGGTCTGATAACTCCGCTGTTTCTTGGACATCGCGCGTGCAGACGACACTGGTCATTTTTGCCTTTCTGAGGCGCTTGACGGCTCCTGCTATCTTTTCTCTTCCTATCCGGTGCTCGGAGTGGTTGACCAGCGAGCCCGCCAGGCCTATCTCAACCAGCGAGTCTATCAGCACCCAACCCGTGTGGCTGCCCGGGTCGATGTCATCAAGATGCTGAGCAAACACCGGGATATCCACGGACTCAGCAATCTTCTGGCAGTCGGCCAGCTGCGGGCAGACGACAATCTCAGCACCCTTCTCTTTCGCGACCTCATCGCACATCTTTGCCAATCTGATAGCTGCCTTGCCAGTGGCTTCTTTATACGTCTTGAAGTTTAGGATTATGGCAGGAGTTCTCATTGTGGCTTTAATTGTAGGTGAGATAAATAAAAGCTGTGAAGATTTCGGATTTGGGGCTGAACAGGAAAGCAGAAGAGATTTTCAGGAGTGAGGGTATTGAAATACTCTTCCCGCCGCAGGAGCAGGCCGTCAAGGCAGGAGTCATGGATGGGGAGTCACTCGTGGTTTCCACGCCGACGGCATCCGGCAAGACAGTCATCGCCGAACTGGCCGCGCTCAGCGCCATGAGACAGGGCGGGCAGGTGGTTTACATAGTACCGCTGCGCGCGCTGGCGAGTGAGAAGTATGAGGATTTTAAGAAATGGGAAAAGCTTGGCTTTCGCGTGGATCTCCAGATGGGAGACCTGGACTCCAAATTTCTCCCCCAGAGGAACACTGCTGATATTGTCATAGCCACAGCGGAGAAGTGCGACTCCATCCTGCGCTCGCGCCCCAACTGGTTCCGTGACGTGCGGTTATTGGTCATAGACGAGATACACCTCATAACCACAGACAGGGGCCCTACCTACGAGATACTGATAGCCAAGTTCAAAAAGATGTTTCAGGATATTCAAATCCTTGGGCTGTCCGCAACAATCGGGAATGCGAAGGAGCTGGGCGACTGGCTGGGGGCGAAGGTCATCAGCTCCGACTGGAGGCCTGTGAAGCTGACACAGCGCATAGTCCAAGGCAAGGCCACCATCATGTTCTCCGAGGCAAAGAAGACTCTTGATGAGGGCGCGCAGTCCCTGGTCTTTGTCAATTCGCGCAGGTCTGCGGAGGCGGTAGCCGAGAAGTTCGCCGAGATGTTTGAAAATCTTCTGGATAAGGGGATGAAAAAGGCGCTGGAGGAAACCTCGCAGGAGATCCTTGAAGCGCTCAGCACTCCCACCGCGCAGTGCAGGAGGCTGGCCCGGGCCGTGAAGGGGGGCGCGGCCTTCCACCACGCCGGGCTGGTCAACAAGCAGCGCGCGCTGGTAGAGGAGGCATTCAGGGCTGGCAGGATAAAGGTCATAGCCGCAACCCCCACGCTGGCAGCCGGGCTGAACATGCCCGCGCGCAAGGTGATAATACGCGACATCAAGCGGTACAGCGGCTTCGGGCTGGACTACATCCCGGTCTTGGAATACCTCCAGATGTGCCTTCCGTATGAGGAGAGGATAGTCACAGACAAGGGAATTCTGCCCATCGGAAAAGTCGTCGAAGAGAGGATTGCTTGCAGTGTCCTATCTTTTAATGTGCGTATGGGAGAGCTCGAGTTCAAGCCCATCCGGGATTATTTCAAGCGGAAGGCTAATGAGCTGATAGAGTTGACGACCGACAAAGGTTACAAGCTAAGGCTGACCAAAGAGCACCCCATAAGAACCGGTAGGGGTTGGAGGGCCGCCGAAGAGGTAAAAATCGGGGATGTGGTGGTTTTCAATCCGTATGTATCAGGATATTCATACATTCCTGACTTTTTAGATTTGCTTCCCAAGGGGAGGTTGTTTGTCAGCGGGCTTGGGTATCTGCTGGAGAGGGCAAAGGAAGAGACTGGAAAAACTGACAAGGAGCTTGGCAAGGAGCTGGAAATCGACCCAAAGTCAATCTACCACTACAAGAAGGATGTTAAGAACATGCCGCTGTCCTGTGCGATCAGGCTATTGGATATGCTAAAACTTGAGAGAAAGGCACACATTAAGAGTGTGAAGACGGGCTATGGTTCGTTCCTGAAGATCCCGGACAGGATTGATGAGGATATCCTGTGGCTGGCCGGGATAATCGCCACTGATGGCAACATCCAGAGAACGGTTGACAAAAGGACAAGAAGCGAGTACATAAAGATACGAGTCTTCAATAACGATAGGGGTATCATCGAAAAGAGCAAGCGGGTGATGGAGAGGTTGGTCTCGGGAAAGGTTTATGTGTCATATAAGGGGGATGGGGGCCGATGCGAAATAGGCAATACGCTTCTGGGCAGGGTCTTGAACGAGCATTTCGGAATCCCATTCGGGAACAAAAGTGAAAAGGTTAGTGTGCCACCCTTTCTTCTGAATGCCCCGAAGGAGTTGGTCGGGGCATACCTGGGGGGGGTATTCGACGGTGACGGTTCATACACTGTGACCAAGAACAAGCGTTTTCCGACTACAGACAATCAGAGGATACTGTTTGTTTCTTCCAGTAAGAAATTTGCCGTGGGCATACAGGAGTTGCTCCTAAAACTGGGGATTGTTGCTAAGTTAGAAGGCAAAAGGAGGCGCCTTAGGGTTGAGATTCGGGGAAAGAGCGCAGAGTTCAAGAAGTCCCATTACTTGATTTCTTTCAACAGAAAGGATTACATCAAGACTTTCGCAAGATATGCAAAGCCTGTCAAATGCAAGATTGGGGCGCAATACAAAAGCTACCACAATCTTGATAAATATTATCGCAATAGGGGACAGCAGGTTAAATTGAGAATTGTCGGAAAGAGGAATATTGCTTTCTTGGGGGGCATCAAGGTGTATAACATTGGTGTGGAGGGGAATGAGAACTATATTGCGTCCGGTTTTTTAGTCCACAATTGCGGCCGCGCCGGCCGCCCCAAGTACGACAGGGAGGGGGAGTCGGTCCTGCTGGCTGCCAACGAGTATGAGAAGCAGTTCCTGGAGGAGAACTACATCAACGGCCAGCCGGAGAACATCCACTCACAGCTGGGCGTGGAGCCGGTCCTGCGCATGCATGTCCTGGCGTCGATAGCCTCCGGCTTCACCCGCGACAAGAAGAGCCTCATGGACTTCTTTGGGGCGACCTTCTTCGCCTACGAGTATGGCGTTGGCGGGGAGTTCAAAAAGAAGGTGGACCGCGTGCTGCGCCAGCTGGAGAAGTGGGACTTCATCAGGTCAAAAGGTGGCGCGAGTGATGATGACCTGTTCGTCTCCGCCTCGGACATCGGCAAGCCGGATTCGGGGGATGAAAGGCTGGTGGCCACACCCCTCGGGAGTCGCGTCTCGGAACTCTACATAGACCCGGAGACCGCCCACGAATTCGTCCAGGTGTTTGAAGACCCAAACAAGATGAAGCGGGTGAACACCTTCGGCCTGCTGGACTTCATGTGCTCCACGACGGAGCTGCGCCCCCTGCTGCGCGTGAGGAAGAAGGAGGAGGACGAGATATGGGGGCTCTATTACGAGCAGGAGGACAAGCTCCTGACGGACACGAGCGACTCCGACTACCTCGACCGCTTCAAGACCGCGCTCATGCTGAACGACTGGATAGAGGAGAGGACCGAAGACTGGGTGCTGGAGAACTATGGCATGGCCCCCGGATTGCTGCGCATAAAGCTGGACACGGCCCGCTGGCTGGCCTATTCCTTCTCCGAGCTGGTTCTCTATATCAAAACAGACAAATCTTTGCGCAGGGAGCTGCAGAAGCTGGAGATGCGGCTGAAGCACGGCATAAAGGAGGAGCTCATCCCGCTGGCGTCGATAAAGGGCATCGGGCGCGTGAGGGCGAGGAAACTGTTCAATGCGGGTATCAGGGGCAAGGCGGGGATAAAGAGAATACCGGCGGAAAAGCTGAAGGAGCTGCTGGGCGAGAAGACTGCAGAAAGGATACTCAGAGAACTTGACTAATCCTTTATCCCAAGAAATCTGGAAACTGCCTTTCTGAAAATCTGGAGCGGGCCTTTCTTCTCCGGCAGAGTGGAGACCAGCCGTCTCTTTAGATACCTTCTCGAGCCTCTGATGAGAACATAACGGTCAGTCCTCACCCTGAGCGTCCCGTCTGGCTGTATATCCAGTGGATGTGCTTTTGTAAAGGTCCTACCAAACATACGCTTTTGTCCCCCCAACACAAACCTGTCAAGATGGGTTTCCGGTTTGGTCCCCGCCCTAGATAGATGGAGGTGGTGCAGAACTTCCTCACCAAGAAACCGCGGACGGACAAACTGAGCATGAAGCCGAACCATGCGCGGGGTGCGTATGTGGCTTCTTATGGACTGTTCCTTATCCCTTGGAAAGATGTGCTCCAGCTCATACCACATGTTGCCCGGGAGGGCTTCTACATAATCCATAACGGCCGTGTGTCTGTCGGCCTCATTAAGCAGTCTCTTGGTCGCTTTTGGAACAACACGCCCCCTCCGGTCTATCACAGCCTTTCTTATATCTGGTACCCTCCCCGGAATTCCTCCCAAAGGGGTAATGATAATATCTTTTTTCCTCCGGATGGTCCCCGGGTCTATGAGAAGGGAAATGTTCTTCATTGGCGGACGTTTGCGTCCTCTTCCGGCTTTACCCATTTTTGACATTGCTCCTATTTTTGGACATTGTTTAAGGCTCAACAGACAAAAACACCTATGAAGAGGCTGAAGGAGCTGCTTGGCGAGAAGGTCGCTGAGAGGGTCCTCAACGAGATTTCTTAGGCGGCTTGAGGCCCAGCACTCTGTACGCCTTGGCCCTGAAGAGCTGCATGAGAGTTGGCTTGGAAGGCTCCTTGGGCAGGGCCTGCAGAAGCTGGCGCTCCAGCTCCCTGCGCTTTCCCCGTATCAGGACGAAGTTGTGGGTGTCAACCTCCAGCTTGCCCTGAGGGGTTATAACCATGGGATGGGCCTGGACCCACGGGGCCTTGCCTATCTGGCGCTCCGCGCCGAGGACAAATCTCTCCACATGAGTCTCGGGCTTGGTGCCAGCGCGGGAGAGGTGGAGGTGGTGAAGCACGGGGGTCTTCGCCCCTCTTGGCAGCACAAACTGCGCATGCAGGCGCAGCTCCCGCGGGGTCTGGACGTGGGACTGGATAGTTTGGCCCTCCTTCCTTGGAAAGAGGTGGCTCATCTCCCACAGCGTCCCAGGCCTTACAGGAACCGGCTCAATTACAGATGTGCGGGCATCGGCTTGGTTCAGGTCGTCCAAGGTCGGCGACCGTATTATATCGCCCCTGTGGCTCACTATCGCCTTCTTGGGGTCGACAGGCTCCTTAGGGCGCTTTCCAATGGGGTTTAGCAGCACGGATGCCGCTCTTTTCCTCGCCTCGGCAATCAATCTGAACTCTCTGCCGAGCGGAAGGCTCGGCTTTCTCTTAGGCTTATTGGCTGGCTTCTTGGTCATATCCCTTATTTAAAAGCCGGAAGACAAAAAAACATAGGCGATGAAAATCATAAAGCGGGATTTGAAGACCGGCCTCCTGGTTGCTCAGGCCGAGAACCTTGATGACCTTTGGTATCTCAGCCAGGTGATAGGCGAGGGCGACCTGGTCAAGGCCAGGACTACGAGGCTTGTCAAGAGCAAGGACGACAAGGTGCGCGCAGACAAGGGCCGGAAGGAGGCCATGACGCTGTCAATCAGGGTGGAGAAGGCGGAGTTCGACCAGAATGCCAACCGGCTGCGGATTCTGGGGACCATCCAAGCGGGGCCGGAGGACCTGATAAGCCTCGGCTCGCACCACACAATTGAACTGGGCGAACACAGCCGGATAGAGATTTTCAAGGAACGGTGGGCAGCCCATGAACTCAAATACCTGCAGGATGCGGAAAGGGCTGCCAGAAGGGCGCGTGTTATGCTCTGTGTAATCGGTGATGGAGAAGCTACAGTGGCACTGGTCCGCGACAGGGGATTACGTTATGTAGATACAAGAGAGAACCTGGGTGGCAAGTATGTATCCGGAAGGGATGAACGCAAGATGCAATTCTATTCCAAACTCCTAAATCTTTTGGAGGAGGAAGCGGGAAGAGAGGGCATCCAGACGGTCATACTTGGTGGTCCGGGTTTTGAGAAGAGAAATTTCTTTGATTATGCCAGAGACAAGAGCAGACTTGCTTTTCAGGTCGTAGATACAGGCAATGAGGGGAGACCCGGGATCAATGAAATCCTCAAGGGGAGCAAGCTGGAGAAGGTGCTGAGTGACGCGCGCATAGCGCGCGAAGCCAGATTCATGGACCGCCTTCTGGAGGAGATATCCAAGGACAGACTGGCAACTTACGGAGAAGACGAAGTCAAAAGGGCTGTTGAGATGGGTGCTGTTGAGGTCCTGCTGGTTCTGGACAAAAGACTGAGAGATAACTCAGGACCGGCGACTGAGGATCTCATATCAAAAGCCAAACAGGCGGGCTCGGACTTCCATATACTCAACTCAGAGCATGAGCCGGGGCAGAGGCTGGAGGGGTTGGGAGGAGTGGCCGCACTGCTGAGGTATAAGATTTAACTATTATCAAGGTTTAACTATTATCAAAGGCAAAAAATCACAACAAAAAATGGTCAAGGAGCTCTGCTTTCTGACAGTTGTTGGGAAAGACCGCAAGGGCATAATTGCGCGTATATCCAATGTCCTCTATGAGAACAACATCAACATTGAGGATGTGGAAATGAAGGTCATGGAGGGCTATTTTGTCATGAGCATGTTTGTGGACGTCTCCGAGTCCAAGGCCGGCATGGATGAGCTGCGCGCGCAGATGGAGAAGGTAGAAAAGGAGATGAACCTGAAGATCCAGCTGCAGCACGAGGAAGTGTTTAAATCCATGCACAGGGTCTGATTTTGCAGTATAGCTGATGATGGCTTACAGCATAGAGGAAATATTTGAAACAGTGAAGATGACGCTCTATTATAACTTTGATATTAGGGCAGTCACCCTCGGCATCAACCTCAAGGACTGTGTGGATTCAAATCTGGAGAGATTTAGGGAGAATGTCAGTGAGAGGATAGCAAAATACGGCAGGCTGCTCATCTCCAAAGCCGAAATGCTGGAGAAGAAGTATGGCATCCCAATAACCAACAAGCGCATCTCTGTCACGCCCATCAGCCTCATAGCGGAGACCTTGGACAAAGACGGAGTGATCGAGCTGGCCCTCACCCTTGATGAGGCAGCCAGAGACGCAGGTATAGACTTTATCGGGGGTTACGGCGCGCTGGTTCAAAAGGGAATGACAAAGAGTGATGTGCGCATAATAGAATCTATGCCGGATGTTCTCTCCAAGACAGAACGGGTATGCTGCTTCGTGAACCTAGCATCCAACACCGCCGGCATGAACATGGATGCAGTCATCAAGATAGGCGAGGTTATAAAACAGATTTCCAAAAAAACCAAGGGTCTGGGCTGCGCGCGGCTGGTTGTCTTTGCCAACGCGCCGGAAGACAATCCGTTCATGGCAGGGGCATTCCATGGAGTAGGCGAACCGGATTTTTCCCTCAACATAGGCATAAGTGGTCCGGGAGTCGTGCGCTCCGTGGTGGAAAAGAACCAAGACTGCGACCTGACACAACTGTCCGAGATAATAAAGCGAACAACCTTCAAGATTACACGCGCAGGGGAGCTCATAGGCAGAGAGCTGGCGAAGAGTATTGGTGTTCCGTTTGGGATAGTTGATATCTCTCTGGCTTCCACAACCGAGGTTGGTGATTCCGTGGCGCGCATCATAGAGGCCATGGGGGTTGAAAGGGTGGGTGCACACGGCTCAACCGCAGCCCTTGCACTTCTCATTGATGCAGTCAAGAAGGGCGGGGCGATGGCCTCTGGAAATGTGGGTGGCCTGAGTGGAACATTCATACCCGTAACTGAGGATGCAGGTATGGCCCAAGCTGTCAAGGAGGGCGCGCTCTCACTGGACAAACTAGAGGCGCTGACCGCTGTCTGCTCTGTGGGGCTGGACATGTTTGTCGTTCCGGGAGACACCCCTGCTGAGACAATATCTGCCATCATTGCCGACGAACTGGCAATAGGAGTGGTGAACAATAAAACAACAGGTGTCAGGATAATCCCGGTTCCGGGCGCGCAGCCGGGCGACTGGGTGAAGTTTGGAGGCCTTCTTGGAGAGGGTCCGGTCATGGCAGTCAACCGCTTTTCATCCAGGGATTTTATCAGGCGTGGCGGCAGATTGCCGAGCCCAGTGACAAGTATGAGAAA
>CAZQBY010000009.1:20086-49179 GCA_964592405.1 uncultured archaeon | reverse complement strand
TCGGTAAAAGGCTTCTTGGCCGGATCAAGAACTTCTTTATTGAGGAGAAGATTGAATGAGCTCCAGCATTAGTTTCGCGGCAGTTACGGAGGTTACATTGCCCTTGTCAAAAAGGGGATTGGTTTCGGTTATGTCAAAGCCTGCGAGGTTTCTGACCTTTCTGACTATCGATAATATCTTGGATAGTGTTAGACCTCCCGGTTCCGGAGTCCCCACACCGGGGCAGAGGCCCGGATCAAGCACATCCATGTCTATGCTTATGTAGGTCGGTTTGTCTTCCAATTTGTTCTTCAGTTTCTTCCGGATTGCCTTCTCGCTCTTATCAGCCGCCCTGACACCAAACTGCACTATATCCACACCCAGGTCGTAAACCCTTTTCATGGCCGTTGCATGCGACCACTTCTCACCCAGATAATTATCCTTCAGGTCTGCGTGGGCGTCGAAGTGGGCGACCTGCAGACCCTTGTGCCTTTCTTTGAGAACCTTTATTGGTGGGTAAGAGACTGAGTGCTCACCTCCTAGGGTTATGAGGGTAAGGTCAGAGTTCTCCTGAAAGACCTTTTGCAGGGTTTCCTCAAAGCGGCGGTTGGTCTCTTGGAGATTGCCATGGACGACGTTAAGATTGCCCAAATCGCAGATCTTCCGCTTGAAGAACTCGTCCGGCTTTTCCAGCTCTAGGAATTCCGTTCGTATGGCCAGCGGCCCAAAGCGACAGCCGGGTCGATATGAGCAGGTGGAATCAAAGGGCACCCCAATTATGCCAAACTCCGCTTCTTCAAGCTCGCAGTTTGACTCCAATATTAGGTTTTTGTCCAGATAGAAATCCACAGAGATTTTGAAGCTGGATGAAAATAAGCTTTTCGGCCACCAGCCAAATAAGTTAGTCTTGGACAGCCTTTCTCAAAACATAAATCCTCCTAGTGAGCGATTTGTGGACATAATATAAGAAGTTTCCCCTCTCTTCAAAACCGGCTTTCAGATCTCCACCTTGGTTAGATGATGGCTCCTGCCGGCCCTCCACTTTATTAATCGGATAACCAATTCTTGTGTCATGAGGGACTGAAAAGACCAGATATCCGCCCGGCCTGAGCGTCCGGTAGGCTGATTTCAAGAAGGCACTGTAAAGCTCTTCCGGAGGCATTGAAAATACCTTGCTTGCGCGTGCATATGGGGGGTCAGTGACTATTGCATCTACAGTTTTCGGTTTTCCCTCACTGTCCACCAGCCTGATATCTGTGGCATCTCCCTCCATAATCTCGGCTTCCACACCATAGTGCTCTAGATTCCGGGCACACCCCCAAAGCATTTCTATATCCTTATCAATACCTATTGCCTTTAGATTCATCAAACCAGCTTCTATCAATATTGACCCAGAGCCGCAGAAGGGGTCAAGAACTGTGTTTCCCTCCCGCAGTCTGGCCAGATTCAGGAACAGGCATGCCAGTTTTGGGCTCAGGGCGAGGGGGTGAAAGAATGGTCTCTTATTGGGATTGCGTGCGGTAAAATTCCCTGTTTCATATCTCCTAAGGGAGACTGCCACTCTCTTGTTTATCCTGATGATGTAGACTATGGCATCTGGCTTCTCCAGATCAACCTTAGCTTTGTGGCTGCTGAGGATTATTTCCCCTGTGCGCCTTTCCTCCGCTCTATTGTGCCGGAAGCCCAGACACCGGACACAGAAACTCTTGGCTTTTTTAAGGTCTAGGGATAATAATATCCTGTCCAGACCTCTTATGTCTGTGACTATATCTGTCGGATAAAATCCATGGGTTAGGGCTAGGCGTGATAGGATATGTGGGCTGAGACTGCCCTTGACAAGTAACAGCCTGTCTGTCCTTTCCAGGATCTCAAACTCCCTACCATACGCCTCATAGAGCGCCCTCACCTCCTCAATGGGGAGCGTCTCATGCTCTCCTGAAAACCGGAAAACAATCATACTATAATGGCCAAAGAAGACAAAAAAACCAAGAAGAACGAAACCAAGAAGAAGGATGCTCTCAAACTTAGGAAATGGGACGATTTCAAAACAACAGAGGAGATATATGTCCCTAAAATACTTGCCAACCAGATAATTGGTCAGGATGGTGCTGTGGAGATCATAAAAAAGGCAGCAGCCCAGAGGCGAAATGTCCTGCTCATAGGTGAACCTGGAACTGGAAAGAGCCTGCTTGGACAAGCAATGGCCGAGCTGCTTCCTATGGAAGAGATGCAGGATGTCCTGATTCTGCCAAATCCCGAGGATGAGAACAACCCGAGGGTCAAGGTCGTTAAAGCAGGCAATGGAATAAAGGTACTGAAAAAAGCACGCGCACAGGCCCCAAGCAGTTCCAAATTCTTCCTGACTCTCTTCTCCTTCCTGCTCCTTCTCTACCCCTGGATCCTCCACTGGCTGACGGATATCGATGCCGTCATAATTGCGGCACAGATGATAGTCAGTATACTACTAGTCTCAGTTATGATACTTGCCACAAAACTGGTCAAGACTGAGAAGAGGGAAATCCCAAAACTCTTGATAAATAATGCCGGAGTGAAGAAGCCACCATTTATAGAGGCTACCGGTGCACATGCCGGTGCCCTCCTAGGTGATGTCAAGCATGATCCGCTTCAAAGCGGCGGACTCGGGACTCCTGCCCATATGAGGGTTCTCCCCGGTCTGATACACAAGGCCAATAAGGGAGTTCTTTTCATAGATGAGATAGGCACCATGGATCTGAAGGTACAGCACGATTTACTGACAGCTATGCAGAACCGGCAGATGCATATAACAGGGCGCAGCGAGATGTCATCCGGAGCAATGGTTGTTACGGAGCCGGTTCCCTGTGATTTTGTTCTGGTGGCTGCAGGGAATGTAGAGGTCCTTAAACACATTCATCCTGCCCTGAGATCCCGAATACAGGGTTATGGATATGAGGTCTATATGAACGACTCCGTACCAGATACAGAGCTGGAGAGAAAGAGGCTGGTGCAGTTTGTGGCTCAGGAGGTCTCCAAAGACGGCAAGATACCCCACTTTGTGAGGGATGCAGTCAGGGAGATTCATATAGAGTCCAAGAGGCGTGCCGGCAGAAAAGGTCGCCTGACATTGAGGCTCAGAGAGCTCGGAGGCTTGGTGAGGGCCGCCGGTGACTTGGCCGTGGAGAGGAAACACAAATATGTGACACGACAGGATGTCAGGGATGCACTAAAGGCCTCGCGAACCTTGGAGGAACAGGCGGCTGATAAATATGTTGAGAGGAGAAGGGAGTATGAGGTCATACGCACCAGGGGTGCCGAGGTTGGACGGGTGAACGGACTTGCAGTTATAGGAAACGGTGGTATAGTTCTCCCCATAGTTTCGGAAGTTACCGCTGCCGAGAGCAAGAATGAGGGCAAGGTTATAGTTACGGGCAGGCTGGGGGATATAGCCAAGGAGGCTGTCCACAATGTTTCGGCCATAGTCAAGAAGTATATGGGCAAGAACATCAGGGATTATGACATTCATGTGCAGTTCCTGCAGACCTATGAGGGTGTGGAAGGTGATTCAGCATCGATTAGTGTAGCGGTAGCTGCACTCTCTGCCTTGGAGAATATCCCTGTTAGACAGGACATTGCTATGACTGGGTCAATAGATGTCAGGGGGGAAGTCCTCCCTGTAGGGGGCATAACCCCCAAGGTCGAGGCTGCCATTGAGGCAGGGATAAAAGAGGTAATAATTCCGAAGGCCAACAAGGGGGATCTGGTTCTGGATCCGGCAAAGGCACGGAAAATAAGGGTCATTTACGCTGGGACAATACGTGATGTCCTAAAACACGTAGTTGAGGATGGGGGCCGGATACTTAGGAAACTGAAGGTTGGGTTGACCTGAACCTTCTCAGACCATCCCGAAGAACTGGATAACTATCCACATCATGAGGACCAGTATCACTATAAGGAGGATATTGCCATATATTGCTGGATTGAATATGGATGCACTAAGCCCGCCAGCAATCTCGGTTGCACCCTCTCTAAACTTGGCTGCGCCGCTTTTCTTTTCCTTCTCCCTCTCTTCTTTTCCAAGGGCGGCCATAACGGCTTTCTCCAGCGCCTCACCAGTGAGGCCGGCTTCCTTTGCTGCACGTATCCTCTGAGCGATGGGATCTTCACCCGGGCTGCCTCTTGCCTCCAGTAGGCGCCGTATTAGCTCCTCGCTGACACCACCTTGCCTGAGAGATTCTATAACCTCGGGGGCCAATCCTCCCCCACCTGCAGTTGCTGTAGCGGCAGCACTACCCTCACTGCCGGCACCTCCGAGAACGCCTGTTGCTGCTAATTGGCCTTCTACACGGCTAATTCTGTCTCTCAGCTCTTGGATTTCCCTGTTATTGCCCTCCTGTCTTGCCCTGGTGAGCTGTCTTCTCAAGTCCCTCAGCTCTTCTGAGAGCTGATTTCTCCCCCCTTCGATTTGGGCCACCCTCTGGCGATGTTCCTCCGCAGCTTTTCTAGCCGTCCTGCTTCTCTCCCTTTCCACGGCTATAACCTGTGCAGCCTTTCTACCGCCTTTCTTCATCCTTTGCCTGAGCTCCATAAGCTCTCTTTTTGTCTTGGTTAAGGCTTCTTCCCGGGCGCCTATCTCTACATTCAGTCTCTCGATTTTTCTCTCAAGGTCTGCATTTCTTCCACCGGCAGCCCGAAGTCTGTTGAACAGGTCATCCCGGGCCCTCCTTAGGGCGCTGACAGCCTCCTGATATCCCCTCAGATTTCCTTCAAGCCTAGCGATTTTCTTGCGCGCTGTTTTGGCTACGAGTGCTGCATCTCTCCTGGCAGCAAACTCTCTCCTATCAGCTGCAACCTTCTCTCTTCTCAGGGCCTCCTTAGTCCCAACATTCCGGCCAATGAGCCTCAGTTGTTCCTTGTTCCTAGCCAGCGCATGTTGCAACCTCTCTAGTTCTATCTCTCTCCTTCTTATGAACTCGGGGTCTCTTCTCTCTGCGGGCTTTCTGACTTCGGCATCAAGCAGACTTTTGACGCGTGATATATGCCTGTTAATTACCTGTTTATCTCTCTTGAGCACATCTATCCTTTTCCGCAGGTCTTTTGGTATTTTGGCTCTTCCGGGCTTATGTTCGCGTTTAACCCCTCTCCTGTTCTCTCTTGGGGAATTTCTTGGCATCTTTCACCACTTCTTAGTAACAAATTACCTGCTAAAAGCTTAAAAATCTACAACGCTAGGACAACCATCACTACTAGTATAAGTATGATGAGGGCCAGCACAAGACTTATTTCCCTCATCCTGCGGTCGGCGTCCAGCTGGTGTATCACATGGTCTATCAGCACGTCCGTGGCTTCGATGCGTGAACGGATATCAGCATACTCCATGCTGATAACCCTCAGCTCCTCCTTGATGTCAACCAGCTTACTGTGGCCTTTTTCCAGCTCGCTTACCCTCTTGTGAATGTTTTTGGGAGTTTTGGATTTTGTTTTGGTTTTGGATTTTTGGGGCATTTTGATATTATTATGTCTATTGTTTTAAAAAGGTGATGGTTGAGGGTGATAGTGGACAACCTAGTTAACAGTCTTGTTAAATTATGCAAGTCATGCAACCATGCTCAATCACATCTCAAAATCAGCTCCAAATGGCTTTTTATAATAAACAACATAGGGATATGTCAGAAACTCCTGTGCATCTATCCTGTGCCGGCCATCACACATCTCATAGGTCCTCTTCTGTGCTTCTGTCAGTCTTAGGAGAGGCCTTGAGGTATCTGTCATAAGCATCGACGGCCAGACCTCATTGCCCCTGAGGATGCCGTTCCTCACCGGATACTCTCCCGACCCCTCACCATAAACCACCTGCATAAAGAAATAGGCTCGGAATTCGGAGTCGCCGGGCATGTAATACTTGGTATTGGCACAGGTTTTTATACCTTTCCTGTCCAGATCTGCAAGAAACTGCTGTACCTCCTCTGTCTGCATGCCTCTTTCAACCCGGTATCGTCCATTTTCCAGTTTCCGGACCCCCCACCTTTCCGGCTCATTCCATATTGGCGAGTCCTCTTCAAGGCGGAAGACTGTAGTTGCATGGCGCTCGATATAACCGGCATTGCGCTGCAGGAACCTGACTGTTTCCCATGCCTGTTCTCTTGTCTCTCCCGGGAAGCCAAAGAGTATGAATGCCACATTGGTTATCCCAACCGCGTATGCATCTCTGATTATGCGCTCCACCTCCCTGATATCAGTGCCTTTTCTCATGCTGTTCAAAATCTGCTGGCACCCCGACTCCACACCCCAGACAAGCACGCGGAAGCCCCTGTCATACATCCTTTTGAGCAGGGATTTGTCAAATCCCTTGGGATAGGCATATGAATAGTAATAAGCATCCGGCAGGAAATCCACTATACTGTGCACACGGCCGGCAGTAAGCGTCTCATCATGGAGCATTACCATCTTGGTTTTGTACTTCCTTTTATACATCTCAACAGTCTCGGCCACGCGTTCTGGGCTATACTCCCTATAACCCTTGTATGTCGCATGATGGTTGCAGAAGGCGCATCTCGCCCATGGGCATCCGCGGGAGGTCATCACAGGTAGGACACGTAGCGGAAGGAAGAAACCATCCAGATCATACTGGGAAAAATCCGGTAGCGCCAGCGAGTCCAGATCCGCAATTGGGCTGGCATCCGGATCATAACCCCTGAAGCTTATGTTGGGTCTTTTCTCAACCACTCCCCTCTCTATCATATCCAACACCTCTATGAGCGCATCTTCTCCCTCATGGTGCACTATAAAATCAGGGCTGAATATGCGGAAGATATCCCTGCGCGCAGTTTTTGTGACAGTCCCCGGTCCGCCTATCAAAATCCGGACATCCGATTCCTGCCTTAACCGTCTTATCACATCCCTGATAGCTACACTCACCTCCGGGTGGCTGTAGAAATCCCAGAGTGAGAAGCCGACAACATCCGGACGGGTTTTCATGATCTCTGTAAAGAGGTAATCCTCCAGCCATTCTGGCCAGATGTGTTCCTTTATGAAGCCTGTCAAATCCCATAGCTCCTTCAATGCATCTGGGTTGGTCTTGTCCCAGACATTGTTTGATGTGGCTATTTTGTGATTAAACCTCAGGAACTCCTTGAGCCATAACTCTCCACGCTCCTCCACAACATTACTGTAGCCCCTGCAGAAGAGTCCGAATACCGAGTCGTCCAGCAGACATTTGAGTGTTTTCGGCGAGCCCTGGATAAGGCTGGCCCTGATGCCGTTTTCCCTGCACTGGCCCAGAAGATAGGCGATTCCAAGGTCTGGTATGCACCTCAGCCTGGCTTCCTGTCGTTCAACAAATGTGATTCTCATCATGGGTTTACCAAGGACGAGCTCGCGGGCTCGAGCATAGCGAGACCCGCCACAGGTTCATGAAGGCATGTCTCTATTTAGGAATGAACATAAAGATTATCCATATGAAGAATATGAGGATGAATATGTTTGACAGCACGAGATAACCCACTCCCAGAACAGGATAGCGGAAGACAAACAGATAGGTTAATATGCCTCCTATAACCAGTGCTACCGTGGTATTTCCGGTCCAGTTGCGGACAAAGCCAAATATTGTTATAACCAAGAATATCCTGATCAGCAACCACACAGTTTCCACATCTGCGAATATGTCCATCCTGTTTTATAGCGGTGGCACATGGGGCCTGTATGGGCTGCCCATCATCTCGGGGCTCTTTGCAGCTCTCATCTCTGCTATATTGCCCTTTACTATATCGCCTCCCCAAAGTATGTCAAAACCATGTATCATCAGAAAGAACAGCACCAGTATCATTATCGCTAGCATGCCATTGGCATAAAAGACGAAATAGTAGCCAAATATCAGGAATATGGCTGTGGAGAGCACGCCGCCCCCGAGGTTCATGTGCATGTAGCCGTAGAGCATGACAAGGGCAACTATCTTGAGCCCGAACATTACCTCTGTGGTCATCGAGCCGAAGCTGAACAGGTCTCCTATAAATGAGGCAAAGATGCCAAACATTTTGATTAATTCTAACTAACAAACCTAAATTAATGGTTACATATAAAAAAGCTCATACCCTTGGGATAACTATTTTTCCCTCCTCATCACCGATTTCAAGGGTTTTTCCCTGAAGATGGAGAAAGCCCGTTAATGCTGCGGCTATGGCATCCAGCTCATCGCGTTTCATTATCCTGTCTTTCAGATCACCTTCAACAAGTCTGGAAAGTTTCTTTTGCATTTCAATGTCTTCTTTGTCATAGAAACCAAGTATCTTTGCAGTGGCGGTGCTAAAGACCTCAATAACCTTGTAGTCGGTTTTGAGTTTGTTCCCCAGTCCTATGCCACGCTCCACAAGATAGGTCATACCACGCAGATTTTGTGGCAGGGCACCGTATTCCCTCAGCTCTTCATCAGCCGCTCTCATATAGCCGTTTTCAGCTGGCGTCAGGGGTGCATCTATCGCTATAATGTCCGGCCGGACGAGTCTGCACTGGAGTAGTATGTCGTGGTCGGTTTTCAGTAAGCTGGTTTTTATCTTTTTTAGCCTGTTATCACTCAGAAGCATGCAAAAACCAGTATCATTCTTCTCACTACCTGCCAGATCTATGCCAACGACCCTCATGTTGAGTCCCCATAGTCTCCATGATATTTATATTTTGAGGATTTAATAATCGCAACTTTTAAGGATTTTTAAAAGTTCTAATTCGAAATAGGAGGTTGTCTGGTAGAAAAGATGGTAGCCAAGAACAATCACAGGATATGTATCCATTGTGGAGGGTGTGTGGGTGTCTGCCCTGTTGGTGCTATTACATTGGAGGAAAATGTCATAGTTATTGATGGAACCAAGTGCATTGATTGTGGCGCCTGTGTCAAGATGTGCCCGGTTAAGGCAATGACTATAAAATGACGACTATTGACTATGATGTGGTTGTTGTGGGTGCAGGTCCGGCGGGTTGCATGACGGCCAAAACATGTGCGGAGGCAGGACTGTCTGTCCTGCTTCTGGAAAAAGATGCAGAGATAGGTGCCCCCAAACGCTGTGCAGAGGGGCTGAGTATCCACGGCTTTGAAAGGAGTGGTATAAAGCCCCACCAAAGGTGGTGTGTCCAGCCAATCAATGGAGCGGCCCTCTGGTCCCCCAGCGGAAAGTCCGTGGTTATGGAAAGACCCGAGACATGGGGTTACATCCTTGAAAGAAAGGTCTTTGAAAAGCATCTGGCAAAGGACGCCATCAGGGCAGGTGCAGACTGCATGGTACGGGCCATGGTCACAAATTTGATAAAGGATAGAGGCAAGGTGACGGGAGTTAGAGTAAACTTCCTTGGAGACATGACAGAATTTAGGTCGAGGATTGTTATAGGGGCTGACGGAACTGAAACCATGATTGGCCGTATGGCAGGGATAAGGACAGTCAATTCCCTAAAGGACTATATCTCAGGCTTCCAGTATGAAATGGCAGGTGTGGAAAACCTTGATACAAGCAAGATACACATGTTTTTTGGCAATCATATAGCCCCCAAGGGCTATTTGTGGGTCTTCCCCAAGGGCGATGATCTGGCAAATGTGGGAATTGGTGTGGTTTCCACCGAAAACGCCAAAATTAGTGCGAGGCAGTATCTTGAACGCTTCATAGCCCACCATCCGGAATTCTTCAAGAACGCCTCACCGGTTGAGGTCAATGCCGGGGGAGTTCCGGTTTCGGGGTATGTGAAGGAGCATTTTGTTACAGATAATGTCATGCTGGTTGGAGATGCTGCCCAGATGGTGAACCCGATACATGGTGGCGGCATGTCCACAGGGCTCTTTGCTGCCAAGATATGCGGCAGGGTTGCAGCTGAAGCCGTCAGGTCCGGTGATACCTCAAAGAATAAGCTCTTGGAATATGAAGAGGAATGGCGCCGGACTGATGGCATCCGGATGGAAAAGATGCTCAAATTGAGATATTTTCTTGAGGGATTATCGGACAAGGATTTTGAATACTTTGCCGATGTTATGGATGGTCATGAGCTGGAGGATATACAAAAGGGCAGTACTGCATCTATCCTGAAGCTTGTCGCAAAGAATCCAAAGCTCCTTTTATATGCGAGAAAATACCTCACTGCCTAAAGGGTCATCCCTCAACCCCTGTATTTATCTCTTCTCTGCCTGTCCTCCCAATTATTCCCATGCTGTAACATTTCATATTTTGAATTATTAGTATTTATTCCAAGGAAATTATCCATGGATTACAGGAGTTTCTTACTGCCCCTGTGTATGGGCTTCGTAGTTGGTATAGTGGTTGCCGAGGCAGTTTACTACACCTTTGATCCGATGATTCTCCCAGAGGACGCCGTTAAGGTTGTAATAGATGGAGAATACTGCACCAGAGTCTCCCAACTGCTCTCGGAGGCTGAAAGTAGCATCCATGTGGCGATGTTTTCCATGAGCCGTCATACCGGCCGTGAATATACAATGTCCTGTGCAAACCGGCTCATCTCACAGCTGGCAGCTGCACATAGCAGGGGGGTGGACGTGTGGGTGGTTATGGATGAGTGGCCAGAAGGCAATGAAAAGGCAAAAGCATATCTTGAGGAGGCCAATATTCCTGTTACAATAATTCACGGAGAGGGCTCACTTCACAACAAGCTGATAATAATAGACGGCCGGATAGTTGTTGTGGGCTCAACAAACTGGTCCTACTACAGTCTGGAAAGAAATCATGAGGCAAATGTAATACTCAACAACGCCGGAGTGGCAGAGGAGCTTGAGAGCTATCTCCGCTCCATCAGCACCTGAGTTCCTTTTCGAGCTTTTTGAATACCTCTCTAGCACACCAGGCAAAATCCCAGTCAGTGACTTCCACGCTCCTTGCATCCCTTCCCTCTCTTCTGGCACGCAGGTTTATCGTATAACTAACCCTGTTGCCGGCCTTCTGGTGCTTCTTGATGTTTATATGAAGGATATCTATCTTTGGGCATGCCTTGCAAAATCTTTTGCTGAGGCCGTTTACCAGAGATCGCTGCACATCATCCAATTTGACGCCGGAGAATTGAATGTTCATGATTTGTTTATGTCCCTGACAAGAAAAAGTTTTTATAATTGCCTCACAAAATAAGCCGCAAAAAGTAAAATGAAAATAAATGAACTGAAACCCCGCATGGGGAATGTGGATATAGAGGTGGAGGTTATCTCGGTTGGTGAGCCGCGTGAATTTGAGAAATATGGCAGGACTGGCAGGGTAGCAACTGCCAAGGTGAAGGACGATACCGGTGAGGTTGATCTCTCGCTGTGGAATGAACAGGTGGATGAGGTCAGTCCGGGCGATAGGATTAGAATAAGCAACGGCTATGTCTCTGAGTGGCAGGGCAACCTCCAGCTTACTGCTGGCAGGTTTGGAACCCTGACCGTTATCAAGAAATAAAAGGATGAACTTGCGGAGCTTCCTCTCAGAGGAGCTCTGGCTCTTTCTGCTTCTGGCAGTCCTGCTGGGTCTGGCCGTCCCGGGGGCTGGCCGTCATATAACGCCCTATTCTATTTACTTCCTGCTGGTGGTTATGTTCCTGACCAGCCTTGGAATTGAACTGGCCGATATTAGAGGAGCGCTCACCCATGTAAGACACCTGCTTACAGCCCTGCTTCTGGTATTTGTGCTGAGCCCTTTGGTGGCATTTTTGTTATCCTTTACTCTGGAAAAGAAACTTGCTGTGGGCCTCATTCTCTATTCGGCAATACCCTCCGCCATGGCCAATGCCTTCTACATCAGGCGGTTGCGGAAGAATGCGGCACTGGCCCTGCTGATAACCGTCTTCACTACCCTCATGGCACCCTTTATCACACCACTAGTTGTCAAACTACTGACCGGTGTGTTTTTGGATATGAACCCGTTTGATCTTTTCCTTTCTCTGATAAAGCTTATACTTCTGCCATTTGGCTTGGCCGGGCTGATAAGACATTATGCAAAGGGGGCTGCACAAATCCTTCTCTCAAACTCTGCCCCCATAACCACAGTCTGCATGTTTTTTGTCATTCTAGGAGTAATCTCCAGTGCTTCGGACAAGGTATGGGAGATGGGATGGCTCGCTTTGATAACGCTCATCTATATCGTGATAACCTTTTTCATGGGTTTCCTTGCAGCCGGAGAGGAGAGAATGGTCATGGCTTTTGGCAACGGCTTCAGAAATGGAACCCTAGCAATGGTTGTAGCCCTTGAGGTCTTTGGTCCTTCTGCAGCACTGGTTGGTGTCATAACAACCATAATGCACAACATGGCATTGGTCCCGGTCATGTTCTGGAGCAGAGGAAAGTCCTAATCTTTTTATGCTTTCTACCTTTAACTTACGGTCTATGCCCAAGGCTGACGAGCTGTTTAGGGAACTGCGCGAGCACAGCATTGCGGAGTTCTTTCGCAAGAACTCACAAATGCTCGGCTATAGTGGGAAGATAAGGTCACTGACAACGGTAGTCCATGAACTGGTGACCAACTCCTTGGATGCCTGTGAAGAGGCTCATGTCCTTCCGGCAATAACAGTCCAGATATCACAGATGGATGACGGAAGCATAATGGTGAGATCCAAGGACAACGGTCCCGGTATACCAAAGAAACACATATCCAATGTCTTTGGCAAGATGCTGGCCGGGACCAAGTTTCACCGTAATATTCAGCTCAGGGGTCAACAGGGGATTGGTGTAGCAGGGGTAACAATGTTCTCCCAGATGACCACCGGCAAGCCCATAGAAGTAATTACAGTGACAAAGAAGGAGGCCCATGATATAGAGCTCAACATTGACATAAGGCACAACAGGGCCCACATAGTCTCCCACCATCAGCTCGAGCCGGTTCCACCTGAGACTGGCGTTGAATACATAGCCCGGTTTAAGGAAGTGCAGTTCTCAAGCGGTGAGCAGGGGCCTTACGAATACCTCAGGAGGACGGCTTTGGCAAATCCGCACGCCGATATAACATACATAGATCCCTCGGGAGCCAAAATACACTTCCCCCGGACTACAGAGCATCTTCCAAAACCCCCACATGAGGTCAAGCCGCATCCAAAGGGCGTGATAGTGGACGACATCGTCCTCATGGCAAAGGCCAGCAAAAACAGAACAGTTAAGGGAATGCTCCAGACCGAATTCTCAAGAATGAGTGCAGCCAAGGCTGCAGAGGTCCAGCAATATGTAGATTTCTCGCTGGGCAAGTCGCCCAAGAGCCTCACTTGGGGGGATGCTGAGCAGATGGTCAAGGCCTTCAAGAAAATGAGTTTCTTGGCTCCGGCCATGGACTGCCTCAGACCCATCGGTGAGGCCAACATAGAGAGGGCTATAGAAAGCATCCTAGCTCCGGAGTTTCTTTCTGTTGTTGAGAGAAGGCCCACTGTTTATGGAGGCGGTTATGCCTTTCAGGTGGAGGTTGGCCTGGCTCACGGCGGACATGCCGGAAGGAGACTCTCCGGCGGAGAACAGCGCTATGAGATAATGAGGTTTGCCAATCGTGCCCCCCTGCTTTTCGATGCGGGTGGCTGTGCCATAACCAAGGCTGTTCAGGGAGTGGAATGGAAGCGATATGGCCTCAGGGACATTGAGACCTCTCCCACAACAATATTTGTCAATATTGTCTCTACACATATCCCCTATACCAGTGCCGGTAAGCAATCTGTCTCCGATATAGAAGAGATAGTCCAAGAGATACGTTTCGCCCTGATGGAGGTGGGCAGAAAGTTCAACCGCTTTCACTCACACCGGCGCAGATTGCAGGAACATTCTGCACGCAGAGACAAACTCCTCAGATATGTTACGGAGATAGTTCCACCACTGGCGGAGATAATAAACCGCGACAAAAAGGAGCTCGAGGATAAATGGAAAAAACTGGTTGAAAATCATGTAGGGGAGACCCTTGAGGACGAAGAACCTGAAGAAGTGGTCAGGGAGGAGGCTGCCAGGGATGAGTCCAATGAAGAAGCAGTTGAAGAGAAAAGCGGTACGCTTTCAGATTATATGTAATAACCCCCCCTCAGTAGAAATATAAAAACAAAAAAAGGATGAAAAAGGAGCATATAATTGCAAAAATAAGGAAGCTCGGAGAGGAGATACAGTCTCAGGTGGATGCCAACAAGAATCCCCATATAATCATGCCAGCCAAGGGTTTGGGCAATGTGAACTTTGACAAGGATCGCCTGCTCCTTACACTGGGCGACAAGAAGATGAAGCGGACCTTCCTCAATGTAGCCCATGCCCGCAAGTTTATGCAGACCATCCTGATAGCAAATCTATGCAGGAAGCTTGTTGAGTCTGACAAACACGCCTCGATAAGAGAGGTTTATTACCAGCTGAAGCATACGATAGACAGGACAAAGGAGAACACCTTTGATGGACAGGAGGAGTCAGACCCGGTAATAGAAGACCTGGAGAGGGCTCTAGATATCCTGAGGGAGCAGATGAACCTGACCGCGGACCGCAAGGGTTACCTTTATGGCAACATAAGGATAGTTGATGCAGGTGATACCATAAACTGCGCCAAACTGGGCCGTGGCGGCTATGGCATACCATCGACAGTGGAGGATTTGGAGTTCGCAGAGGTCAAGGCGGACTTTGCCCTTGTTATAGAGACGGCAGCCATGTATGAGCGCTTGGTGGAGGAGAAATTTGCAAAGAGGAACAATGCCATACTTGTAGCCACCCAAGGTCAGGCCGCGCGCGGAGTGAGAAGGCTCATACACCGGCTGAGCAAGGAGGTCGGGCTCCCTGTTTATGTTTTTACAGATGGGGACCCTTATGGCTATTACATATATTCCGTCATCAAGATGGGCTCGATAAATCTGGCTTATCTGAGTACAGAACTAGGAACACCTGGGTGCAAATTCATCGGCATGACCATGACTGATATTGAGCGTTACGGGCTGGAGAAGGTTACGGAGAAGCTCAAGGATTTGGATGTGAAGAGGATAAAGGAGGAAATGAAATATGCATGGTTTCAGGATAAGCGCTGGCAGCTGGAGTTAAAGAAGATGCTCAAGGGAGGTGTCAGAATTGAACAGCAGGCCTTGGCCAACAAGTCTCTGGAGTTCGTCGCCAAGAAATATCTTCCAGACAAGATATCAAGGGGAGAGTTCCTCCCTTAGCTTAGCATACATTATAGCCTCAGGATATGGTCAGAAACACTAATATCCCTGTGTGTGTTATACTTGGTCTTTTCTATTTTCCGTTGGCAGCACTCTTTTACTGGCTCTCTGGCCAGTGCCTGACTTATAAAAGCAGTCGCCTCTATCGCCTGCTGATATACCTTCATCATGGAGATTGGTACAAAGAGCGTCTTGAGAAGACTATCAGATATCTGAAACTCAAAAAAACCAGCCGGGTTTTGGAGGTCGGCTGTGGTACAGGCGATCTTAGTAAGCGCTTGCTCGCCACTGGCGTTTCACTAAAGGCTATAGACATCAACAAAAGATTTATAGAGATGCTACGGGGCTACTGTGAAGAGACCTTTGATCTCTGCAACATAACGAGCCTGAATTATCAGGATGCCCGGTTTGACCGTGTCATAATGATTGATGTCCTCCATCATCTCCCGAATGATGAGGCCTATAAAAAGGCACTTTTTGAGATAAAAAGGGTTCTGAAGCCGGACGGATATGCCATAATCTGGGAGGGAAGCAATCCGGGTTATGAAAAGTTCCTGCCCATGGGTTTGAGGAAGTGGGTCATGAGTGTCTTGGACGGCGAGACCAATACAACAGACATTCATGAGTTTCAGGAAGAATTTGGGCTGGATGAAATTGAGCCGCACTGCTTCAGGATGAAGAAATAGTCTGCCAACTATAAACTGATTTTTATTCATAATTTCCTTATTAAAGCCCAAAATGGATCCAAAATCTGAGATTGATAAGGTTTCGAAGATGCTCAAGGCTGCTGGCTTCAAGCTCCTTGATGTGCAGTTTGAGGGGGTAATGGAAGCCGTGGACAACCGAGTGGTGGCTGTCATAAACAAGATGGCTGAAACGCAGCAGGCCTTCGGCGTGTTCAGGATATACTACGAGGTGGAGGGCGATACCAGGATGATAGAGATACCAGTGGGTGCAGCTCCCGAGGCGCCTCCTGAGCAGCCTCAGTAGCCCGGCAAGCTTTTATTTCCTTTTTAGCAAAATACCCGCTTTATTTACTAGATGCATCCCTGTTGGGACCGTCTGCCTTGGTAGCTCAGCTGGTAGAGCAACTGGCTGTTAACCAGTAGGTCGCAGGTTCAAGTCCTGCCCAAGGCGCTGTTTTTCTTGTGCCCAGAAACAGGACCGTCTGCCAGACTATTACCAAGGCCCAGGGAAGATCCTCCAAATAGAAAATGAAGGAGAATGCAGCAGCTGCCATTACAATGGCTATTGAGAATAGGAGCCATCTATCCCCAAGAGCAACAATCCCCCTTTGAACATTTTTGCCCGGTCTGCGTGTAACCAGGAAGCCATAGGTGAGCAGTGAGGTGAAGGTGATGTCGGATGCCAATATAAATCCAAAGGCAAGGCAGACTATTGTTGGAAACCAGGTCAAGAGCTTTGCAAATGCTGAAGAGACAGTGAACAGAAGCACATAGGTTGCAATCAGCGAACGGTTTATGGTCTTGGCTCTCTTTGGAAATTCACGGATTGTGCGTTCAAAATAAATATAAAATGTCCCGAGCGTAAAGAACCCGGTGAAGGACAGGCAGAGGGAGAATGCCAGCACTGTCAGACCATTGGCAAAATAGTCGGTTCTGTAATAATAGGTCGCTGAAAGAATAAGCACAATCAGGATAAATAGAATCATGGCCCTGAAAAGTTCTGGGAAGCTCATTTTTGTTTTTCTCTGCCTATTGGTTTTAATTTTCTGGTAGTGGTGAACTGGGGCACAACCAAGTCTTCACTTCCTGATGTTGTATTTTACAGCCCACATCCAGTCCATCAGCTGTCTATGTGGCCCTCTCCCTTCTCTGCGAGGTTTCTTGACCAATAATATGCACAGGAGTATGGCCATCAGGGCCAGTATCAATATTATGCCTATGCAGTCTATCCCAAAAACTCTGCAACCCACCACGGCCCCGGGCATGTTGACATTTATCTCCAGTACTCGCTCACTCTCTGGTATTGTTATCAGGAAATTTGCTTCAGCAGATCTCTTTCCCCTTACCTCAAAATCAGGGTTCCTGATGGAGGCCTTGAGCATATAACCTCCGGAGGTTTGCATATCGAGCCTGAATGGGATTCTCCGGCGTGAGTATGGAGGCAGGACTTTTATTTTCTCCTTCCATAGGTCTATATCACCAAGCGTAAGCACCAGATCAGCTGTCAGGGTATCCTGCCCTGTGTACTCCACTATCACCACACCGCCTATCTTTTCTCTCGGCCCATAGACATCCTGGTCCATTATAAGATCGATGTTGATGACAGGCTTTGGCGGAGGCAGGATTATGGGCATCCCCGGCGTGAGTATGTGGGTCTTTGGCTTCTCACCCTCCACCATCTCTGCCTCGCACTCGCCGCAGTCCTCCGGGCAGGTCTTGCAGTCCTCACCGAACATGCATATCCCGTCCCCGCACCATTCGCAGCTGAAGAGGGCGTAAATGTAATAGTTCTCATTTGGGCCGTAGGGCAGCATGAACTGGAAGTCGTGCTCGCGCCCGTCGAAGCCCACTTGGTCCTGCTCTATGACAGCGACAAAGACTATCGCGTCGCCGTCCGTCATGTAGCCCTCCCTGAAGTATGTGTCCTGCTGCTCACTGTTCACATTTATCCAGACTGTGGGAACGTCGTCTATGGTCTTATCTACTATCGTGAAGCTGGTGTTAGCGTCGAAGGTGTTGCTCCCGGAGTCGTGGCCCGTTCCTGTTATTGAGTCAAGCACGGCGAGGTCGCCGGGCATGAGGTTGCCAAGGTCCGGCACAGTGGACTCGTTGCTTATCAGCAGGTAGCCCGAGACGTCGCTGCAGCGGATGGACATGTTTTCTCCGGTAATGTTGCCGGGGGAGGTTACATTGGATATGAGCATCCAGCCGGTTATCGGGTTGCCGGAGACCAGAAGATCCCCATAATAGCCGGTCCATGAGCCGGTTAGGTTATACTGTTCAAGCACCAAAACCGAGATGATGCCGCCCTCAGCTACATCCGACTCCGCCCCCAAGCCGGTGGGCAACAGGGAAACTAGGATGAAAATGAGCAGGAGTTTGAGCCTAGTCTCCCTCATCGTCTCTTGTTTTTCTTCAGAATCAGCAGGAGCAACAGGGCTATGATAACAATAAGAACTGCTATCAGCATCGTGTAATCAGCTGGCTGCTCCTTTACTTCAACCTCCAGTTTTAGTCTCTTGTCCAGCGATTTCGTCAGGAATTCCTCCCTTGAGCCATAATCCACATGGACATCAACCTCATCGTTCTGTTTGATATCGCTTTCGCTGAGCTCCACTCCGGAGAAGATAACATCCTTGGATTTTCCTGCATCCAAACTCAAAACAGTTTCTCTGGAGAATTCCTTTGGACCTTCCTCTGTCATCAGCTCGAAGCTTGGCAGATAATAGACTACAACAGGTCCAATGTTCTTGATAGTCAGCGTGAGCTGCTTGGCAGATTGGTCATAATAGAGTCTTGTGGCATCCAGTTCTGAGGTGTCTTCCACGCTTATCATTGCCAGTAGAGCATAAGTCGCGGCGACCTTTTCGAGACTGGTCGGTGTTGAACCGTACCTGGCCAGCACCCTTGCGTATATCTCACTATCCTCCTCGATGTTCAATTCATCCAGATTCAAGCTATACTGCACGCCTTTCTCTGCGCCCTTTGGTATCATTACAGGCGCAGTATCGCCCAGGGTCTTGACCATCTGGCCATTGACCTCTATGAATATGTCCGCCTGCGCATAAGCAACCGCATCTACCTTGTTTGTGTAGACAATCTCCAAGACCTTCTCAGCCTCATTGTATGTTACTGACTTTATTTCCAGATCGAGCGGATATGAGGGCAGAGGAAATATGTCCAGTGCCGTTATGCCTTTATCCAGCCCCGGTGTGGCCTTTCCGAACTTGACAAACACGCTGACCTCCTTCCCGTCGTTGAGGAGCCGCTGCCTCATATTGTCTACTGCCGGAACAAGATCACCGCCCACAAGGATTATGGTGCTTATGTCACTGTTGAGTATGTAATTATAGACTGAATCCGGTATTATAGGAGCTATGAGAACTATGGGATCTTCGCCCTTGGCTATCCCGAACTCCAGCATGCTGCCATCGGCCATGACTACCTGTTTTGTATTCCTCTTGGCCCTGTATCTCTTGACAATCTCCAGGTTGTCGAGATATTTGTCTCCGGTGTCTATAGTTTCGGTTATGTAATCGCCGATGGCTTCCTTGACCTCATCATCCAGATAGCCGTATTGTATGACGGAGAGGGGATCTGCACCCTCCAGAAACTCGGCGACATCCTGCGCATTGTTCTTGTCTGCCATGATTACAAAGGCATCTGTAATCGCGGCATAAGGCATTACGGACAGGGCATTATATCCATAACTTGTATCAATGATTATGAATCTTCTGGCGCCGGACCTTTTGGCCAGCAGGAGGTTTGTAGCCAGCGGATCGCTGGATTCCAGTATCTCCACCTCATTCCCCTTCGCCTCCAGCTCACTGGCAAGGGTCTTTGTGTAGGCGTTGTCCCTTGACTGTATCAGGAGCACCTCCCTGCCGGAACCAACTGTGAGGGTCATCCGCGCAGAGCCGACTGGCGAGTTGAGGAATCCATAGGGCTTGTCCACGGCATTGGCATACACTATGGCATCTATGACATCTATTCCATGAGCCGAATTGGAAATTATATAGTCCTCAGCAAGAGAAGATCCTGCCAGCGCCAAAAAGGCGAGCACCATTATCACATTTGTCCTCATTTTTCCTCCAACACAATGTTCCTCCAACACAATGTAGAAAATTACGAAAAAGAGGCTGAAGCCCCCCACAATTATCTGATATAAGAATAAAAAGCTGATATGAGAATAAAAAGGAAAAAATAAAAAAGAAAATAAAAAAGAAGGGTCTATGTCAAGCTTAGCTCAGCTCGACATAGAAGTAGTAGGTCTCCGTGGCCCCGTAGGTCGTCGGCACTATGAGTTCATAGTCCACAGTGGAGCCGTCGTAGCCGTTGTTGGTGCCCGACATGCTCACATTCGCACAGAATACGAAGTCTGTTTCGGCAGTGCCCCCGGCATTGTCTGTCAGGGCAAATGTATAAAATCCACCCGACTGGCCAGTGTCAGCTGTCGGCGCGGTGCTCGCAACTCCGCCTATGTCGAAATTCCTGCTACCGTCATCAAAGGTAGCCTCTGCGTCATCCGAAGCATCGCCAAAGCCCCATGCTGTATCTATATCAGCAGCTGTGGCTGCGGCCAGCGATGACCAAGTGTAGGTTGTATCCGTTCCTGCACAGACTTCTCCTCCGGTGCTGGTGTCCCAAGACCAGTTGTAGAAGATGTCCAAATTGGAGTTTGCAAGCACTATCAGCGAACCGCTCGCCGAGACATTACCAAGATAACCGGCCCACCTCTCGGTTGACTGGTTCATGCCGGTGATGTTCAAAACCGTGATGTTGCCACCTTCTGTTATATCGCTGGCGGTTGCAGCACCGGGCGTGTATGTCGTGTCTCTTATCCATTGCACTCCTGCCGGTGATACTGCATAAGCTGTTAGGCTGCCCATGATAAGCACCACCAGAGCCAATATAAGATTTTTCTCCAGTTCCATTTTTTGGGCTTTTTAGTTTTGTTTGATTTATGAATGTGTATTTACTACTGGATTTTATATAAGCATCTATATAAATGCTTGGTTTAAACTTTTAACTTTCAGCCCCATAAACCTTCAGTCCCATAACTATAGCGAGATTTCAGCCTGAAAATTGACCCTGCCGGAGCCTCCCTTGTAGGTGTCGAGCGTGTCCGGGAGGCGTATCTCATACTTTGCCCCCGGTGAGCAGGAACTGGAGGCCGTCACATTTATCTTCGTTACGAACACCAGATCTTCGTTGTCCAAGGCATCAAACTCGTTGTCGCCCACTGTATCAGATGAATCCCAGAGTATCCCGGTAACAAACGCCCACGTATCCGTGGAGTTGACTATGGGGACATTGCTTATAGTTCGTGTCTTGACCACAAAGGTTGTGGTGTTCTTTGGTGTGCTCCCGTCCGTGCTGAAGGTCCGGTTTGTGTCATTGACGTAGCTTGCGGTTCCAAGGACAGTGTCTACTTCCTCAAAATCATCGCTGGCTGGTCCGCCCAGAGTGGTCCTGCCAAGGGCTACTAGACTCTCCCAGTCTATATCTGCGCCGCTCGCATATGCATAGACATTGCCATCCCCTTTACTATCCCCATCCCATGTCCAGTTATACATTATCGAAAAGTTCCGCAGGTAGAGCCTCCCACTGACGTTGCCGCAGAAGACATGCCACATATCCGGCCTCACATAGACCCAAGCGTTGGTTGTATTCGCCTTGTTGCTTCCTAGATCCTCGCATGTTGCATTGACGGGCGTGTAGTTGCCCTTGCTCAGGCCTGTTATGGTCCAGCAGATGTTTGTCCCTTTGGTTGTGTTTGTATATGTCGATCCTGCAAAGTGGAGGGTGCAGTTCACCCTTTCTGATGCGTTGACGCAAACAGTGGTTGAGGTTACATTGATTGTGGAGTTTATATCAGACCAGTTCCAGTCCAGGTTTGGGGGTTTGTTGTCCTGCAGGACCAAGAGGGTATTTGAGGCTATGCCCTCTCCGTCGTCGTAGAGGTCATTTGGGATTATACTACACTGCCATGTCTCGCCCACGGCAGTCTCTTGAGCGACTATAGTATTGGTCCGGCTCCAGTATGTCGCATTCAGCTGCTCATTGCTAAGGGCCCGGCCAAATGCCATGAACTCGTCTATTGTCCCGTTGAAGTAGTTCCCGCCCCCGCTCAAGTCCCCAAGATGCCCCTTGGAGGAACCATCCATCCAGCCTATGCCATCGTCGCCGCTGTGGCCCGCAACTTGGGTGCTATAGCTGTTACTTGTGTTTAGGTGCCCATCATAGAACAGGGAAACACTGCCTCCCGGACCATCAAAGATCAGCGCCGCAAAATGCCATTCATCAGCTGTAACCGGAAAGCTGCTCCAGTTGCCCTGCCAGCCGTCGCCCTCGCTCCAGGCGCCCGCATATATCCTGCCGTCATAGATGTAGATGTTCATACCGTTCACGCTACCCCCCTCTTCATAGAGCATCCTGTAGGTTGCTCCTGCCACAGAATCTGCCTTGAACCAAAGCGCCACCGTCCTTGTGTTGAAGGCCGCATCATAGACAGGGCTAGCACCGTCTTCATCCAAATCTATATACTCATCAATACCGTTAAATTCATATGCTCCCCTGCCGTCATAACCGCCTGTCTTGTTCCATGTGGCGGATGCTGTCAGGTTATAGCCGAGCGCCCCCGAATAGTCTCTGGTCCAAGTGTCATTGGAACCACCCTCAAAGGGTGCCAGCGTCAGGAAGATGGAGGCTCCATCTACAGTCCAGTTATAAATGTTTTTGACCGAGTCTCCATCAGCATCAGCCGTGCTCTGGTTGTAACAGGTCAGGTTCTCATAGGTGTAGTTGGTATCCCAGCTGGAGTTGAGTATGGGTGTCCCCTGCGTCGGCGGGCTGTTGCCGACTGTGAAGTTCCAGACATCGGTCTGGTTGGAAATGCCGTGCGAGTCGTTGAACCACCAGTACCATTTGATTAGTGCGCCCCTCGTCGCATTTATCTGTATGATTCTCTGAAGCTCCTGTGGTGTTGTCCATGCCTGTGGCGGGTCGCTGTTCCAGTCCGTCCCGTTGTAGAAGTAGAATATCGAGTAATTGCCCTCCCAATCGTCGCTCAGTGTGACATTGAAATATACAGTGTTGCCATAGTGAGTGACATTGGTGGTGGCATTGGTTTCATTGTTCGACCACCGCGGCGCCTGGAAGAAGCTCACATTCCACCATGCGATTGTCGAGTTTCCGAGATTGCCAGCTGCATCAGAACAGTTGGCCCACACGGTGTAGTTGCCGTTGGCAAAGTTGGTCAGGTTCTGCCACCAGACATTATTCCCCGCATAGTTCATGAGATATACAGTGCCGTTGACCGTCAGATTGCATTCCGGCACAGTTTCATCCACAGTCAGCGTAACATTGGTGGTTCGGGTAGTGGTGGATGTCGAGTTTATGTCCGACCAGGTCCAGGTTATCTTTGGGGGCGTGGTGTCAAGGGAATTGAAACTCACGTTCCACCACGCCGTGGTGGTGTTGGCGCCGTTGCCAGCTGCGTCCTCGCAGGTCGCGTTGATGCTTGAGTAATTGCCGTTGGGCTTGTTTGTCTGGTTCCAGCAGATATGTGTTCCTGTGGTGGTATTCACATAGTCCGTGCCGTTGAAGTGCAGGGTGCAGTTGCTGGTTTCCGACAGGCTGACGCAGATGGTTGTGGAGTTGTAGCTGGTTGTGGAGTTTATGTCCGCCCAGTCCCAGTTTAGTGTGGGCGGCGTGAGGTCTTGCGTGTCCAGTGGGATTATCGTCACCCAGGTGGCGTTCCTGACTGTCGTCCCGGTGGCCTCCTCTGGGGCGAACTGGAGCTCGATGTATTCGCCGCTCATGATGTTCATAATCACGTTGGCGCTTATTGTCGCATACTGGCCCCCGCCCTGGAATTTAGAGTAGTGGCACTGCCATGACGGGTAGTAAACTACCCCATTCTTGTACAGGCCGCCGCAGAGGATGTTGCGATTGTTGCTGCCTGTTGTCTCATTGTAGCCCATTGTGTAGGACACCTCGTACCAACCGTCCCGGTTTATGTAAATCCTTGAGGCGTTGTCGCTGTGGCTGTAGGAGCTCCCCACATGGTAGTTTGTGGTGAGGTTTATCATGGTCGTCCCGGTGTGGATGTCCTCATCGTAGGCCATGAAGACGTCGCTGTGGTTTATCTTCTCCATCAGCAGCCAGCTCTGGCCGGGCAGCGTCCTGGAGTTTTGGGAGGCGGTCTCCCAGCCGATTTTGGTGTGCCTCATGTCGATGGAATCTCCGGCGGACAGGTTGTACAGCAGGTATCCGGCCTCACAGTTTCGGTCTCCGGGGGTCCCGTCGGCATCCTCGTTCCTCAGGTATGAGAAGACATCGCTCGGCTCTAGTTTGGTCCCGTTCCTCCTTATGTACGTCTGAACGCTGTTCCTGTTGGTAGTCAAATAGTTGTGGGAGCAGGTGTGGTAGTATATCTTGTACCACCCTCCCGAGGTCACGTTCAACGCATACTCGTCCGTGTCGGCTGCGAAGTCCGAATCCGCGAAGGTCGTCGTGTCGATGCTGACTGTTATCTCATTCGTCTCGTGGAAGTCATCCTCACCGTCTGCGTCGTACATCTGGGCGACATCGTTGTTCACCATCTGGACGTACATGTAGCAGGACTCCGTCGTGGCCGGGTTGGTCCCGGTACCCTTCGTCTTATTCGCCCACAGCTCTAGGTAGTCCCCATCGTTCAGACTGACTATGAACGTACCCTTGTTGGAGCACCTGTTCCTGTCCGACTCACTGTCCCTTATGTAACAGGAGGTCCTGCTGGGCACTATCTCCGTCCCTGTGTTCTCAACCCAGGTCTCCACTATAAGCCGGTGGTTAGTTCCCGTCGACTGCTGCGTGAAGTGGCATCCATAAGAGACCTTATACCATCCGGCCACGTTCACGTAGAGCCTCTCCGGGTTCACGGTCGTGCTGTGCGTGAAGCCGGAGTCCTTGCGCATCTCCGCGCTCAGGTTCAGCGGTGTCGGGGTCTCCACGTCCTGCCCGAAGGTGGTGGCGTAGATGAGGGTCACGTTGTCGCCCTCATACCCGGCATAATTGTGCGCATACTTCGTCTGGTCGCCGAACCTGAACTCCAGCGTGTGCTTGCCGGATGTCAGTACCCTGCTCACCTCATAACCCGTCTCATTGCAGGAATAATCGGCGATGAAGATGGAATTGCCTACCCAATCATAACTTAGGACATCCTCTCCGCACTTCACCTCCAGGAACCTCAAATCCTCGTCCTCGTCGGAGTCGCTCCAGGTAGTCCCGTTCACTGCCGTAATCGTCAGGTTCGCCGTTCCGTTGGTGGTGAACCTAACAGTCCAGTTGCCACCCACCGTAGGGTAGCTCTGGATGTCGATTATCGTTATGCTCTCGCCAAAGCCCGGATCCTCCTTAGTGAGCTGGAAGGTGTAGTTCTGACCGGGAACAAGATCCCTCTTGAAGAGCTCCCATTCGCCAAGGCATTTCTGGCTGGTGAAGTCCCAGTCTTTGCACTTGTAGAGCTCTGTGCCTGTGGCGGTTACGGTAACGTTGGCATAGGCGAACTCCAGCCTGCTTGGATCTATGGCATACACCCGGATGAAATCATGTTCGCTAACCGCCCCCGGGGGTATCTCATCCAGACCAAGATCAAACCTTTGGGTGAGGTTTATGCTGTCAAATTCAATTTTTTTAATTGGAGTGGATTTTGGGAAAACCTCCAAACGGCCTGCCGAGATTCGGTGTATTTTTGCGGCCACCTGCCCGCCTGCTCCTGCCGTGAGTCTGGCCTCCTGCCATGAGCCGACATGGAAGACAGGCTCTAGGACCGTAAATCTTGTTGAGAGATTCAGCGGCTTGCAGGTGACGGTATATGTTCCTTTCTCCTGCGGGCGGTATTGGGCCGAGAATACACCGGCATGAGCCGATATGAGTACTAGTGCTTCCCCGGAGGGGGTTATGACTTCCAACTGGCATGACTGGTTTGAGAGAAGCTCCAGCCGTATTTCGGCTTCTTCCCATGGATGATATTCCCTTTTATCAGTTTGAATTGTGATATTGGAGGCATTGGGGATTGTGATACTGGTGGTGATATTGTAGGATGGCGCTGTTCTGTTGGACGGAATTGTCCGGTTGGATGCAACACCTTCTTCCCCAGTCTCATTACTCTTCTCTGAAGCATTCTCTGGGAGAGTCATATTAATTACTGTAAATGCGTCCTTCAGGTCCACTCCGATCTTTGCTATCCTGTAAAAGACGTTATAATGCCCCGGCTCCCTCGGCGTGTATCTCTTCCAGACCACACCTGTTTCATTGAGCATCAGTGAGAGGGCATCTCCATCCGGGGTAATCAGCGTCAGAGATGGGCTGAGATTTTCAGGTATATAAAGCTGTATGACCACTTCATCCCCCGGTGCATAGGTCCTGTTTTCTATGAACAAAGAGGCATCAGAGGGCGCAACCTCTGGTATTCTGTTGGATGGAATGTCTCTATTGTCGGCAGGTTCATAACCAGTCTTGTTGGATGCGATTGTTCTATTGGCTGTCAGGACATCTGTCCTGTTAGCCGGCTCCCTGCTGCTCCCATTGGAAAAAGGAGTCTCGGAGATGTTGACTGCGGGCGCTTTTTCCTCATCCATAACATTCGTCAGGTTGCCCCCTGACCCCCCCGGGAGCGGTCCTGTTACCGTGAAGTCGGCGTTCAGTGTCGCAGAGAGGTTCAGGACTTCACAGACAGTGGTGTAGTTGCCGACCTCCCGGGGGGTGTAGAGGGTTGAGAATGAACCTGTCTTGTTGTTCAACAGAAAGAGGACATCTCCGGATGGCGGAAGCAGATACAGTGAAGCGGATGTATTGTCCGGAGCTGTAAGACTTATATTGACAGTCTCACCCAGCGTATAGTTTGTCTTATCAGTGTTGAGGGCGATGTTGTCTGTGGTATTTGCGCTTATGGCGTATGTGAAACCTAAGACCAATATTATAATGCTAATTCCTGCCAGAGGGTATCCCAATTTCATCACTGCTGTCAAGCCCTCTAGAAACCTCCCGCGACGTTATGGTTATGAAACATGATTTAAAAACATTTAAAAAATTTTAAACTAAAATCCTATTAACAAACTACAATCAAACTACAATCTTGCAAAAAGCGCAATCTTTTAAACATTCTTCCCTAATCAATATTACAATATGGACTTCTCTTTTACCATTCCTGAAACAAATCTGCTGTTCGGACAGAAGACCCTTCTAGAGCTGGGCATGCGGGCGGAAAAACACGGGGACAGTGTCCTCCTGGTAACGGGCCGCGCATCTATGCGCAGGCATGGCTTCCTGCAGAAGGCTCGGGAGAGTTTGGAAAAGGCCGGATTGAGGGTCAAAATCTTGGAAGGCGTAGAGCCAAATCCGACTGTGGCCACTGTTCAAAAGGGCATAACTGCTGGCCTAAAGAGCGGATGTGATGTGGTGGTCGCCTTGGGCGGAGGCTCTTCCATAGATGCGGCAAAAGCGATGGCAGTCGGCATAGGCCATGAGGACAGCGATATCTGGCCATACATACGCTGCAGAAAGGAAACAACTGAAAGAACACTTCCTATAGTTGCCGTCCCCTCTACGAGCGGGACAGGCTCGCATGTGACATGGTACACAGTCATCACAAATGAGAAGACGGGAGAAAAAGCGGCATACAGCTCAAGGCATATCTTCCCGATAGAATCTATCGTCGACTTGGATATTGTCTCCACCATGCCACCGAAACTAACGGCCGAGACTGGGTTTGATGCACTTGCGCACGTCATGGAAGCGTATGTTTCAAAAAGGGCAAACCCACTGAGTGATGTTCTCTGCCTGCGCGCAATGGAGCTGATAGCACAAAATCTGATACGCGCATATACTGCTCCGGATCTAGACTCCCGGCGGGCCATGGCGCTGGCAGATACCTACGCCGGCATATGTATAACATCCTCCCGCACTGTGTTGGTTCATGGCATGGGGAATACGGTATCCGGCTTATATCCAGACATTGCCCACGGGCAGGCGCTGGCCTGCCTCACGCCGCCGATAATGCGCTATAACATTGAGAGTGGGGATGATAAGACGGTCTCAAAATACTGCGACATTGCGAGGGCCTTGGGAGAAGACATCACGCGCATAGACAGGACAAATGCCATGAAGTCCGTGGAGGCTGTGGTGCGCATCCAGAAGGCCATAGATATGCGAAAGGGCTTGGGGGACTGTGGTGTTGCTGAAAGCTCAATAGAGAGGCTTACAGATTACTCCCTGGAACTGGGCATGGGCGCCATAAGCTGCAACCCCATCCAGCCGAATCGGGAGGACATAATGCGCATCTACGGGGAGTCGCTCTGAAGGCGCATCAGGGCGTTGACCATGTCGCTCTCTGAGAAGCCTACAATCTCGCAATCCGAGAGGGCTTGTTCTACAGTCTTTTGTAGTGTAACCCGCTCCAGCTTTTTTCCGGCGAGCGCCGTCTCCAGCTCGCCTATCCGCTCCTCTGGGTGGAGGAAGAAGTCGCCTGTGATTCTAATCTCCTTAATCCTGCTGTCCTCTATCTGCGCTCGCAGGCGTATGAGCTTCCCACCCGGGACCTTACAATCTACCTCATGAAGTTCCATTCTTCGGTCGAATACTTTGTTTCGGCCAGTTTCCTGGCATTCTTTAGCTCCTCTGTAGAAAGCGCTTCCGGCTCCAACCCTCGGACATACGACTCTTGCCTGAATGCCTCTACTAGGGCTTCTTTGACTGCATCGCGGGATATTGCAGCACTCAGCTCCCTGCTGACCGATGTTACCCTATCCTCAGCTGCAGATATCATCTTATCCCTAATCTTCTCATTCGGGACCTTCAGCAGAGAAAACATCCTCCTGATATTGACATCCAGGAGTATCGTGCCATGCTGCAGGATCATGCCCTTCCTGCGCGTCTGGGCATTTCCGGAGATCTTCCTACCATTGACAATTATATCGTTTATGGGTTTGAACTTTGCCACAAGGCCAAGGTTTTTCAGCCCCCTTACAATTGGTGCGCATATCTGCCGGTAGGATTCTAGTATGTTGCGTGCGATGGGCCCTTCCTCTGGCGCTACAAAGCTGTAGGTAAGCTCTTGGTCGTGATATACTGCTCCTCCGCCGGTCAGCCTGCGCACCACGTCCACCCCCAGTTGCGCGCACTTTCCGGGGTCGACCTCCTGCTCTATCCCCTGGAAATAGCCTATGCTCACAGCAGGCGGCTCCCAGCCGTAGAACCGCAGGGCGGGCTTGCCGCTGAGCATGAGGGCCTCGTCTATGGCCATGTTCATGGCCGCAGGGCCCTTTCCGGTGTCAAGCAGTCTGAAGTCCATCCACATAC
>CAZQBY010000009.1:3584-19986 GCA_964592405.1 uncultured archaeon | reverse complement strand
TTACAAGAGACTGCCATAGTCTTCCGCATGATAAGAGCTCCTAACAAGAGGCCCCGCCTCCACATGCCTGAAACCCATCTCAAGACCCGCTTGTTTCAGCTCTTCAAACTCATCCGGCGTGTAGTACCTAAAAACCCTGGCATGCCCCTCAGAGGGCCGGAGGTACTGGCCGATTGTCAGTATGTCGGCTAAACCGCACAAGTCCTCCATGGTGCTGATAATCTCTTCTTTCGTCTCCCCCAGTCCGACCATGAAGCCGGACTTGGTTATGCTACACCCCCTGGCTTTTTTCAGGACCTCAAGCGACCTCTTGTAGTCTCCCTGCGCGCGCATAAGGGGGAACAGCCGCTTCACGACCTCAATGTTGTGGTTCAGGACGTCGGGGCGCGCCTGCAGGACCTTTTCAAGCGCCTTCTCATTGCCTTGAAAATCCGGTATGAGCACCTCCACTTTGCACCCTGGATTGAGCCGCCTTATCTCGCCTATGGTGCGTGCGAACATGGACGCTCCGCCGTCCTCCAAATCATCGCGCGTCACAGAGGTTATGACAACGTAGCGCAATCCCAGCTCCCATACTGCGCGCGCTATGCGCGAAGGCTCCCCGCTGTCAACGTCCGAAGGTCTGCCGTGCTTCACACCGCAATACGCGCAGTTCCTGGTGCACGTGTCGCCCAGTATCATGAATGTCGCCGTCCGCTTCCCGAAGCACTCTGCAATGTTGGGGCAGTTCGCCTCCTGACACACAGTATGAAGGTTATTCTCCCTGAGAAGTCTTACTAGGTTGAAATAGCCTTCTCCTGAGGGCAGCCTTATATCCAACCATGGAGGTTTAGGAGAACTCATCGATTGCATCTATGACTGGTTTGATGTACATCAGCGATGGCCCACCGCCCATGACAACAGCCACAAGACAGGCCTCCATTATCTCATCCCTGGTTGCCCCGGCCTCAAGGGCGTTCTTCACATGGAAGGCTATGCACCATTCGCAGTGCTCTGCTATCGAGAGTGCCACAGATATCAGCTCCTTTGTCTTGACATCCAGCGCGCCCTTCCCTTCCGCCTTTTCTATGAATTCCATGAAGGCGCCTGCCTGCTTTGGCTTCTCCTTCATAACGCGCTGCACAGTTGACATAACCTCATCCAGTTTTTCTTTCATCTTAGTCATCTTCTCATCCTCCTTTTAGCGTTCTCGGCGCATGATATGATTGGGTTGGGGGCGGAGCATACGGGCGGTGAAAAGCAGTATGTCATGTTGATCAAATCATCAACAGTTGCCCCGTGCCGCATGGCGTAGCTGGCCAGGTTTATGATGCCGTCCACCGCCTCTCCGCCAATGGCCTGGCAGCCGACCAGCCTCTCTCCGGAGAAGTGCATCTTGATCATCAGATCCTCCGCCGTCTTGTCGTACTCCGGCTTGGTCTTTGTTCGCGCGACGCCCCAGGTCGTCTCTATCCCGCGCTTTTTCGCATCCGCTCCGCACATGCCCGCTACCCCTATCTCGCAGCCGCATATCTTGGCTACAACGGCGTTCAGCGAGCCCTCGTACCGCATGTCTCCCCCAGCGGCGTTCGTCCCGGCTATGACGCCCTGCCGCTCTGCTTGCGGCCCGAGATAGGAGTGCATGGATTTTTTGGTAAAGAAGCATTTTTCCTCAATGCAGTCACCGGCCGCATAGACATCTGGCATGCTGGTCTCCAGCCTGTTGTCCACTTTTATCCCAAACTCGCTGGTCTCTATCCCGCTCCTCTCTGCCAGCCCGCTTTCCGGGATTACCCCGATTGCACTTATCATAAAGCCAGACTCCGGAATTTTTGTGGTTCCTGTTTTGATATCTGCCCTCTTCCTAAGCAGCCTCTCTATGATTGCTGAAAATTCAGGGTCAAAGTTCGGGAGTATCCGGTCTTGGACCTCTATAATCCTGCCGCCAAGCACATCCGCAAGCTCACAGCCCAGCATGCCGCCACCGATTATGACAGGCTTTTCAGTCTTGGCACGCCTCTTTATCTCATCTGCATCTGCCATTGTCCTCAGGGTCAGTGAGTTGCCTATCCTCTTGGGCCTGCCGCCTGTAGCGATGATGGCCTTGTCGAAGGGCACCTCCCCCTTCTCGCAGATTACAGTGCCATCTTTAATCTCCAAGGCCCGGTCGAACACAACCTTGACTCTCGAACCTTTGAAAATAGCCTCTAGTGGGGCAACGAGGTCCTTTCTTTTGATTTTGCCGCCGATGTAGTAGGGCAATGGGCAGCGGGGGTAATACACCCTCTCATCAGAAATTACTGTTACCTTGGCACCCTGCTTCACAGCTGCAAATGCCGCACTCAGCCCGGCGTCTCCACAACCTATCACCGCAACTCTTGTCATGTCCGCTTGGTCCACATTTCTGCAGCTCTGCTGTCCATGAGACTGTCCAGCTCGCTTTGGTCTATGAGCCTCATCTTGCATATCCATGAGCCATACGGGTCCCTGTTCAGCCTCTCAGGCTCGTCAAAGAGCTGCTCATTGACTTCCAGTATCTCTCCGGTAACAGGCGACTCTACATGTCCGCTCCACTTTACAGATTCAAGGCTTGTCAGGACATCTCCCTTTTTTATTATGTCCCCAACCCTTGGGAGCTCTATGAATACTATTTCCTTGGCGGCTGCCACTGCATAGTCTGTAACGCCCAGCACTGCAATGTCGCCCTCCTTTTTTATCCATACATGCTCACTATATTTTCTGTCCTTCGGAAGGTTCATCTTTGCTCCCTCCTGATTTGGTGTCCTCACCTTTTACCTCATCAGTCTTGCCCCTGTGCATCTTCTTGAGCTTGGCCAGGATCAGACTTATTATTACCGCAAATCCTATTAAAGAACCGGTTACAAATATGTTTGAGAGTACCAGGGGGTTTATAATCAGCAAGGCGCCAAAACCGAGCATCATTATCCCGGATATTGCCTTTAGTATCTCCCCGCTCTCCTTGCTCATTTTCCTAGTTCCAAGGCTTCTGACAAACACAAAAACTATTGCAAGAAGTGGCATGACGTAAAAGATATTGTAAAGTATTATGTACATAATGCTTGTCATCATACCCAACTGCTGGGTGTTGAGAAGATTGCCGTAAACCAGGGGTATGCCGGCTGTGCACAGGAGTTCATAACTGTTTGCAACAAAGGCCAGGACCACAGTCCCCACCAACAGTTCCAGAAGGGTCTGCGACTTCAGCAATCCCCTCATGCGCTTGTAGAGTTTTGGCTTCTTGTCTTCCGGAATGGTGAGTGAGATGCCCTTCTGAAAGAAGAAAAAGTCCTTCAGATTTATTATCCCTATGGTCAGGGCTATGATTCCACCGCCAAGAGCTACTATCCTTATCTCATTCAGGGCGGCTATTGCACTAAACAGTGCTGTCATGAACAGAAAATAGACAAAACCGGAAACAAAGACAAATGTCAGGCCTATCAGCAGCATCCTCTTTCTTGATCTCGCATATACGAGGAAGGAGAGCAGCATCGTCAGAACAAAGAAGGCGCAGGGGTTAAATCCATCCAACAGGCCAAGCACCATTGTGGTCAAGGGTATGCCCATCTCGCCCATCATCTCCCCCACGTTGACATCGCCAAGAAAAGGCAGATGTATTATGCTTCCACTGCTTTTACTGTAACGAGGTGTTTGAGCCTGCCCGGTGTTCTGGTTGTTTTGCAGTGCGGCGTATGCCCTTTCAACCATTTCTTCTATTGCCCTGCCGCTCGTACCCAGCGAACCATATCCAATGTAGTATTCTTCTCCCACAACGGTTACGGGAACTGAGCCGGGGTTAAAACCAAGCTCCTTTGATAGTCTGAGGAGCAGGTTTAGGGATTCCTGCTCTGTAACTTCATAAACCCCGATGTTCAGGTCAGGATATTTCTCTTGGATATACGGCAGAAACTCGCTTTTTAGCTGCGCGCAGTGCGGGCAGGTGGGACTGGAAAAAACCATTAGCGTGATGTTGCTTCCCTGCTGCCCGTTCCCCCCCGACGGAAGGCGCCGGCTTGCCTGATCTATCATAAAGCGGATGTTTTTGCCGGCTGTCTCGGTGCTGTCAAATCCGGCATAGTAATCGTCTCCTATGACAATAACTGGCACAACTGTTGGGAAACCCAGCTCCCCGGAGAGGTTCTGGAAGAGTATTCTGTTGAGTGTATTCTCGACATCAAGCTTTTCTATGGTCAGTGGATACTCTTCTTTTAGCGAGTTCAGAAAATCAAGAGCCTTCTCGCAGGGGCTGCAGTCCTGAGTCAGAAACACCTTGACATTCAGGGATGCAGCCTGCGCGTTTGCCAGCAAACAGATGATGAACAGTCCTATGATTAGTGTATTCCTTTTCATCATAAATCCTTTATTTCAACATTGAGCCTGACTCTTGCGACTTCTTCCCCATCCTTCTCCAACCATACATCTATGGGATAAATCCCCGGTCTGAATCCGCCGCAGCCAAAGCACCGGGGCGCACTCTCCTCAAACACTATCCTGTTTTCACCCCTCTTCAGGTGTATCCATTTCTTGGAGTTGATATATGGGCCTGTTTTGCCTACAAGCCCTCTGGCAAAAACATAGAAGCCATTGACATTCCTATCTACCCTGATATCAGCAGTGATTCTCATTGGCTCCTTCTCATAATAGATACTCTTATCGGTGCTTGCACTCAACTTTACGGATTCCTTCCAGCCGTCAGGATCCTCATATCTGGCTAGCCCCAACTCATTCATTATGCTGAGTTCTATCTGGTTGCGGTAACCGACGAAGGCCTTCTCCTGCTTGTGGTAGGTGAAATCGCCGTTGTAGTCCTTAAAGCCGGTAAATGCCGCATTCCCTATTATTGTTACCGGGACGTTCCTGCAGCCGAGCTCTAACTCCCTACACCTCTCCATGAAGAGCTCCCGTCCCTCCTCATCCTCGTTGACTTCGTGCATTATAATCTCCAGGTCCGGATATTTGTCCCTCATCTCCTCCAGAAACTCCTTCTCAGCCGCGCACTCCGGGCAGCCCTCTCCCCAGAAGAGCTCCAGAACAGCATGTTTTGTTTCTATGTCTTCCATCCTGATTTCCGTTTCAGCCGTCTCGGGATTTTGCTCTGGAACCTCAGCTGGACCGGCGGTATTGTTTTTTACAGAGACATTTATATCGGGAGAACTCCCTGCACTCTCTTCCACCTGTAGGGGGGGTGTCTCCGCCCCGGATTCATCCGATTCCACAACTGATGTGGTGTTCACCTGTTTGGCTGCCGGCTGGTATAAAGAGTTCGTCAGTGTGTATCCCAGATATAAACCAAGCACTATTGTTACTGCCAGTCCGGCTATCAGAGTCATATTTTTCATAGTCCGGTATACAGCAATATCCAGTATACAGCAATATATTTTTATTACCATAGTTTATAATGAAACAATACATATACCTTTGTTTCATTTTTTGAAACAAATGACAATGCTATGGAAAACCGCTTCCTTGTAGGTCTTATACTGATTGCAGGGTTCATAATGGCAGTATCTGTGGCATCACTATATGCCCAGTCGCACATACTGGAGGGCACTATCTGCGGCTGCGAGTTTCCGATTGAGCTGCTCATACCTCTTCTGTCTTCTACTGGTCTTCTTGTGGGCACGCTGGCCTACTACTTCATGTCCTCACAGTTCAAGATAAGAGAGAGAATGGACCTTCTCCCGCTGCTTTCGCTCCTGCCAAGCGACCAGCAATTGGTCCTAAAAACAATCATCAAAAGCGGTGGAAAGATGGCGCAGTCACGGATTGTATCCAACACAGGCCTGAACAAGGTAAAAGTCTCGCGCGTAGTTTCGGACCTTGAGGCAAAGGGTGTTGTGAAAAAGACAACCAGCGGCGTAACAAATATAGTTGAGCTGGAGGAAAAATTCAGGAGGGTGCTAATCTAAGAGAAGCCCGTATATCCCTTCAGGGTGATCATCCGCCCGTTGCGGACATGTTTCAGCTTGGGCTTCTCTCTCCTCTTGGCAGATAGAACTTTTTTGCGCCTCTTGGGCCGCATGCCAGACATCTGTTCACGTATTCGGGCCTTCTTCTTGGAATTGCCTTTTCCCCGTGACCGGGATTTTCTGATTTCTGCCACTCCGGCAAAAGTGTCTATCTTAAGGTTGAACCTTTCTGACCCAAGATATTTCTGCAGGTGCGCCACGACCTGTTCCCCTGTCTGATTGCTGAAGCTCTTTATTGCCATTATTTTATAAACTGAAGGGTTAATTAAAACATGAATAAAAAACGGGTATTGAAAATCCTAAATCTGCTTGAGGAGGAATATCCACACCCACACATAGCCCTGCATTTTCGAAATCCACTGGAACTACTGATTGCCACGATGCTCTCTGCACAGTGTACAGATGCTCAGGTCAATAGGATTACCCCCAAATTGTTCAGAAAGTACAGGAGTGTGAGGGACTACTCCAATGCTGATTTGGGAGAGCTGGAACAGGATATACGCTCTGCAGGCTTCTACAAAAACAAGGCGAGGAATATAATAGCTGCAGCCAAGATGATAATGTCTGATTTTGACGGAAGAGTGCCGGATACTATGGAGGAGCTGACAAAACTTCCGGGTGTTGCGCGTAAAACGGCCAACATTGTTTTGGCGAATGCATTCAACAAGGTAGTGGGCATAGCAGTGGATACTCATGTTGCCAGATTGTCGCAGCGACTGGGCTTCTCAAAGAACAGGGATCCCAACAAGATAGAACAGGATCTGATGAAGCTGATACCAAAAGAAAAATGGTATGAACTAAATTATCTCCTTATAGATCATGGGCGCGCGGTCTGCCGGGCCAAAAAGCCAAACTGTCCCGCCTGTGTCTTGAGAAAGTTATGTCCCTCAGCCCCGGAGTTTCTTAAAGAATACTACAGCTAGGACCGTATTGATTATCACGGCCAAGATGATGGCTATCCAGATGACTTCCCCCTCTCCTATCAGGAAGGCTCCTGTTGGTGTTTCTTGGATGACAACAACGGGCGCCTGGCCGGGTTCCTCAGGTTCTTTTAGACTAACGTATAACTGCTTTTCACTAATTTTCTCACCACCACTGAGGATCTGGACCGTCAGGTTGTACAGGCCGGGTGGTGTTCCCTCAGGAACTGCTACATTAATAACGACCTCGGCCTCACCATTCGCAGGTATTGTAACTGCTGGTGGTTGCACAACAGCCCACTGGGCTGCTTGCCCGGAGATCTCCACATTATAATCAGCTAGATGATCCTCGCGACTGTATATTGTAAGTACAAAGGTGTCAGTGCCACTACCCTCAAACTCTATACATGCCTCTACCGTAACCTCGACATTTTCGCCTATCGGCACAGGGCACGGATTTATGCACTGGCCACAGTCAGCAGGACAGTTGCTACATGATTCCTGACCCGTGCAAGCCCCATCTCCACACAGATCGCAGATACCACAGTCCTGCGGACAGGTAGCACATGTCTCACCATTGTTGCAGATTCCATCTCCGCAGGTCTCACAGATGCCACAGTCGGCTTCGCATGTTTCACAGCTTTCGCTTGCACTGCAGATTCCATCTCCACAGGTCTCACAGACACCGCAATCCAGTGAGCATGTCTGGCAATTCTCATTGCCGTTGCATATCCCATCTCCACAGCCGGAGCACGATCCACAGTCCTGCGGACAGCTGGAGCAGGTCTCTCCGACATCACAGATGCCGTTTCCGCAGTAGCTACAAGAGCCGCAGTCCTGCGGACAGCTGGAGCATGATTCCCCAGCTTCGCAGAGACCGTTTCCACAATAACTGCAAGAGCCGCAATCACCTGGACAGCTGGAGCAGGTCTCTCCTGCATTGCATATACCATCACCGCAGTATGGACAGCCTCCACAGTCTATCGGGCATGAATAGCATGTTTCACCATTGTTACATATACCATCACCGCAGTAGCTACAAGAGCCGCAGTCCTGCGGACAGCTGGAGCATGATTCCCCAGCTTCGCAGAGACCGTTTCCACAATAACTGCAAGAGCCGCAATCACCTGGACAGCTGGAGCAGGTCTCTCCTGCATTGCATATACCATCACCGCAGTATGGGCAAGGTGGTTGCGGACATGGATTGTAATAACACCGGTCGTTGTAGCACCCACTTGGACAGTATTCATAATTGCGCCATTCCTCATCACAGTCATCATCCACCCAGAGCCTCTGGCGCCAGTTTCCCCTGCATCTATATTCATCTTCCCATCCTTCATCACATTCATTGTTGCAGCACCCGCTCTCACACGGATAATATTTCCACTCCAGGCACGGATCTGTGTCATAATAACCGCACACCCTTTCGCCGTCGCCATAACATTCCCTCAAACCATACCCATCGCACTCGTCCTCACAACCGGGTGGAACGCATTCGCCGTCGCGGCACTCGCCGTCGCACGTCCTTTGTATCAGCGCCCAGTTGTTGCCGTCGCAATAATACTCGTTAAGGGTGTCACCGCTGCAGTAGTCCAGCTTTGAGTAACTCTCAAAGGCGTCGTTGACGCCGTACGTGTTGCCCTGCTCACTCCAGACTATGCCCCCATCGGAGTCGGTGCAGTATGGGTTCGGACCCGGCTGGCAGGCGTCCCCAGAGCAGGTGTAAGAACAGTATTCATAGTTGCGCCATTCAGTGGAACAGTCATAGTTTTGGTATAGCTGCTGCCTCCAGTTGCCGTTGCAGCGGTATTCGTCCAGATAGCCGGGGTCGCAGCCTGGAATGCATTCGCCGTCCTCGCATCCATATTCGCAATAATCGACCTCGCGCCACTCCTCAGTACAGTCTCCAAAAACGTATTTCCTCTCTCTATAGTCTCCGCGACACCGATAGTCATCACTATAGCCCTGCTCGCATTCCTGGCACTTGTTGTCCGAGCATCCATGAGCGCAGTACTCGTAGTCGCGCCATTCTTCTGAGCAGTCGTAATTCAGATACCTGCGCTGCTTCCAGTTGCCGTTGCAGCGGTATTCGTCCAGATAGCCGGGGTCGCAGCCTGGAATGCATTCGCCGTCCTCGCATCCATATTCGCAATAATCGACCTCGCGCCACTCCTTGGAGCAGTCCTCTTTTATGTACTCTCGCTCCCTCATGTTCCCGTTGCAGCGGTAGTTGTTTGTGTAGCCTGGGGTGCAACTACAAGCATAGAGGAGAAGCCTATTATATTCGTTTGCCCTGACCCCTTTTGGGAATCTTATGTAGCCGTCTTGGTCAATAGTGAGTTCTTCCCCATGTTGTGTGAACTTATGCTCTGTGTATTTCGTTTTACTCGTATCTAGTAGGTATATATTTATGTCGCCCTTCCTTGAGCTGCATCTTTCAAGCTTTAGTTTTTCTCCCGCATATACCTTTATGTCAATATCTCTATCCCATATGACATAATCATCATGACGTTGGCCTTCCCGGTACAAAAGCGTCCCGCCCCTGTCCCAAATGGCTGCATGGTCATTGATAACCCCCTTAAAATCTTGGGCATAGATTTGAACATACTCACAGGTTACTCCGGTTGTAGCTTGGGCAAAAGCAATGCTAATTATGAAAAAAGCCAGCGCCATGAGCGCATCTGTGCGATTCACTCTCATCACCCTAATATGTAACCACCTTTCAGTGGTTACAGTATTTAGAGATGACAGCTATAAAAACCTTTCTGTTTGTGTTTGTGCCCTCATGATTGCATCATCATGGGGATTCCATGATAGACTTTGGGATATAAACAGAGGCATATAAATGACTCATATAAATAGGGCCAAATGTTAATTAATTATGAGTGCCTTTGACATCACATGGCTTCGTGAACTGTTTCTGGACTTTGACAAGCTCAGCCGGCCTGTCATGGGCATATCTGACTGGGACGATGCTGCCTGTCTGGAATTTGGCGGCCGGAGGCTGGTAGTCAGCTGCGATGGCCCCTACAAGAAGCGGCTGGTGATGAAGTCTGCGCTTATCCACGCAATGACAGATATCATTGTCAAGGGGGCCCGCCCGCTGTTCGCCCTGGACACCCTCTCCGGCCCCAGGGAGGAGGTGGATGAGATGGCGCGCAGCCTGAAGAGGCAGGGCATGGAGATGGGGCTGCCAATCGTGGGCGGCAACACCAACCTCGAGGGCGAGCCGCTGGCAAGCATATTCGTCGTCGGCGAGCTGCTGCTGGACGAGCCCATACGCGACTCGGGGGGCAGGAAGGGCGATGAGCTGGTCCTCCTGGGCGAGCCCATATGGGGCGAGCAGGAGGAGCGGTTTGCGAAGGCAAAAAAGCTGTTTGAGTGCTGGTATAGCATGATCAGGAAGATCAGGATCAATGCAGCCAAAGATGTCACAAAGGGCGGGCTGGAAAACACGGCCAGGGAGCTGGCGGAGCACAGCCGGCTCGGTTATGAACTCCTTGAGATGGGCATTCATAGATATCGCAACCTGGACAACTTTTTATTGTCTGTAGACTCAAAAAACGTAAAGGAGATCCTTAGGATAGCCAAGGGTGTGAACTGTCCTGTTGAGATAGTTGGGAGATTAATATGATAGATGGATACCTCCTTATCCTGCTTATTTCAATGCTTCCATGGATAGAACTGAGAGGGGCCATACCGGTGGGTATACTCCTATTAGGGTTGGATCCATTGCCTGTATTCGGCATCTCAGTTCTGGCGAATATAGCAGTGGTTGTTCCCATACTCCTTCTGCTGGACTGGGCTTATTCACAACTTGGAAGATATTCTTTCGTTTCCAGGTGTGTTGGAGGTGTGCGTAATAAGGCTGACAAGAAGATTGAGAAGTATGGATTCTGGGGGCTGGCAGCTTTTGTAGCCATACCCCTACCGATAACTGGTGCCTGGACTGGCTCTCTTATATCATGGCTCCTAGGTTTGGAGAAAAAGAGGTCCCTCTTGGCCATCTCATTGGGAATCATTATTGCAGGTCTGATAGTAACGCTTTTGAGCCTTTTCGCTGTCGAAGTGCTTTATGCCTTGGGTGCGCCAAGAGCAAATCCCCTCTGATGCAAAACAGAATTTTGTTTGCTCCTGAATTCAAACAAAAGAATTCAAACAAAAAGGCTGTAAATAGCATAAATAGCAACGCCCGGCTAATTCACCCAACACCAGATGGCTATTTCATAGACCGAGGGTATCTGCCCGGGAGCCAGCCTCTTTGATTTGGCATGTGTGATGAGCTTGCCCAATTTGTCCTGAGCCTTCTCGATCTTCTCCATCTCACCGTTATCACATGCAGCCTTGTGTTTTTCCAGTGCCTCGATAGTCCTTTCAATCAGGCTCAGGCGATCTTCCAGAGAGCCCGGTTTGTACATAATCTCCCTAAACTCGCAGAGCTGTTGTGATATTGCACTATTCCGTATCTCCCTCTTTATGATTTTTTGATACATCTCTCTTGTATCTTCTACTGAGCTCACACTCTTTGGTTTCTCCATTCGAGTCTTTGAAAACGATTCTATTACCTTGGGAAGCATCTCCTCCAGATTGTTTATGACAACAACAATCCCGGAATGGATATCAAGTATCTGTATCCTGTCCTCCATAGTACTGACTATGACCGGGCGATTGAGGAATTCGCGACCAAGATAGAAGGCCACTTTGGAGCTTTGGGATCCAAGGAATCGCCCAAGGGTTGTCGTTTCCACCTGCATTCCCTTATTTTCCTTAAGCCGGGAGACGAGCTCATGTAAATCATTCAGCTGCATTTTCCTGACTCCTTGTCCCCAATCCCTTACTACAATTGCTTATGCTTCCAGATGTCCTTCGCTATTCTGCAAAGAAGCATTTCTGGTTGGGGATGTTACTTTATAGGTTTTTTAAATAAAAATACCCTCTGTCGCAAGTGTTTTTATTGCTTGACGAAGAATATAATCTGCTTATGGACGAACTTGATAAGAGAATAATCTCTGAGTTGCAGGAGAGTTACTCCCTGACGCCGAAGGTGACAGAAATAGCCAAGCGCTTGGGTAAGTCCTCAACCACAATCCACAGCAGGATAAAGCGTATGGAACGGCAGGGTATCATCACTGGATATACGGCGCGCCTGAATGCAGAAAAACTCGGCAAGAGACTTTCTGCCTTCTATTTTATACAGACCTATCGTGGGCAGGATAAATATTTGGGCGATATCATCGCAGAAGAGCTGATGAAACACCCGAATGTGAGGAATGTTTATAATACAATGGGTGAGTGGGACCTGATGGTAGAGCTGGTTGGCAGGGATTCAAACGACTACATGGATTTCATGAGGGCAGTCGAACCACTTAAGGGCATCAAGGCAACCAAGGGAAAATATGTCCTTAAAACCTACCCTTCCAGATTCAAATTACTCCCTGATTAAAAATATTATCCTGTTTTTGTCAATATAATTGAATAAGAAGCAACTAATTGCCCTCTATAGGTATATCATTCCTGAATATGATTCAATTCATGTAAGGTTTTTATACTCCAGCATTGTTATATTATAGAATGATAACAGTTCATATCCCCAGACATTTGACACTGGATGATGTAGATGTCTATGGAAAGACAGTCTTGGTCCGTTGTGACCTCAATGTCCCGGTTGACAAGGAGACCAAAAAGATAAAGGAAACATTCAAAATAGAGGCTCACCGGGAGACCCTCAAGGAGCTGGTTGAGCGGGGGGCAAAGGTTGTTGTAATATCTCACCAGTCCAGATTTGGCAAGCCCGATTGCATAAGTCTCAGGGAGCATGCCAAGGTGCTGTCTAGGGTTCTGGGCATGCAGGTCAGGTTTGTTCCGGACTGGTTTGGAGAAGATGCCATAAAAGCCATCAAGGCCCTCAAGCCGGGAGAGATTCTGGTTCTTGAGAATATGCGCATGCATGAGGAAGAAAACGTCAAGGGAGAGCCGGAGGACAGGGCCAAAACTAAGCTGGTTCAGGAGCTGTCCAAGGTAGCAGATATCTATGTCTGCGATGCATTTGCCTGCACACATCGCAAACAGCCTACAATGGTGGGCTTTCCCCACATCCTGCCATCAGTTGTTGCCCGGCTCATGGAGAAGGAACTGAAGGCAGTGGAGCAGGTCAATGGCAATCCACAACCCCCAATGGGTTATGTTTTGGGAGGCGCAAAACTTGAGGACACCTTTCTTATGATAGAAAATGCCCTTGAAAAGAATCTGGCTGATTATATCCTGCTTACGGGCGTTCCGTCTATGGTTTTCTTGAAGGCCAAGGGGTATGAGCTGGGCAAGGCCAATGATGTCTTCTTGGCCAAAAACGGCTATGAGAAGGCACATGAAACAGCAGCCAAGCTTATGAAGGGTAATGAGGATAAGATATACCTCCCGCTGGATGTGGCTGTGGAGAAAGATGGTAAGAGGGTCGAGATTGATGTGGATGAGCTACCGGTCAACTATCCAATAAAGGATATAGGCAGCAAGACTGTGGAGGAATTCACTCGCCTTATAAACACCATGAAAACAGTCTTCTGTAACGGGCCTGCCGGGGTGTTCGAAGATTCGAGATTTGCCTGCGGCACAAGGGGGGTATTTACCGCTATTGCCAATTCGCCCGCGTATTCGGTTATAGGGGGCGGGGACACCTCCGGAGCCATAAGGAAGCTCAAGATAAGCGGTTTTGACCACATTTCATCAGGTGGGGGGGCCCTGTTACATCTCCTGGCGGGCAAGAAATCCACAGCCCTGGATGAGATCCTTACACAGAGGGTCCCGTTGCCATCAAATAAAATCTCCCTCTAAGCTCTTTGGCACACCGGCACATATCAGACTCTGGTGCTCAGCAGACATCAGTATATTCACATATCTGTTCAACCAGCCTCTCCTTGGGTGCTCCAAAGAGCTCTGTTAGCGGATTGCCATAGAGGATCTTGTAGGCATGCTTGCCTCCGGGCATACCCTCTATACGGATGACCGGGTCTTCAATCACATCAATACCTGCCTTACCCCACCTCTCCTTAGCCCACTGTTTTCGGGAGCTGTCAAACATCTCAAGGATGATCACGTCATTCATCTCTCTGGCGAGCTCCATCAACACCTCATCCCATTTGACTGGATTTGTGCAGAGCAAGCAGTTGGTATTATAAAAATATCTGACTATTACATATCCCTGTTTCTTATAGGCATCCTCCTGCTCAACGCCTATGGTGTCTTCAAATATATTCTCATTCAGCTCCCTGTCAGGATTATGCTGATATGACGGTCTTTCATCAGGAGTGGCAGAATGTTCTTGTGATGGCTGTTCCCCCGGCGGCTCAGCTGGCTGCTCTACCCCGGTCTTCACAGTCTCAGGGGGTTGGGAGGGAGTCTCTGCCTTGGAGGTGTCCGGCCTCCCCCCACAATCTCTGGCACAAGAAACTGGCGTTTCATCAGTCGAACAAAAACCATCACCGCAGTATCCAATAGATCCCTGTTGCACAATCAGAATTCCCACAGAGAGGATGACAGCCAGTGTAACAACTGCTACAAGTTTTCTTTCATCAAGAATGATCCCTGATTTATTTTTTATCATTTTTGCTTTTTCTTATATACCAACCCATAAAAAATCCACAAAAAACATAGTGGACAAACTGGCCGACTATAAAAGGAAACGCCGTAGGAGTTCTCCTGAGCCGGTAGGCGGAAGGCCCGGCAAAAAACGCATTTTTGTCATCCAAGAACACAATGCTTCGCATCTCCACTGGGATCTGAGGCTGGAGATGAACGGCGTCCTGAAATCCTGGGCAGTTCCAAAGGAGCCACCCGTGGAGGTAGGTATAAAGCGGCTGGCAGTCCAGACTGAAGATCATCCGCTCGATTATGCCAATTTTGAAGGTAGGATACCCGAGGGGCATTATGGGGCAGGAACCGTGAAGATATGGGACAGGGGCACAGTAGAGATAGAGAAAGCCGATGAGGATAAAATCGAGTTTGTTCTTAGGGGACGAAAAATGAAAGGAGCCTACGCCCTTATCAGATTCAGACGGGCGGGAGAAAAAAACTGGCTCTTCTTCAGAAGGAATTAATGTTTTTGAAAACATATTTTAAATCCCACCAGAATTGGCTTCAACATTGGGTTGCTTTTTATGCTTTTATATCCCATTCTTCTATTACATCCCTCTTTGACCCAACTGGAGGAACTATGTCACTACAGGCACTCAATGAGGAGTTTCAACTGGAGCTTGTGCATGAGCAAAAGCCTAAAGAGGGCATCAGCCTGAGATGGGCACTTTCTAGGCTCCGGAGGAATTCTGTAGGTTCCCTCTTTAGGGGAACATATCCGGATGCCAAACGACTGGAGGAATTAATGAGGGGTCTGGACTAAGGTCGGTCTAGCACAGGCGGCCGGCCTTACTCTGACTCCATTGTGTTATTTTCCAGAGAACTTCAGCTTATCTTTGTACTGCGGAGGTACATAGACCTCAGTCTCCTCAAGATTCTTTATTTCCTCCCTGAGCTCTTTGGCTATCCTTGAGACCCTGCTTATCTCTTTCAGCTCCGAATCATCCTTGATTAATATGGAGAATTCAAGACCTGTGAGCCTGATACTACTGATCAGCAACTGGTGAGGCTTCAGTCCACTTTTGTCGAGGAGTATCTGCCTATCTATACCACCTCTCACCGAGAAGGCTGTTTTGTAGAGCCGGCGCCTGTCCAGAAGCTCCAGAAGCTCACTTGCCACTCTGTCCTGTTTGGCAAAGAACCTCAAATCATCATCCCCCATCCTGAGGAGCTGCCCGATAGTTATTTTGTCCGCTATCCGTCTCATGGCCTCTTGTAGCATGGTATCTGCTATGCGCACTGTGTGGTGGAAATAGACGGCCTCATACATCTGGTTCCTGCCGATGAGGAGGGCCTCCAAGGCTATCAGGCCCTTCTTGTGGAAGAAGACTTCTCTGCCGTCAAAACCAATGACATTGATTATGCGGTCAGCATCGATGACACCATAGGCAACACCTGTGTAGTGGGAATCACGCAGGAGATAATCCATGCGGTCCGCGTCTATTTCTGATGAGATAATCTTGCCCGGGCCCCTGCCCCTCACAAGATTGAGAATCTTCCTGACATCAAAACCACTGTCATTTATTATATCCCCGACCTCGCCCTTCATGACCAGTTTTAGGTTCCTCTCATGGCTGGTATTGAACACCCCCTCTAGGGAGTGGCTAAACGGGATATGGCCCAAGTCATGCACAAGCCCGGCCATGCGGAGCGGTTCTTCTTCCAGTCCTAGTCTGCGTGCAATCCTGCCGGCCAGGTGCATCGTCCCAAGCGAGTGCTCAAAGCGGGTGTGGTTGGCACCGGGATACACAAGCGAGCAGAAGGAGAGCTGCCTTATCCTGCGCAGGCGCTGGAAGGCAGGGGTATCCACCACCGCCAGCTCCGCCTCTGAAAGCTCGATGTCTCCGTGAATCGGGTCGCGGATGGTTTTCATACGTAATCTGAGAAGTT
>CAZQBY010000009.1:0-3484 GCA_964592405.1 uncultured archaeon | reverse complement strand
ATCTTCTCCAAGTCCTTCGCCTTGCTCGAAGTGTTCGGGGCGTTGGCACCCACCTTGCGGCGAAGATCGGCCAGCCGGAGCGGACCATCCTTCAAAGCATCAAGAATCGCCATCCTCAGGCCAGAGTCGTAGAGCTTTCTGAGGACAGGTCCAGCTATCTCATAATTCTCCAAGAATTCAGAAGCCATGTTAATATAGCCCCATCAGGCTTATAAATCATTTAATTAGCCATTTTTATACTAGCTTTGATAATAAAATAGACCCAAGCAAATGACCGTAGACAGAGTCAAGACTGGAATCGAGGGGCTGGACGAACTGCTGGATGGAGGCATACCCCAGGGGAGGACAATACTCGTCACCGGCGGCAGTGGCACAGGCAAGACAATTTTTGGCATGCAGTTCATCTACTATGGCGCCGTGAACGGGGAGCCGGGTATTTATCTTACCCTTGAGGAGAGGCCAAAGAATCTCCGGACTGAAATGGCCACATTTGGAATGGATATTCCTAAGATGGAAAAAGAGGCTAAGATGGCAATAATCGACGCCTCTTTAATCAGATTAGGTCTTGAGTCTGATGAGAAACTTACCCTCTCGCCCGAAAGCTTTGACCTGAACCACCTCATCCAAAACCTGATTATGGCAGCGCGCAACATGAAGGCCAAGCGTGTGGTGATAGATGCCCTGCCCTCGCTTGATATCCTGATGGACAATGATGCAAGCAAGGTCAGGAACTCTATAATTGAGATAAATTATCTATTACAGGAGAACGGACTGACATCTATCCTGTTGGATGAGGTACCCTCTGGGAAAGAGTCATACTCACGGCATGGTGTTGAGGAGTTTGTGGTGGATGGCATAATCATACTGGACAAAGTCGAATCGCTGGACAAGAGATCACTCATAATATCTAAGATGCGATCGACTAAGCATGAGTTAAAACCAGTTAATTTTGAGATAATGACCGGGAAGGGCATAGTAGTTAGTCCTCTTGTTACTCCATAATAACCAACTATCAAATAAATAAAAAATGTATGGCTTCCTAACAAAACTGTTGCTATCCAAAAAGCTAAAGTTTACCGATGGGGAGATAATATTCGTCGGAGAGAACCTTACTTTGTTTCCTCTCAAGACTATGAAGATGATGACGGAGGATGCGGAGAAAAAGGGCAAAAGGGCTATACAGCAATTATACTTCTATGGATGGCATTTTGGATACACATTCACATTGGCATATAAAAAATCGCTAAAATTGAAAAATTTTGAAGATACTTACAAGTCCATAATGGATGTAGCTGCGATGATAGGGTATGGCGATTACAAGACCTTTGAGTTCAGGCGCCAAATGTACAGTAAATACGAGAATATAAAGAATCCCTTCGCTCTCTTGTTCTACCCTTCAGAGAAAAAACATTGCCATTTCATCCGGGGAGCTAACGCGGGCGGCGGAGCGGCACTGCACGCCATTCTAATGAATGGCATCGAGCTGAAATGCGCTTCCCAGAACGGAAAGGGTTGTGTGTTCATGAATGTGAACAACAAAATTCTCAAAGAAGAGTTTCCAAAAGAGACCAAAGAACAGTTGGATTTGGAGTGGTTGAGGCCCAAACAATTGGAGTTGATAAAAGAGTGTGGAGAGGACCCTAAAGCTTATGAGAGGTACCCTAAGAAAACAACAAAACGAGTAGTAATGTAAAGAAGCCTAGTCTGACTCCCGCAAAACCGGTTTCAGATTTCCAGATGGCCATCAACTCTGCTATCAGCAGTTCAACTAAGACTAAGACCAAAAGGACGGCCGTTATTAACTTTATTGGACGGATTGTATTGAAAGCTAAGATAAGCCCCCCATAACTGAGCAGGGTGCCGGCGAGTGCCATCCTTTGTGCGTTCCTTATGCCTATCCTTGTTGCAAGTGTCTTTTTGCCGAGTAGGTTATCCCCCTTGATATCCTTGAAATCTTTTATTATGAAAATAAATATTGCTAAGATTGTCATAGAAATAACGAAAATAAGGGAGTTCTGATTGAGTAAAAACCCCATATTTGAATAGCTCATACCAGCATACAGTGGTATTGTCACTGACGTAAAAGCAAGAGTGGCCTGCGCTAAGGCGACTCGCCTAGACATGAAAAATGGGGGCAGTGAGTAAAAAAGACCGACGATTAAGAATAACGCCAACAACATAATGACATGAATGCCCAAAAGGAGGCTGAGGGTGAGTGAAGTGCCTGCGAGGAGGAGCGAGAATGTGTATGCTTCTCGGTTAGTCAGAGATTTCCGTTGAAGGGGCCTATATGGCATATTTATCTCATCTATATCTTTGTCATATATGTCATTCAATATGGTGGAAGACATGTAAGATAGAGTAAAAACTGTAAATAAAATTAGGGCAGAATAAAGTTGCATAGGTCCCAATAAGTCGTAACCAAGTAAGGCGAGGAGACCACAGAGTACTCCATTCCAGGGCCTTGCCAGTTCAAGGAATGTCCCAAGCTTGCCCAGTTTACTGAGTGCTCTTGAAAAAAATAGTTCCATTTATCTATTATTGCACGAAACTCAATTATAGTCAGATTAGACAATTGCAAGAGAGTTACTGTAATATTTCAGTACTCTCTTCTCCCACTTCGATTCCATTTTTGCCGATGGATGTGGGGTATACCTCATGAGCGTGCTTGGTATGCCTCATCTTCCTTATCTGGATGTTCCCGAAAGACTCGCCTCCAATTGTAGTGTAATAGAGCAATATTACTCCATCACAAAAGAATTCAGATATCGTATCTCTGCTGAGATACTCCGAATTCTCGGGCAACTCAGATATAACAAAGGCAGTCATTGCCGAGGACTTCATCTTACCAAGAATCTCAGTTATCGCCTTTCTGACGACTGATTGGGGAGTTGGTGACAGATGAAGTTCCTCTTTTTTAAGCCCATAACTCATTAGGACATCAAAGAAACTAAGAGTCTCGGCATATACGGAATATGTGGAAATGGAATCTAACACAACACGTTGGGGGGAGAATTCTTTAATGACTGAATCGATCCTCTTGTTTATGTCTAGTATGTGGTCCTTGTTGGGGTTGAAGGACAAGATTTTTAATTGCCCTTTTTTCTCTAAGCCTTTTAAATCCCAACCGAAGCTCTCTCCCTGGGCAATTATATCCTCCTTGGTTTGTTCGAAACTTATAAATAATCCCTTATCTCCGTACTTTGTCGCTCCGTTGTAGAGAAATTGCATGCTGAGTATGGATTTTCCAGAGCCCGCCTGCCCAGAAACCAACACGACATGACCCTTTGGAATACCTTTTGATATCAACCTGTCCAAACCGCTAATTCCTGTTTTTATTCTCTCCATTCTTAAACTTATTATAATACTAAGTTTATAAAAACAATTGGTGTAAACTAATTAATTAAAATGACATACTCCCCGGCATTCATGCCGGGGTATCTCCGTAGCAGGCTCATGCCATGAAATCGCTCATGGCTGTTTG
>CAZQBY010000008.1:0-53327 GCA_964592405.1 uncultured archaeon | reverse complement strand
ATGAAGACCGAGGACTTCGGCGAGCCCATGCGCCCCACGAAGTTGCGGTTGGTCGAGGCTATGCAGGTCTCGCCTGCCGCCAGCACGCCCATGTGCCCGCCCAAGCAGGGACCGCATGTAGGTGTGGATATTGTTGCGCCCGCATCTGTAAATATCTTGAACAGACCCTCTCTGTCCGCCTGCTTCCATATCTCAGTAGTCGCAGGTATGACAATCATTCTGACGTAGTCTTTTACCTTGCTTCCCTTCATGACCTTGGCTGCCTCACGTAGATCCCTTATCCTGCCGTTGGTGCATGAGCCTATGACTATCTGGTCCACCCTGACATCGCCCAGCTCGCTGACCGGCCTGACATTTGATGGCAGCGGCGGCACGCCCACCATCGGCTCCAGCTTGGAGACATCAAAGTCATAGATTTTATGATACTGTACCTCCTCATCAGCCTTGTAGACTGTAAAATCCTTCACTCCCCTAGCCCTGATGTATTCAAGGGTCTTCTCGTCCGGGCTGATTATCCCTGAGGTAGCTCCGGCTTCTACAGCCATATTAGAGAAGACAACCCTGTCCTCTACATCCATATCACGTATTACATTCCCATCAAATTCTATGACCATGTCTGTGGCCCCATCCACACCCAGCTTGGAGATGATATACAGCATGACGTCCTTTGAGTAGACGCCTTTCCCCAACTTTCCGTTCACATTTATCTTGATGGTCTCCGGCACCCTCAGCCAAATCCTGCCCATGGCTATTGCTGCAGCCAGTTCTGTAGATCCTATGCCATAGGCAAAAGCCCCAACCACTCCATGGGTGCATGTGTGGCTGTCGCCTGCCACAACAGTCATTCCGGGGGCCACATGACCCTGCTCCAGCATTATGGTGTGGCAGATGCCGTGGCGACCTATCTCGTAGTAGTTCTTTATTCCATGCCTCTGGACCCACTCCCGCAGCCGTTTTGCCAGCATGGCGGACTTCTCATCCTTGGCCGGGACGAAGTGGTCCGGTGTCACGATTATCTTGTCCGGGTCGAAGATGCAGTCCATGCCCATCTTCTCCAGTGCCGAGATTGCTGGCGGTGTTGTAACCTCATGGCACAGTATCCTGTCCAGGCTTATCTCAACCAGATCTCCGGGCTTCACGCTATCCCTGCCAGAGTGTGCTGCTATTATCTTCTCCGCTATTGTCATAGGTCGCATTTTGTGAAGAACGAATCAGTCAGAAGTCTATAGTTTGTTGTCAGCGTAATAAAAAACTGCCTAAATGGGGGCTTTCCTCCTTTTGTTTCCCAAGCCCGCCTCAGAGAGAGAAACAAGAAAATGGCAAAAGATGGAAGAGGGACTCACCTCTTCTCAAACATCTTACGCAATTCTGCACCCACCTTTTCTATCTGGTGGCTCCTGCCCTCCTCACGCAACTTGGTGAGTGTGGGCAATCCTGCTTTTCGTTCGTTTATCCATTCCTCAGCAAACTTGCCGGATCTGATATCATCCAGTATTTTCTGCATATTCCTGCGCGATTCCTCATTAATTATCAGCTTTCCTCGTGTCCGGCCGCCATATTCCGCTGTGTTGGAGACCTTTGCCCACATGTTCTCGAGACCGCCCTCCTGGATGAGGTCAGTGATGAGCTTTAGCTCGTGCAGTACCTCGAAATAGGCAATCTCCGGCTGGTAGCCGTTTTTTACCAGTGTCTCAAAACTGGCGAGTATCATCTCACTGACACCGCCGCACAAGTCCACCTGCTCGCCGAATAAATCAGTCTCGGTCTCCTCGTCAAAGGTCGTCTCTATGACCCCCGCCCTCGTAGCACCTATGCCTTTTGCGAATGCCAGAGCAATATCCTTGGCTTTGCCAGTATAATCCTGTTCAACGGCCACAAGTGCCGGGACGCCAAATCCTCCTTCATAGACCTCCCTGACACGGTGCCCCGGACCCTTGGGAGCGACCATGAACACATCCACGTTCTTCGGGGGGATTATCTGTTTGAAACGTATATTGAAACCGTGGCTGAATGAAAGGGCATTTCCTTCCTCCAGATTAGGCTCTATGTGCTCCTTGTAGACATCGGCCTGCACTTCATCTGGTATTAGTATGTGGACAATATCGCCCTTCTTTGCGGCCTCTGCGATAGGCATGACTTCAAAACCTGCTTTTTCAGCTATGGTCCATGAGGGATCCCTAACCAATCCTACTATGACATTCACCCCACTGTCCCTAAGGTTCAGGGCCTGTGCATGACCCTGATTACCATAGCCTATTATTGCAACTGTCTTATCTTTGAGAACATCCAGGTTCGCATCCTTTTCGTAGTAAATCTTAGCCATCTTTCAGCCCCCCTGACATAAAAATATCTTTAGGTTAGAGGTTGGTTGCTTAAAAAGACCGGTTTGTGAGGATCAGCTTTCAAGCGCCCTAGCCATCAGTTCTCCAAAGACCACGGCACCGGCAATAACTGCCATAACCAAACTTAGAAACAGTCCAAAACCTATGCCGGCAATGTCGCCCCCCATATTCTGGAAGCCTGCCATAGAGTAGAGTATGAAGAATGCCATGACTGCAACTACCCCACCAATCACCGGAGCTGCAACAATATCGCCGCGCCTTTTACCAAGTTTCATAATATTGTAGAATTACAATCTAATAGTTAAAAAATCAGTAGTGGGATTTATCTTAATCATCGGATAAGTAATACACGCCTGATAAGATGTCCCAGTTCAAGAGAGTTTTGATAGCTATACCTAGCTACTGGATATTCGACCGGAAGAGGGAGGCTGTCCAGCACACCTATGAATTGTATGACCACCCTACGGAGACGCCACGATATGAAACCATCTCCCGGCTCCTTACAAGTCTGGGAAGACTGGATACCAAGGGTCTTGATGTCAGCATTGTTATACTGGTAGCTGCTGAACATGGTAGAGCGAGATATGAAAGGTTTATAAAGAAACTTGTTGAGAAATCAAAATTGGACAAAGAGTTGAAGATAATATTTGAGAGAGGATTGGCGGATATAAAGAGGGAACTGGGCAGTCTTGGGTACCCCATGGTTAAAGGAGGGATGGGACTTCATGGTTATTCCAGCGTCAGGAATGTGGGACTTTTTTTAGCTCAGATACTTGGATGCGATGCTATTTTCTTTCTTGATGATGATGTGATAATAGCTGATGGCAAAGTGCTGAAAACGCTTATCAGGGCATCTATTGAAGAAGGTGCTGGTGTAACAGGTGGCGTATATACGGATAGGAAGGGCAGATATGTACTCAATGAAGAAGTTGACTGTTGGAAGCATTTCTGGAACAAAAACAAAGACATAAACTATGTTCTCCGAAGTCTTGAAAATAGGGAAAGAATTGAAACTATAGTGATGTTTGGAGGTAATATGCTAATATCGAGAGATGTCTTCCAAAGGATACCCTTTGATCCTCTAGTTCCCAGGGGCGAGGACATAGACTACGCCATCAACGCCAGATATTTTGGCTTTAAGACTCTACTATGTAGAAATGCCGGTGTTATCCATTTACCTCCCGGTACACAGAAGTCCTATATGATTAATTACTGGTCAAAGTTAAGGGGAGATGTTTCTAGATTTTTGTATGAACGACAGAAGCTATCCGCTATGGGGATATCGGTCAGAGAACTTCCAGATTATCCCAGAAGATTTATGCAGAATATCAGGATAAGGGCCATTATGACAACCCTATTATTGATGTCTAGATCAGTTGTTCTGGCAAACTTTGACTCCACCAAGGAGAATATGCTAAATCTCAAGAGATTTTTGTGGGACTTTCCAAGAATGGCCAGCAGATGTAAATATGAATATTTTCGATTTCAAAGAAACTGGGAAAGGCTCATGTCAGCAATAGAGTCAGGAAGGCAGGGCTCCGAGACCGGGATAGACCTACAGGGGCTGTTATGAACGATAGAATCTTGCTGCTGTCTCTGGTGAAACATTAACTATATACACACCATCACCCAGTTCATAGCCAGCATGGGTTGAGAGCCGTGGCATGAGTTCTAAGTGGAAGTGGTAGCTGTCATCTCTAGTCTTCTTTGAATAGTGGAAGACCAGATTGTAAGGTGGTTTACCCAGCTCGCCGAGCTTTTGCAACATGCGCTTCAGTGTGCGGCAGAGGTCTAAGGCCTCTTCTGAATCAAGATTGGAAAAGTTTCCACAATGGCGCCTTGGCATGAGCCAGAGCTCATAGGGGAACCGGGGGGCATTGGCCGCCACGGCTATGGAATGGTGGGTCTCTGCCGCTATGCGCTTCCTGTCCAGCTTCTTCAGCTCGTCGCACCACGCGCATCGATGCCACTTTCTGAAGTATCTCCGAGCTGCTTCCTGCTCCTGCGCAACTATTGTTGGGATTATGTTGCTGGCAATAATCTGTATATGTGAGTGTGGCAGTGAAGCCCCTGCCTCTCTGCCATAATTCTTGAATATTGAGACATGTTTGTATTTTTTCCCCAAGGCAAGTCTCCGCTTTTCGAGCATCTGGAAAACCTGCACGAGCTTATCTGCAGGGAGATCCTGCATGCCTTTCCTGTGAATATTGGTCTCAACCACTATCTCATGGTCGCCCTGTGGAGGCCTCAGGGCCGGAAACTTGTTTCTGAAGACACGTATCTCCCAAGGTCCGGTCTTCGGGAAACGATCTATTGTTGGGGGTGTCATGTGCTCATTGCCCGGGCAGAAGAAGCATACTTGACCGCTCTTCACTCTTGCGGTCTTGTAATGGTATTGTTGTGGACGGGCCCCCCTGACCTCAGAGATTATTGAATACCTCTCAAGCAAAAAGTCCTTTCTTATCCGGCCCATAGGATAGTTTATGCCTGCAGGGATTAAAAAGGATAGGCACAGCACATCAATCCGGGATGGTTTTCGTCCGCTTGGGTTGCAGAGAAGTACTGACTAGCCCTTCCTTGGCTTCTTCTTGCTCTTCCTAGCTGACTTCTTCCCGGCTTTCTTTTTGGGCTTCTTTTTCGCAGACATCCTTGGGGCCTTCTTGGATGCAGGCTTCTTCGCTTTCTTTTTGGAAGTCTTTCTGGCTGGCTTTTTCATGGGTTTCTTCTTGGTCTTCCCGGCTGGCTTCTTCACTTTCTTTTTGAGCTTCTTTTTTGTGGGCTTTTTCCTGAGCTTGGCGGCACTCCTGCTGGCTGCACTCACAAGCCTTGCAGCCCTTTTTCTGTCAGCCCCTTCGAGTTTTGCCGCAAGTTTTTTGTTCCTAATGACTCCTGCAATCCAGTTGGCGAAATCGTTTCTTTCCGCATGGTAATAGTAGACCTCATCCGACATTGTCTTGAGAGCCTTTCGCAGATCTGCTAACCCCTTCAAAATGCTACCATCACATACATAAAAGTACCTGCTTGGATCTTTTATCATTTTTCCTCCTTTTCAAATCTGTGGGATTTGTGTTAGATTAATGTCATTCTCAATAAAATCTTTTCCGTCCAAACCGGAGAATCGCAAAAAATCAACAGCTGATTTTGTTCCCACTTCGTAGTGGTAGCTGTGGAAAGAAGGTATTAAAAGTTTATCTTGTCTGCTCAGTGAATTATCTGATGGAAATAAGCAACCTGTCCTGGCGAGACGGGCGGGAATGGTTACTGACGAATGCCCTTGGAGGTTATTCATCATCCACTGTTACAGGTCTAAACACAAGGAAGTATCACGGTCTTTTGATAGCCGCATTTTCGCCAGAGGACAGGCGTATGCTCGTGCCCAAGATAGAGGAGGAAGTAAGCTTTGGAGGCAAAAGATATAACCTGTCTCTGAACCAGTATTGGGGTGATACCGAGCCAGAAAACCCGTTTCTGCTAAAGGCGTTTTCGGATGGTGATCACCCAACATTTATGTATGAATTTGAAAGCTTGGTCCTACAGAAGAGAATCTTTATGCCAAGAGGACTAAACGCTGTGGTTGTAGGCTACCGGCTGAAGGACAGTCCGGGTAAGCTAACTTTTGGAGCCAATATCCTAGTGACAAGCCGAAATCATCACGAGGTTCTTAGGGATCCCAGCTGGAGATTTACCTTTGACATCAATGACGGGATCGCTGTGATGACACCAACACACGACGATCCGCCAACAATATGCGCCAGTTCCACAATAGGCAAATTCCGAAAGCCCCCTTATGATGATTGTCTGGTCCGGGGGCTTTTCTACAGGGAAGAGTATGCCCGAGGATATCTCTGTTTGGAGGATGTTTTCATTGGAGCACGGCTAGATGCTGACATAAAGAAGGGGGATGAATTTTACATCATCCTGTGTGCTGACATGGCTGCAAGAACTGCTCTGGAAAAATGCAAGGAGTTGCTGGAATCACCATCATATCTCATGGAGACTGAAGCTAAAAGACGGCAGAGGCTTGCTGAGGATTTCTTTAAACACGGGGGTATGAAAGAGTCAAAAAATATTACACAGCTTATTAAGGCATCTGATGATTTTATAATAGAGAAGGGCAGGCTGAGTGCAATAATAGCAGGATATCCATGGTTTGGTGAGTGGGGCAGGGACTCACTCATAAGCCTGCCGGGACTATGCCTCACAAACGGTAGAAAAGACGAAGCAGAGTCCATACTGGTCAATCTCCTGAATCAGGCCGAGAAAGGGATGATACCAAATAACTTTGTTGATGGCAAGAACATCAACTCACTGGATACCTCTCTTTGGTTCTTCTGGTCAGTTTGGAAATACCTTGAATATACCAACGACTATTCATTTGTAGGGACGCATCTGTGGGATGGGATGAAAACCATTGTCGCAGAGTACAAAAACATGATGGGAGATGATGGCCTGATAGAGTCAGAATCTGAACTTCCTATGACATGGATGGATGCAGTAACGCAGTATGGTGCCGTAACTCCCAGAAATGGCAAGGCTGTGGAGATACAGGCCCTTTGGTTTAATGCCCTCTCTATATGCTCAAGATTAGCCAAGAGGTTTAAGGAAGATCCGGAGGACTACAAAAACACAGCTATCCTCTGCAGTAACTCCTTCAACAGGGAATTTTGGAATAGTGAAACCGGATATCTGTTTGATGTCATAAACAAGGTAAGAGATCCGTCCATAAGACCAAATGCCCTGTTTGCAGTCTCATTGCCGTTTCCGGTGCTCAACAAAAAGTGGTGGAAGAGTGTTGTAGATACAGCAAAGCAGGAACTGCTGACACCATTTGGTTTGAGGACCCTGAACGTGAAAGACCCCATGTACAAAGGACATATGGAAGGGGATCAACTGACCCGGGATCTAGCTTACCATCAGGGGACGGTGTGGCCTTGGCTGCTGGGACCATTTGTAGATGCATACAAGCGCGTTTATCCTGAGGAGGATATTATGCAGTTTGTAAAGACACTACTCAAGGAACATTTGTGGACTGCCTGCATTGGAGGCATTAGTGAAGCGTTTGATGGTGATCCGCCACATACCCCCAGAGGGTGCATTAACCAAGCCTGGAGTGTAGCTGAACTGCTGCGAGTCATTGCAGAGGCCAGATGATGCAGACTGGCCCCGGAAGTTTTTATTCTGCTAAGAGCATATTAGCATACAGCCATACTATCTGGAGGAATGGACGCTATCGTTTTTGAGGTATCTAACGAGGTTGCACATAAAGTAGGCGGCATATATGCAGTCATAGCCTCTAAAGCTCCACAGATGAGAAAGAGATTCAAGGAATACTATGCTATCGGCCCGTATGACCCAAAGAGCGTTTCTGTGGATTTTGAGGAGGTCGACGAGGGCCCCTTTCATAAACTCTGCCTAGATCTTGAGATGCAGGGGATAAAATGCACATATGGAAGATGGCTAAGGGCTGATAGAGTCAACTGTATGCTTGTTGATCCAATAGGACTTAAGAGAAAAATAAATGATATCAAGACCAATCTGTGGCTGGAGTATGGGGTGGACTCACTAAGATCTGATACACTGTTCAATGACTCGGTTGTCTGGAGCAAGGCTGTGGGGATAATGCTGGAAAGAATTCTTAAGCTTAAGGAGTTCAGGGATGAACAGGTGATATGTCAGTTCCATGAGTGGTTAAGTGGAGCAGGCCTGCTTCACCTCAGGTCAGCAAATGTAACGGCAGGTCTGGTCTTCACTACCCATGCAACCACTTTGGGCCGCACAATGGCCGAGAGAGGAGAGGACTTAATGGGCAAAGTAAGCGAAGGTATAAAGCTCAAAAAAGTTGTCAAAGACGAATATGCCAAAGCCTATGGGATAGAAGCAATACATACTCTTGAAAAGGCTTGTGCACAGAATGCTGATGTCTTCACAACAGTAAGCAAGGTTACAGCTGATGAAGCAGAATACATACTTGGCAGATATCCGGATGCACTCACACTCAATGGACTGGCGATCGACAATTATCCATCAATGGAGGAGCTTAGTGTCTCACACAGAGAGTTCCGCCGGAGGATAAAACACTTTGTCATGTCGTTCTTCTCTCCCTATTATGAAATCGATACAAAGAACTGCCTCTACTTCTTCACATCTGGGAGATATGAATATCACAACAAGGGGTTTGACATACTCTTGGAGGCACTTAGAATACTCAATCAGCGTCTGAAGGAGGAAAAATCAAAGAAAACTGCTGTGGTTTTTCTTTGGATACCTGCCCAGACGAAGGGCGGAAATCTGGAGGTGTTGGATAACCTGGCTCTCTTTGATTCCATTGAGGACGAGGTGTTGGAAAACCTAGATGAGATACGTGAACATATACTTGAGTCGGTCTGCACGGGTAACCTGCCTACTAAGACAAATATTTTTGACAAGTCATTCCTTTATAACCTAAAACAGATGATAGTGCGAATGCGCTCAAAGTCCGGGAAGGCCCCCCCAATATGTGCGCTTGAGCTGTCGGATCCAAATGATCTTATAATGAAGCTGCTACGAGAGAAAGGTCTTAATAACAGCAAGGATGATCGGGTCAAGGTGATATATTATCCAGCCTATCTCTCATCAGCTGACGGGCTTCTGAACCTCAATTATAATGATGCAGTAACCGGATGCCACCTCGGGATATTTCCCTCCTATTACGAGCCATGGGGTTACACTCCGCTGGAGACTGCAGCAATGGCAGTACCCTCAGTTACAACCAATCAGGCAGGATTCGGCAGATTTATAGAGGATTATGTCAAAGAGGACAAATCGGCTATATTTGTGTTGGACAGGGTGAAGGGCGATAAAAAGGCCATCAAACAACTGGTGGAACACATGCACTTCATACTGCATACAACGCGCAAGGAGCGGGTCCAGAAGAAGATAGAAGCCAAGCGCCTTTCAGAAGTGGCTGATTGGAGCAACCTTATAAACAACTACATAAGTGCTTATGGGATGGCTTTGGAAAGGGTCAAGAAGAGGAGTAAAAAGGATTGAGGTGTTGGCTTAGGTTGCCCGAGACGGGGAGGCGTTAATAAGTTCAATCCTTCTTTTGAAATCTGAAAGTACATTCATGAAGTTCGTGAAAGCGTCATATGGAGTATCATAATCATTGAAGTATTTATGTATATCGCCGTCTGCAAACCACTTTGTGCACATGTAGTAAAAATGGTCTGAAGTCTGCAGGGTTCTCCATATCTTAAGAAGCTCCTTGCTAGCTGCTGCCTTGACTCTCTGTTCAAAACTTTTCAGCTTGTGAAAGGCATCCTGCTGCATCTCATTACCGAGCCAAGCAGTCAAATCGCGGTCAACATCCGCCCATGATGAGAAATTGTGAATATCTATAACATCAACCGGATCATAGCATTCCACAACATCACGGGTGGTCTTGAAGTCCAGATGTGGATACTTCAATATCTCGTTGGGAAGGTGATTCAAAAATTCAAATATGCCTGTCTCCGCCCACTGATGCTCACCAAATGTCTCATAATCCATAAAGAGATTGATTATCTGGCCCTGATTGGCTGAAAGCCATGAGGCATATTTGTCGGCAGTCAGCGGATATTCCTTCCAAGTATGGGTTGAAAATCGGAAGGAGATATCATCACTCAGCCGGTAGTTTCGCATCATGAGCTTTAGCTTTTTACAGCCCAGAGGAGTATAGACATAATTGGGGCTCCGCCACCCCAAATAATAATCCCAGCCCTCAGCGACTATCCCCTTGTATCCCATGGCTTCCACCTCCCGGGCAAGCTCATTGTTGTACATGGCCTCTGTATTTCTGAAAACCACGGGTTTGTAATCAAAATGTTCCCTTATGACCCTTCGGTGTTCCTTCACCTGATCCCTAAATTCGTCTTTGGAGATAAGATAGGCAAGTGAGTGGTAGTATGTTTCACTCAGGATATCAACATAACCAGTATCGAAAAGCTGCTGAAAACTCTCCAATACTCCGGGATCATATTTTAGGCATTGTTCTATGAAGGTTCCGGTTAGACTGAAGGATACCCTGAAGGCACCATCTGTCTGATTTATGAGGCGTCTGAGAATCTCATTCGTTGGATAGTAACATTTGCGAGCGACACGTTCGAATATCTCCCTGTTTCGGGCTTCATTGAAGTATGACTTACCTGTTCCAACATCGAAAAAAGTATATCTGTCAAGGCGGTGTGGCTGATGTACCTGAAAATACATGCATATGGATGCCATCATGTTTTTAGAAGGAAAATACTCATAAATGGGCTACTCGGGAGTAGGCTTTTTCTATGGTCTCACGGGCTACTTTTTCCCATGTGTATCTGGATATCTCCCTTCTTCCATTCTCCCTCATGGACTTGTGGAGTGAGGAGTATGTAATAAGAGCCAGTATCTTATTGGCCATTTCATCAATATCCCAGAAATCCACGGCAAATGCATGTCTCACTATTTCTCTAACACCGCTTTGTTTTGTTATTATGGTGGGCGTGCCAGATGCAATCGCTTCTAGGGCAGTTATGCCGAATGGCTCGGAGACTGAAGAGAGAACAAAAACATCAGCAGCAGAATAAAGTCGTGGAAGCTCATCATCCGGAACATAGCCTAGAAACATGACCTTGTCCGAGATACCCAGTTCTATTGCCTGTTGTATAAGTTGAGGGAGCATATCCCCTCTACCTCCTATGACAAATGTAACATTTTCCTCTTTCTCAAGCACTTTCTTAGCAGCCTTGAGGAAAAAGTCTGGACCCTTCTGGAGTGTTAGCCTCCCCAAAAACAGTACTATCTTCTCGTTTGGGAAACGTCCCCTGACCTGTTGTATTGCCCAGTTCTCGTGGTCTATAGCATTGTATATCACCACTATCTTGCTGGGACTAGCTCCAAATCTCTCAATGAGTTGTCTCTTCATAGCCTCACTGACTGTTATTATGACATCTGCGGCCTGAACAATATTTTTTTCTCTGTCCAGAACCCAAGGATTTGGGGATAGGTTTCCTGTCCGGTCATATTCTGTAGAATGGATTGTGACAACCAGTGGTTTTCCGGTTGCCTTTTTTATTGCTATACCAGCTATGGCCGTCATCCAATCATGGCAGTGTATGATATCAAATTTCTCTTGGAGGGCATATGCCAGACAGAGATTGTTATACTTCCAGATGTTATCAAAAAGGTTGCCGCCATAGTTTTCGCCCACCTTCTGAAGAGTGGCATATGGGCCGGGTATAAAGGAAGAGTCTACTTCAACTATTTTCATGTAATCACATTTCGGATGATATGGGTTCTTTGGCATCAGAAAGGTTATGTTGATTCCCCGTGAACTTAGGTTTCGTGTTAGATGATAACAATGGATGCCCAATCCTCCAGTATAGAATGGTGGGAATTCCCACCCGACCATTAGTATGTCCATTTACGAATGTATCTGGCATCCTCCAAATGCCAGACTGTCCTCTTTGTGTTTCCAGAGTAATCGAAGAGTCGTGTCCGATAAAAATATCAGATTACGAAACTCCGGATATATTTAAAAGAATATCCAATTAAAATTAAGAGAATTTTTGGTTTTGGAATTGGTTTTAGTTTTAGTTTTTGGAATTGGTTTTTGGAAGGGCGTAAAGTTGTTTAGGATAGTTCAAGCATACGCTGGATGGCTCTTTCAGCTCTGAGCCGTATTTCTTCTGGAACAATTATTTCTGGGGCCTCTTTCTGAAGCGCAAGAAAGACCTTCTCCAGCGTGTTTTTTTTCATGTTCTGGCAGATTGCATCCTTGGAGAGAGGGTAGAACCTCTTTTTCGGTATCTCCTTCCTCAGCCTGTAAAGCATCCCGTTCTCAGTTCCAATTATGAACTCCCGGGCATCAGAATCCCTACAGTATCTGAGTATGCCCGAGGTGGAAGCAATCTTATCCACACTCTCCTGTATCTCCGGTATGCACTCTGGATGAACGACTACCTTTGCCTCTGGGTGGACTTCCTTCGCACTTATCAGATTTGTCATTGTCATGCCGTGATGGGTGAGGCACATGCCGTTCGGCGGTGCAACAACAATCTCCTTGTCAGTTCTTTTTTTCACATAGTAAGCAAGGTTTTGGTCCGGCCCAAAGATGACCTTATCGGACTCCATAGCATTGACTATACTGTCAGCATTTGCTGATGTGCAGATACAGTCGCACTCTGCCTTCTCACTGGCTTTGGTATTGACATACAGGACAACAGCCGCATCCGGGTGTCTTCTCTTCAGCTCGCGGAGATAGCCCAGTTTGAGCATCCCAGCCATAGGACAGTGAGCATCGGGATCTGGAACAATTACCTTTTTTTCAGGATTCAGGATTTTGGCAGTCTCCGCCATGAAGTCCACACCACAGAAGAGTATGATATCTGCATCTGTCTGCTTGGCCCTCCGGGCCAGTTCTAGGGAATCCCCCACAAAATCTGCAACATCCTGTATCTCTGGGACTTGATAGTTGTGGGCCAGTATTACTGCATTCTTCTCCTCCTTGAGAACCAAAACCTTCTCGGAGAGGGTCATACCTGTTTTTGAGCCTTTAGCTAAAAAAGGGCCTTCTTGATCAGGGGTGCTAGGGCCTCTAGGATGTCCTGAGCCTCTTTCCTGTCTGAGACCTTCTTTACAACAGCCCTGCCACTCGCCAGTATTGAGAGTTCGACATCCTTATACCTCGCCCTGACCACGCCAAGTTCCTGAGAAGCTTTAACATCACTGAACAATGGATGCTCCTCAAGGAGGATGGCAAGCATAGATATATCGACTATACGCGTCATGAGATCTCCCCTGCCACCTACCATTAGGTGAAACTGCAGTTTTCCGGGTGCAGTACATGGTCTTATCTCGCTTATCTCAGAACCGGGTAGCAGGCTTTTGATCTTGGATGTATTCATCATTCCACAGTAACACTCTTTGCCAGATTCCTTGGCTTATCTATGTCCAGATTCTTGGAAAGGGCAACATAATAGGCCAGAAGATGCAGTGGCACAATCATGGTCAGGGGTGTCAGCAGGGGATCTGTCTTTGGTAATACCACGCGTATAGCTGCCTCTTTGGCTGTCCCCCCAGAGCCATTATGTATTGCAAAGTTTTTACCTTCACACAGCTCAAGTACCTTGGCCCTTCTTGAGCGCACCTCCCTTATATTGGAATCCATTTTTTTCCTTAAGTCATCATCAGGATTTACAGCCACAACACAAACCCTCTCCTCCATGAGAGCCAGCGGACCATGCTTGAGCTCTCCACCTGGGTATGCCTCTGCATGTAGATATGATATCTCCTTCAGCTTGAGCGCACCCTCCATGGCTGTTGGATAGTTCAGCCTGCGTGCAATATAGAAATAGTCCTCGGTTGTTTCCAGAACCTTTGCCAGTTCTTTGATCCTCTCTTGGTTATCCAGTATGGAGTCTATTTTTGCGGGTATGGTCTCCAGTTCCATCATCTTGGAATCAAGTTGATTCTGGCTTATTTTCCCTCTTGCCCTGAGGAACTCGAGAACCAAGATGGTGAGTGCTGTCAGTTGTCCAAGATAGACCTTTGTCGAAGCAACAGCAATCTCTGGGCCAGAATAGGTGTAGATATTTGCATCAGAGATACGTGTCAGGGAGGAGCCCACAACATTGACTATTGAAACTGCTTTTGCCCCATATCTTTTGGCGGCCTTTGCTGCTGCAAGGGTATCTGCAGTCTCACCACTCTGGGAGATGAATATAACAACGTCCCCCTCACTTAAGGTCTTGGCTGTGGAGTATCTGAACTCTGAGGCCACTTCGGCAAAGGCCGGAACGCCATACTCCTGAAACATATAGCGTGCGACCATACCGGCATGCCATGCTGTGCCACATGCAACAAGGTAGATGGATCTGCAGTCCTTTATTTCCTGCACCACTTTCCTTATAATATTCCTAGATCTTAGTGCATTCTTTACAGCGAGTGATTCCTCCAGGATTTCCTTGAGCATGAAGTGTTTATGACCACCCTTCTCTGCAACCTCTATATTCAGATCACTCAGATGAACAGCCTTCTTTATCTCCCTTCCCGTCCTGAGGTCTCTTATTGTAACATTGTCCTTGGTTAATATCCCATATTCCATATCGTCAACTACCAGAAACCTGCGGGTCTCGCTTATGATTGCAGGTATATCTGAGGTTATAAAGTTCTCTCCCTTGCCCAGTCCCACCAGCAGGGGGCTTTCATTGCGCGCGAACATTATTTTGTCCGGCTCGCCCGTGTAGATTGCTGCAATTGCAAAGCTTCCATTGAGTGCCTTTACGGCATCCACAAATGCATGTTCAAAGTCTTTGGTCTTAAGGCCCTCTTTAATCAGATGAACCACTACCTCAGAATCTGTTTCCGAGGTAAAGTGATAGCCCTGTTTCCTTAGTCGCGTACGAAGTTCAGAATAGTTCTCGATTATACCGTTATGGACTATGGCCAGCTCATTGTTGTTATCAGTGTGGGGATGTGCATTCGCCTGCGATGGTTCGCCATGTGTCGCCCAGCGGGAATGACCGAGAGCAACGCCCGGACCCTTTATTGGTGGAACCTTCTTCAGCACCCCCTCAACCTTGCCCCTGTCTTTGTAGATTTTGAGGCCTCCATCAAGGAGGGCAATGCCGGCAGAGTCATAACCCCTGTATTCAAGCCGCTTAAGCATATCTGATATCTTCTCCACGGCCCTTTCCTTTCCTATATAGCCTGCTATTCCACACATAATAATCCTCCAGAATCAACCGCCGGCATCCGAATCCAGCTTGCTTTCCTTCAGCTTAAGTATTGCTTCAGCGATATCACCACGGGTTTCAATTAGCGCTTCCTTTGCCTGCACCTCACCGACACCCGCCTGTTCGGCCACCATGGCAATATCCTCTTCAGTTATCCGCGTCTCAATCTCTTCAGATTCTTCTTCACTCCTTTCTTCTTCTGTCACCTCGCCACTTATCTGGAACACCTCCTGATTAGACATTCTTGTGAGTATTACCTGTGGGTCATTGATTATGATATTTCTTCCAGTGCACTCAATTATTACGCGCTCGGCGTCAATTTCTTCTGTCCTTATGCCCATTCGCTTCAGCATTTTCTGCATCTGTTTTGGATTCATGCCTCCTGGAAACATTTTATCACCTTTTTAGACTATTTTTTCTTATTAGCTAGAATTATAACAAAAACAAGAATAACGATGAGGTTATTTCTGGCCATTAATTTGCCGGAGAGGCTGAAAAAAAGGCTTTTCAAGTTTGCACAAAACCTAAAAGGGTTTGGCAGGCTTAAACTGGTTGAAGAAAACAACATCCATTTAACACTCAAGTTTCTGGGTGAGGCCGGGCCGGAACCTCTTATTGCGGCACTCAGAGCTATCCAATACAAACCATTTATGCTCTCACTCAGGGGTGTTGGAGTCTTTCCAAATCCTGATTACATACGCGTAGTCTGGGCGGGCTGTGAGAAGGGCGCGCAGGATGTGATTACATTACACAACAAAATCGAGGAGATACTGAAATTAAATGATTTTAAGAAAGATAAGGATTTTCATCCCCATGCTACTCTGGCAAGGGTCAAGTTTCCAAATGACAAGAGGGGTCTGGTAGATTTCATTCGGGAAAACCAAGGGATGGAGTTTGGTGAATTCAAAGTGGAATCATTTGAGCTTATGAAGAGCGAGCTCAGCCGGGCAGGGCCGAGGTATGAGCTCATAGAAGGTTTCCTGCTTTAATCTTACCCCCTTCTAAAAACACGATGTTCGGACGTCTAAAGAAGTTGTTTAAGAAGGCTGAGGAGGAAGTCGAGGAGAAGCTAAGGAAGGCAGGGGAAGCTCCAATTGGAGAGCTCCAAGAAGAAGCTGAGGAGGAAGGGAAGATCCCAAAGGAGGTTCCCAAGGAGCCTGAAAAAGAGAGGAAAAAGCACGTTGAGAAGAAGATAGAGATTGGTTTCAAGACCCGCCTCAAGACAGCCATTCGCAGGAGGGCGAAGCTTGGGGAGTCCGAGATCGACGATATAACTTGGAAACTGCAGATGGAGCTGATGCAGAATGACGTGGCTATGGAGGTTGCGGAGGCTATTGGCAAGAAGCTCAAAGAGAAGCTGGCTTCGACTGAATTTGTCGATCCGGGGACTCAGATCAGGGAGATATTCAGGAAGATACTTATAGATATCCTTGAAGCAGGTGGCGGCCTGGATTTTATAGAGTTCGTGAAAAATCATGAAAAGCCAGTCAGGGTAGTGTTCTTTGGTATCAATGGTTGTGGTAAGACCACGACCATCGCAAAGATCGCGCACATGCTCAAGAAAATGAGTCTCAGTGTCGTGGTGGCTGCGGGAGATACCTTCCGTGCCGGCGCACAGGAGCAGTTGGGTAAACATGCAGAGAGGGTAGGTGTGCGGATGGTCCACCACCAGCGCGGTGGAGATGCTGCAGCGGTAGTTTTTGATGCCATCAGGCATGCGGAGGCTAATAGTATAGATGTTGTCCTGGCGGATACGTCCGGGCGCATGCAGTCAGATGTAGATCTGATGGGTGAGATGGAGAAGATTGTCAGAGTCAACAGGCCCGATCTGCGCATATTTGTGGGAGATGCACTCACCGGCAATGATGCAGTTGAGCAAGCAAAGGTTTTCAACGAGCGTATTGGCATCGATGCTACGATACTTGCCAAATGTGATGCGTCCAAGGGAGGGGCAGCACTCTCAGTCAGTTATGTCACCGGAAAGCCCGTAATCTTTCTTGGAACCGGTCAAGGTTATGACGATCTGGAGAAATTCAGCGCCGAGGACTTTGTTGATAAGATCGTCTAGTTCCATGCACTCCCTGCACTTAATAATATTTCACTTAATAATACTTTTTTAGATATAAGTTCAAATTACCCGCAATGGGCGAGATGCCGGAACAGAGGAAACCGAGGAAGACGCACGGCCACAGGAACTGTCCACGCTGCGGTAGCAAGAGTTTCAACGTCAGCAAAAAGTATTGCGTTAGGTGTGGTTATGGCAAAACTTCGAGGAGGAATGACTGATCCTTTTTCTTGTCTCCAACCTTAATTAGTTATGGAGCAACCTGTGCTACCCAGTGTGGGTCCTGTCGTTCAGCCCGCCATACACCGGCCACTCAGGCGGAGGGCACACCTCCACTTCAGCACTACTGAAATAGTATCAATACTTATCTCCATGGCTACCATTGTCCTGGCCTTCAATATGTTTGGCATCTCTGATCAGGGCATAATCTTTGGGCTGGTATTGGGCATAATCGGGCATGAGCTTGCGCACAAGTTCATCGCCCAGTCTCTTGGTCTTGAATCTCGTTATAAGCTTTGGGAAATCGGACTGGTTCTAGTTGTTGCTTTTGCCATTATAACACGGGGTAGGTTTATCTTTGCAGCCCCCGGCTTTGTGGTAACCGACGGCACGGTTGACAGCAGAGAGAGGGGATTAATATCCCTGTCAGCCCCCACGGCCAATATAATACTAGCACTGTTTTTTATTCTTGCCGGCGGGGTGTGGGCCATGTCGGCAGCCTATATTAACATCCTCTTGGCAATCTTTAACCTGCTTCCAGTAGGCCCTCTGGACGGAGCCCAGGTCATGGAATGGAGTCCGGCAGTCTGGACATGCAGCTTTGTGTTCGCTTGTCTGCTTGGGATGATGCTGGTTGTATGATTCGGGTTATGGATTGATAAATTTATTTGGTTAGTATCCTCTCAAAGAATTTGTTCAGTTCCCTGACACGCTTTGCCGGCTCACTGTTCTTGCCATGCTTCCTCTCATAGTCAACTGCCGCCCAAGTTGGATCACGGACCACTGATGTGCCACCAGAATCATCCACCATATTGTCACAATAGGATATTATCTTCTCTTCTATGGTCTTGGGTATGTAGTCGCCGGGTGGAAGTCCAAGTTTTACTGCCTCACTCCTGCTTATGCCCCCGCCAACATGGCGCTCGCATATCTTTGCGAGCTTTTCGATATCAGTATCATTCTTGACGTTTAGATCCCGTAATATCTGGGCGCCTACGATCCCATGATCTATCCCGTGCGTCTTAGATCTCCCAATATCGTGGAGCAGGGAACCAACCGAGACAAGACGCTTGTTTATTCTGAGTGCCGGGTTGGCCGCTCTCAGGAGATCTAACAGGTTCATACAGGTTTCGTGCACAACCTCTGCATGTTCCATAACCTCCTTCGGAACCTTTAGGGTCTTAAGCAGGTCCCGGGCAGCCCTCTCATCCAACATTTTGTAAAGAAACAGGTAGTGGACCAAGCATCTCGATCATCTTTTTTATCTGGGATATTTCCCTCTTTATCTGGCGGCTTTCGGAGATGCAATCAACGGGCTTGAGCATTCCATTACACTTTGGGCAGCGGAAATTCTTGTCATATGCATCTGTGAAGTTGAACCTTATACATTCATTCTCACACTTGAAGAAATCAACTTGGTTTATCTCCTGAAACTCCCGCTTAAGCTTCATAATCTTTGAGATGAGGAAGTTTCTGACACTTGACTCAATACAGTAGTGTTTGAGCTCCCACGTATATTTGAACCATCCACGGTGTTCATCGCGGGAAGAGTTATATGAGACAATGTTGAATTTGTGGAGGAGGTTGAGAGTAGTACGAACCTTTGTTATGGGTATCTGGGTGAGTTCATGTATCTGAAGGTCGGTGGCGGGCTTTGACAGTGAATTGATGATTTTAATTCCCTCATTTCCGACCATCTCGTAAAGAATCTCAGAGATGAGGTCGTCTTTGTCCCCCATGTTAGTAGATTAGAAATTCATTCAATTAAAATGTTTTTCAAAAATTGTTTACTTCTTCAAAACATACTTGCTGCGAGCCTGTGGAATAATCACCTGTCTTGCATTTTCGAATTTTTTCTTGAGTTCCCTTCCCTCAAACAATCTGTCCAGAAAGACGGCAAGCGCTGATATTTCAGAGTGTGGCTGGGAGGTAATGGAGATATTGTAATCCGCAAGCTGGTAGGCTTCTGGGGGAACCTTCTCTCCGCCGAGAACGACAAGGATTTTGTCGCTTTTCCGAATCTCACTCATGTAGTCCTGAACAGGAAGCCCATACATTGTCAGATGGACTACTCTGAAGCCTCGGCTCTTGTAATCTCTAATTAATTTCATCCATCCACTGATAAACGCTATGTCGAACGGCCCTCCCCATGAGGCCACCACCCGCTGGATGGAATTAACTAGGTGCTCATCTTTTGTACCTGTAACCACCAGCCTGCGCGCTCCGAAGGCGCGGGCGACCAGTCCCAAATGCGTGGTTACCCTCTTATCGCGCACAGCTCTGTGGGAGAGGCGAAGGACGTGGACCTCCGGCCGCATATCTACATCCTGTGAGCTGGCCATTTTTGACTTTTGTTCATTTCTCTGTCAAGTATTTCCCTTTTTATTGTATTAAATTCTGGCTGATTTGTGGGCCGATAAAGGTTGGAGGGATGACGCATATTTTTAAAAGCCCCCCTGCAAATTTACAAGAATTTCCATGGCGAGAATAGTAGTAAAGTTTGGCGGCTCATCACTTGCAGATGGTGAGAAAATACGCAATGCTGCTAGGAGTGTGGTCAAGGAGGCCAAGAAGGGTCATGAGGTTGTGGTAGTGGTTTCAGCCATGGGCAAAACCACCAATGCTCTCTTGGAAGCACTTGATATCAGCACGGGGAGTATGTACAGCCCCCAACAGAAGGATGATATAGCCGCCATGGGTGAAAGAACTTCTGTTAGAATTATGTCGGCCGCTATAAATTCACTGGGTGTCAAATCTGTGTATGTTGAACCGGGTGGGGAAAACTGGCCGATTATAACCAACTCAAAATTCACCAATGCAACTGTGGATATGGAGAAAACAAAAGAACTGGCAAAGAAACGTCTTGTGCCACTGTTGAAGGAGGGGATAGTCCCCGTTGTGTGCGGTTTCGTTGGTGTTGACAAGAGCGGCGATATCACAACCATGGGCAGAGGAGGAAGTGACACTACCGCTGTCATCCTTGGTAACTGCCTTGAAGCTCAGGAGGTTATCATTGTGACAGATGTAGATGGTGTTTACAGCGGCGATCCAAGAGTCGTGGATAACGCAGTCCTGATTCCGGAGATAGATGTATCAGTACTTTGGGATCTCGCAGTTGGCGGTGCAAAGGTTATGAAGTGGGATTCGCTAATCTATAAGGGTAAGCATCAGACTCTCAAAATTGTAAACAACAGATATATGGATTTGAGCGCTAAGGGAACAGAAATAAAAGGTGAGTTTATGGAAACATCGGTTAGGAAGAAGGATGACCCATTGGGTAGTGTAACCTTGGTGGGTAAGAACCTCGTAGAGCAGGCAGGGCTTCTGGCAAGAACCTCCAAGATACTTGGGGATGTGAATATAAACATCTGGGGGGTTACGGTTGCGCCGGATTCAATGACCTACTTCATTAACGAGAATGAAGTGGATAAAGCAACCAAGCTTCTCCATAATTTCCTATTGGGGAACAACACTGTTGTTTCAGTGACGTCATCGAAGGGCATAGGCCTAGCTTATGTGACCTCCCCGGACTTCCTAGACGAACCGGGAGCACTGGGCAAACTGACTGGAGCACTGGGGGATGCAAAAATCAACATAAAGGAAGTGACAACATCAAAGAGCCAGATAATGGTTTTTGTAGATTATAAAAACCTGGACACTGCCTATGAGATAATGTCCCTTATCTTCGAGAAGAAGTAGGTCTCACAAAAAACTGAAAAGATGGACCGACTAAAAGTAGGTATCTTGGCGGCTACCGGGATGGTTGGCCAGAAGTATGTTTCGCTCCTGGAGAACCACCCATGGTTTGAGATGATATACATGTGCGCCAGCGAGCGTAGCGCCGGCAAGACCTACGCCGAGGCAGTCAGGGGCAGATGGCACATGCAAGACGAAATTCCGGAGAGTGTTAGGGATATCGTGGTTGAAGATGTTACAAAGGTTGAAAAGGCCAAAAAATGTGATTTTGTATTCTCAGCACTTGGTTCGGGCCCGGCAAGGGAGTGGGAACATAGATATGCCGAGGCTGGAATACCTGTGGTATCAAATGCATCGGCCCACAGGCACACCGATGATGTTCCTATGGTAATCCCAGAGATAAACCCAGACCATGTTGATATTATCCCCATCCAGCAGAAGAACCGCGGCTGGGATAAGGGGTTCATCGTCGTTAAGCCAAATTGTTCTGTTCAGTCGTACATGGCGCCATTACATGCGCTCCTGCAGAGAGGTTACAGTGTTGAGGAGGTAATTGTCACTACCCTGCAGGCGGTCTCAGGTGCGGGGCATCCCGGAGTATCAAGTTGGGACATCATTGACAATATGATACCATACATCGGCGGTGAGGAGAAAAAATCTGAGTTGGAGCCACTCAAGATATGGGGCAGGATTAATGAGGGCAAGTTTGAATATGCGAAGAAGCCTAAGGTTAGCGCTCACTGCAACAGAATCGCCGTCCTCGATGGTCATGTTGCTTGTGTGTCGGTGAGGTTTGACAGGAAGCCCGAAAGGGATGAAATTTTGAGGGCTTGGAGGGAGTTCACGGCAGAGCCGCAGAAGCTCAGGCTTCCCACTGCTCCGGAGCAACCGATAATCTACCGCGAGGAGGATGACCGGCCACAGCCGAGGCTTGACAGGGATGTGGACAAGGGTATGGCCGTGATTTGTGGGAGATTGCGCGAGTGCAACGTCTTTGACTGGAGGTTTGTGGGGCTCTCGCACAACACAGTAAGAGGAGCTGCCGGAGGAGGCATACTCAACGCCGAATTGCTAAAGGCGAAGGGTTATCTGTAAGCCCTTTCTTCTTCCTTTTTTCCTAGCTTCAGCTAAATACACTATGGGAGAGTCCCTGTTCTGGGCGGATCAGTTTGCGGAACGGATAATCGGGAGGGAGAGATATACCTATCTGGATAAGAAATACCTCCTGCCCAAGAAACCAACAATCAAGACGTCATCCTCACTCTCTGGTGTTCTGCACATTGGCCGGCTGACAGATATCATCCGCGGCGAGGCTGTCTATCGTGCACTGAGAGACAGAGGGATAAAAGCCAGGTTTATCTATGTGGCAGAGGATATGGATCCGCTTAGGAAGATACCCAAGGGCGTGCCTGCCGAATACCGCCGATACTTGGGCATGCCGGTGACAGACATCCCCGATCCACAGGGCTGCCACAAGAACTATGGAGAGCACCATGTAAGTGAGTTTTTTCAGGTCCTATCAGATTTTGTCGAACAGGAGCCCAAGAAGTTCTCAATGCGTGAGGAATACAGAAAGGGTAATTTTGATCAGATTATCAAGACAGCCCTTGAAAAAGCGGGACAGATAAGGGATATTATCAACCATTTCAAAACTGAACCACTTGCAGATGACTGGATCCCCTATCAGGTCGTATGTGAAAACTGCGGCAAGATAATGACGACAAAGATTACCGGGTATGAAGACGGTAAAGTCAGATACGTGTGCAAGGATTACAAATTCAAAGTGGAAACAGCCAAGGGCTGTGGTCATAAGGGGGAGGTTATACCAAAGGGGGGGAATGGCAAACTTGTCTGGAAAAGTGAATGGGCGGCGCAATGGAAGCGATGGGATGTTGTCGGAGAAGGGGCCGGCAAGGAGTATGTCGTTCCAAATTCGGCATTCTTTGTCAATGCCCATATATGTGAAAAGGTGTTTGATTATCCTGCAATTATTCCGATATTCTATGAGCACATAACTATTGGCGGCGGAAGCAAGATGTCTGCATCTGTAGGTAATGTTGTCTATCCCAAGGACTGGCTCGCTGTAGCGCCCCCGGAGGCCCTTAGGCTCCTGTTCCTCAAGCGCATAACCAAGGCGCGTGATTTTAAATGGAGCGATGTCCCAAAGCTTATGGATGAACTAGACCAGCTAGAAAGAGTTTATTACGGTATTGAGAAGGTTACTGATGAGAGGGAACTGGCCAATATGAAGCGCCTTTATGAGATGGTTCTCGTCGGCAAGCCGCCGGCAAGTTATGAAGAGCGTGTCCCCTACAGTATAGCCGCCATGATAAGCCAGCTGGTCAGCTTGGACGACAGGGAAAGGCTTGTCTCTGTCCTGAGGAAACTGGGTTATGAGATGACTGAAAGGACTGACGAGCTGCTACCCAAGGCAGAAGCCTGGGCCAACAAGCATGCACAACAGTTCACGCTGTTGAAGCATGTTCCGAAAGAGGCAAAAAAATTCTCAAAGAAACAGAAGGTGGCTCTCGCTGAGCTGGCAGATTTGCTCGACAGAAGCTGGACAGATAGAGAATATGCCAAGAAGATATTTGAGACTGCTGAAAAAAATAATCTAAAACCTGCGAAGTTGTTTAAGGCCATCTATACAGTGCTGCTGGGCCAGGAGCGTGGGCCGCGTGCGGCTCCATTCATTCTAAGTCTGGACAAGAAATTTGTTCAAAGGAGGTTCAGGCTGGAAGGCTAGATTCTCTGCCCCGCATTCCTGCTTCGCATTCTCTCTTTCACAGTTTTTGCTTCTGCCCTATGCCTCCTGCCTTACGCTCCCACACCAGACAATGAGTGCTGTGCAACCAGTCTCTGAGGCAGGCTGATGTCTGCTGTCTTTCTGGTTTATCAGAAAATCACCTTTTTTGTGAACGCCCCTCTCATCTACAAGATCGCCCTCCAGTATATATACCCACTCCCAGCTGTCATGCCAGTGTGGAGAGTCCTTCAACCCGGGAGCTATCCTAATAAGATCTATTTGTATGTTGCGCGCATCATCTCTGGCCAGGTGTTTTATTTCTATTCCATTGCGGAGCTTCTTCCAGCCCTTTTCTGTCATCCCAGTACGCGCACAACAGCTCTTCCAAACTCACGCGCAGATGTTGGCCCGTCTCCTGTGATTATGCGGCCATCAACTGTGACTCCCTCTCCTGTATATTCTGCCCCTTTTGCGCGCAGGTTGGCTTCCTCACTTGGATATGCTGTGGCTCTTTTGCCCCTTAACAATCCAGCATTGGCCAGAATAGATGGTGCTATGCAGATTGCACCCACCACTTTTCCAGCAGCATCTGCCTTCCTTGCTATATCAAGAGCTGTTGCATTATTAAAGTAGACTGCAGAACCGCTGCCGCCAATGAACAGCACGGCATCATACTCATCAACATTGACCTCACTGAGGCTTATATCCGGCTTCGCAGTCCCTCCCATCATGCCTGTTGTAGTCTCTGTAGATCTGCTGGCTGTAGTGACATCCACACCGGCCTTTTCCAGCTCCTCCTTTGTATAAAAGTATTCCTCATCCCTAAAGTTCTGTGGTGCGATTATCAACAGTGCCTTCATTTTCCGATTCCCCTCCGACCTGCTTTGTTTTTGAGAACTGGCGCGCTGTTCGGGATACGCGCCACTTTTTCGATGCCCTTTTGCGTTATTCTGAAGTGGATGCTCTGCCCCTCCGGTCTGAATTTGTGGCGTATCAGGGTGGCTGTACGATATAACGGCCCTTTACTCAGCTTTATTATTACTTTGCTCCAGTACTTCAGGACGTCCCGGCCTACTGGAATAACCTCGCCGCCATCCCCATCTTTTGAGAATTTTTTATAAACCTGATTTGTAACTACAACCGGGATTTTGTATTTCTTCGCAATCTTCAGCAATTTTGAGAGCTGCTTGCTGAGCTCGCGGTTAGTCAGATAGGGGTCTTCAGTGGACCCCATCTCCAGGCGGTAGAACGAAACAAGAGAATCAACGACTATAAGGCCTATATCGTTCTCTGCCATAAGGTCCTCAAGCTTGTTGATAGCTATCTTCTGCTCATCGAAATCAGCAGGCTCTGCCAGGATTATTCTCTTTAGGAATTCTGTAGCGTCCTGGCCGGCTATCTGACTGAACCTCTGAATAGAGAAGGAGCCCTCAGTGTCTATGAATATGGCCTTTCTGCCGGAACACACGGTTTCAACTGTGGCTATGAGACACAGGTTGGTCTTGCCGCTGGCTGCCTCACCATATATCTGTGTTATGGTCTTCGGCAGGAAGCTAGTCAGGTCCTTAAACTCAAATCCCCCAACCATTGCTTTTATTTGTCTAAAGGGTAATTAAAATGGGGTTCCTATGGCAATCAGACTAAAGGTAGCAGAAGCGTTTAGGAACGATGTAGGCAGGGGGATAGTCCGTGTTGAGAGCAGGATTATGGAAAAGCTCAACCAGTCCAGTGGGGATGTAATAGAGATAATGGGGAAAAAGAGCACGGCAGCTATGGTATGGAGAAGCCATCCACAGGACGAAGGTCTTGGACTCATTCGTATGGATGGATTCACAAGATTCAATTGTGGGGTATCTCTGGGAGATAAGGTCATAATCAGGAGGGCACTGCCCAAGGAGGCACAAAGCGTGGAGTTCGCCCCCAGTGAAACCCTGAAAATCTCCGGAAACTTCAATCATTATCTTAAACATCGTCTTATGGGAAGGGTATTTGTGCAGGGAGACAGAATAGTCGTTGGCGTGCTGGGTTCCACAATCCCGTTTTTGGTAACCAAAACCAAGCCAAGCGGTATTGTAACTATAACAGAGTTCACACAAGTTTCTGTTAAGGGCAAGCCTATTACTCCTGAAAAGAGGATGCCCAAGATTACGTATGAGGACATCGGCGGGTTGGGAAAGGAAATAAGAAAGATACGTGAGATGGTCGAGCTGCCTATGAAGCATCCGGAACTCTTTAAGAAACTGGGTATTGAGCCGCCGAAAGGAATACTGCTGTATGGTCCGCCCGGATGTGGAAAGACTCTTCTGGCAAAGGCTGTTGCCAGTGAAGTTGATGCCAACTTTATGGTCATCAATGGGCCGGAAGTTGTTAGTAAATGGTATGGACAATCAGAGCAGAACCTAAGGAGGGTATTCCAAGAAGCACAGGATAAGGGGCCTTCAATAATCTTTATAGACGAGATAGATGCCATAGCACCGAAGAGATCGGAGGTTCATGGAGAAGTAGAAAAGAGGATTGTAGCCCAGTTACTTACTCTTATGGATGGCTTAGAGGCCCGTGGAAATGTCATAGTCATAGGTGCCACGAACAGGGAGGAGGATCTTGATATGGCTCTCAGGCGGCCGGGGAGATTTGACAGGGAGATTGCCATAGGGGTTCCGGACCGGGAGGGCAGAAAGGAGATACTTCAGATACATACAAGGAACATGCCGCTTGCGAGAAATGTTAAGTTGGATGAAATTGCAAACTCTCTGCATGGTTTTGTTGGTGCAGACATAGCAGCCCTAGTTAAAGAGGCTGCATTTGGAGTCCTGAGAAGAGTTCTGCCGGAGATAGACCTGGAGAAGGATGAGATTCCGGAGGAGGTTCTGGAGAAACTGGTTGTAAGGAAAGAAGACTTTGTAGAAGCACTCAAGAGTGTAGAGCCATCCGCAATGAGGGAGGTTCTTGTACAAATTCCAGACGTGAAGTGGGACGATGTAGGTGGCTTGAAAGAGATAAAAAAGAAGCTTGTAAGGGTTGTTGAGGGACCAATAAAGAATCCGCATGACTTCAAAAAATTTGGTATAAATCCCCCAAGGGGGATACTGCTGTATGGTCCGCCCGGATGTGGAAAGACTCTTCTGGCAAAGGCTGTTGCTGGAGAAAGTGAATGTAATTTCATAAGCGTGCGGGGTCCGGAGGTGCTGAGTATGTGGGTTGGGGAAAGTGAGAAGGCTGTTAGAAATATTTTCAGAAAGGCCCGTCAAGTGAGCCCATGTATAATATTCTTTGATGAGGTGGATGCAATAGCCGGTGTGCGCGGTCTGGGAGCCTCCCGTGTAACTGATCAGGTTCTGAACCAGATGCTGACAGAGATGGATGGAATTGAACGGCTTGAGAATGTTGTAGTGCTGGCAGCAACAAATCGTCCTGATCTCATAGATCCTGCTCTCCTGCGGCCCGGCAGATTTGACCATATAATTTTGGTTCCGCCACCGGATGCTGATGCTAGAAGAGAGATTTTCAATGTCCATACAAGAAACATGCCACTTGGAAAGATAAATCTTGATGAACTGATCCTCCTCACAGAGGGCTACACCGGGGCTGACATAGAGGCAGTATGTAGGGAGGCAGCCTATGCTGCCATGGAATCTGGAGGAAAGAGAGTACTTCAATCGCACTTTGCTGATGCCCTAAAAAAAGTCAAGGCATCCATAAGCAAAAGTGAAGTGAGTTCATATGAGAAGTATATGGAACGCCTAAAAGAAGCCAGAATGGGGGATCCCAGCTATGCCTAGCTGATGCAACAGCACCCATATTGCATATCAATCAGAATCAGGAGACCAACTACCCATTTGTTTGTTTCCGGCTATCTTCCGTCTATCTTTTTATTGGACAAAGGATGAAATTAATGTCGATTCACACGAACCCGAAATATGGAGATTGAAGATATGAAGGCCCTAGTGTTTGGAATAGGTGGGGTTGGCTGCAGAATCCTAAAAGACCTATCCGGAAGTGTGCCAAAAAACACGGAAATGATAGCCATTGACAGGGAGGAGACCCAGCTGGATGGGCTGGGAGAAAACATACACAAGATAGAAATTGGTAATGCCCTAGCAAAATGCGAGAGTTTTGATAACCTAAAAAAGGCACTGGATTCTGAAATTGCGCAGATAGAAGAATCACTGGATGAGGCAGGTCTCGCACTGGTTATAATGAGTCTGGGAGGGAAAACAGGGTCATTTATAGGTGAATTTGTAGCGGAGCTCTGTAGCGAAAGAGGTATTTTCACGCTGGTGTTAACAGTCTATCCGCTTTTGAAGGGTAAAAGGGGGGCAGATGAGGTAGATGCCAGTGTAGTGAGATTGCAGAACAAGGCAAATGGCGTTATAATTATAGACAACAATCTGAAGAGGGGGGATGGAAAGGTTCCTATGCTTACTATCTTCAAGAGGGTGAACTCCCTTATTGTGGATTTGATACTGCTTTTCATGATTTCTATCTCTGGTATGGGGTGGATGAACCTCAGTAAGGAAGAACTCATGCACTTTTTCCATGGAGAGCTGTTCTTTCTGGTTACATCGGGGGAAGGCAAAAATCTCCAAGAGGCATATGAAAAATCCATGGATGAAATAGGTAAGTATGCTGAAGTACCACATGTGAGGCGGATTCTGGTGCTCATGTCAACGCCCTCTGAGGTCAGCATTGAGAGGATAAAGAAGCTCAATAGTTTGATTCAGGAAAAACTCAATCCTGATATCATTAAATGGATAAGTGGTTCATTGGATGGTGATGAAGTGCACTTCATTCTCATCCCGGCTGTCAGCGAGTTGCCGCTGGTACAGGGCGTCAAACTACCAGATGAGGTAGGGGATGGTAAGGGCCAAGAAGATGAAACCGGCAGGGAGACCGAATCTGAAAGTGCCGGCATGCAAAAGGGCGAATTTGGAGAACTCCCAAATATGCAGCTTCTAGATTACATAAGAGATGAAGAGGGGATAAAAAGTCCTGCTCTGATGGGACTATCAGACAAAAGGAAGACAGGATCCCAAAAGCCGATAGCACCGGATGAGCTGAAAGCCCAGGAGTCTGAAGAAAATGAAGCCGAATCCGTGAGAGAGGAAGCGGAGGAGAATGAGGAGGAAGAAATTGAGGAAATTGTAAATGAGTTGGTAGGTTTCCCCAGTTTCAAGCGGAAGGGTCAGAAGAGGTTAGATGAATATGGAGATGATATGGGAATAGGCTATATCTAAATTTCCAAGATGGTTAGAACACCAAGATGGTTAGAACAATTATGAGGTTTTGGTTGGTGTTGTTCATCATGACACTAGCTTTACAGATGGCCACTGCTGCAGACATAAATTTGGAGATAACCAACATTGGGAGCAATGAGGAATTTACAACAGATGGGGAGCTCGGGCTAACAGTAAATGTCAAGAATCTGGCCGGTTCCTTTGGGGAGGCTCAGAATGTAGAGGTGGCTGTTGTGGGCGAAGGTGTCAGCGGTTCCTCTGAAAGCGTAAATATTGGTGTTGGTGAAAGCAGGAAAATAAAGGTCAGAATAAGCGGGTTCGTCTGGGAGAAGACCCGTATCTGGCTCGAAGCAAGCGGTGAAAATCCAGATTTTGAGGTGATGGGAGACCGAGTTGGCATCTTCCTAACACCAGCAGAACTAGGATTGGAAATTGTTGGTCCTGGAAGAGAGATGAAACTTGTGGATTTTGAGGAGGGCGGATCTCTTGACATAAAAGTCTTGGTTAAGAATACGGGGAAGGTAAAGCTCTTTGGTGTGGAGCTACACATACTCGACCAGAGCCCTGGACTGAGCTGTGATATCACCGAAGGCAATGTACAGGATATTGAGGCTGGGAAGATTGGCAGGTATATGGTGAGATGTAACAATGTAAGTAGGGGAAAGAGGATGAAAATGAGGGTTGAGGATGAAAATGATGCAACCTTTGATCTGTCATCTGTGGAATTTACGCTGATCAGACCTGTTATCCCCCCCGAACCAAATATTGGACCAAGAATTGAAGGTCCAACATCAAATGAAAGCGAAGATGGTTATGGGAACAGGAGCACCGGGAATGAAACTGATACAAATGCCCCTCCCCAAGGAGAGGAAACATCCACTATTGGGGGGGTAGAGAATGTGAGCAGTGGTAAACTGGAGGGGGCAGCTGGTGATGGTAAGACTGATGGGGTTGTTGAAGCAGCAAGGAGTGATGGGGAGGGGGACAAGATTATGGGGATACCACGGGTAATCATAAGTCTGATTATGATAATCATTCCGTTCTTGATACTGGGCATTTATGCATGGGTGGCAATCTCCAGAAGCGTTCCGCGAAAGAAGGAGAAACAGGAGCCCGGCTATCCCATCAGACGTGTATGAACCTAAGGACAAAAAGTATCCTCTGTACAGCTGTCATGTTGCTTAGAACAGCAACAACTGCTATAACATATACCAAAAACGCCAGATTGAAATGCCCCAACACCATACCGGCAAATATAAGAGCAAGTCTCTCGGCCCTCTCAAGGATGCCTCCCATCCTCTGATGGTCTTTTGGGTCGGTGACAACTCCCCGATGGTCTGCATATGCGCGTATGTAAGTCGGCATCAGTGCCCCAAATATTAGGAGAGCAATCCAGTGGGAATGTGGCATAAAAAGTTCTGGGGCAGGATTATTGGTCAGAAATACTAGAAGACCCATATACATCAATATTTCCACATATCTGTCTATCACCCCATCTAGGAAGGCTCCGAAATTGGTTACGGCACCTGTTACACGCGCAACAGCACCGTCAATAGCATCTGTAAGTCCGGAGAGGATAAAAAGAAATGTGCCAAGGAGCAGATGGTTATAAAGAAGTGCCACAAATCCCAAGACAGCTGGTATCAGTGATAATAGTGTCCAGGTATTCGGGCTGAGACCAATGCGGGAGAAGACAATCCCTATCTTGACGCTTGTTGTTCCACCTGCTCCTGTTGCTTTGAGCATCTTGGCTATCTTTCCCTCTCGCCCCTAATAAACTCCTCAACCATTTGTTTGGCAAGGGAATCCGGATACTGGATTGGTGGGGATTTCATGAAATATGCAGAAGGTGATATCAGCATGCCACCAACCCCCCTCTCTAAAGCCAGTTTGGCACATCTTATTGCATCAACGATGACACCTGCTGAATTTGGGGAATCCTCAACCGAGAGCCTGAGCTCAAGACTCATGGGCACATCGCCGAACTGTCTGCCTTCCATCCTTATGAAACATACCTTGTTATCTTTTAGCCATGGTACCCAATCAGAAGGCCCTACATAGATGTCCTCATCTGGCAATCTTTGTGGCAGCTGGGACTGGACTGCATTCGTCTTTGATATCTTCTTGCTCTTCAGGCGAGAACGCATAAGCATATTCCTAAAGTCTGTGTTTCCGCCTACATTGAGCTGATATGTGTGCACTAGTGGCTGACCCCTGTCAACAAAAAGCCGTGTCAGAACCCGATGAACTATGGTGGCTCCAACCTGTGACTTTATGTCACTGCCTATTACTGGCAATCCCTTCTTTTCAAATTTTCTTATCAGTTCAGTTTCTTCTTGGATGAAAACCGGTATGGCGTTGATAAATGCCACTCCGGCCTCCATGCACTCGCGGGCATAATAACGGACACCCTCCTCAGACCCGACTGGTAGATAGCAGACACATACCTCCGCCCCGCTATCCTCAAGTTCTTTTCGGACATCAACGGGCTTCTGCTTTGGGTCAATCAGGAATGTATCCCTTACTGTCTCACCAACACCGTCCAAGACAGGTCCTTTCTTAACCTCAACATCCCAATGGGGAACATCACTAAATTTCGTTGTGCAGTTCGGTGGAGAGAAGATGGCCTCACTCAGATCTGTCCCGACCTTGCGCTTATCAACATCAAAGGCTGCAACAAATTCTATATCACTGAGCCTGTATCCACCAATAACATTATGCATTAGCCCAGGTATAATCTCGTCCGTAGCACCAACATCCTTGTAGTATTCAACCCCCTGAACAAGGGATGATGCGCAATTTCCAACGCCTATTAGGGCTACTTTTATCTTTTTGGGCATCTTTTTTACTTAAGCCTAATAATCTGTTTTGGTAACCACGGATTTAATTTTATGTTTTATTATTTTATATTTTATAATAGTAAATTTTATAATAGTAAAATATTGCGGTTTAATATTAGGTTTTGGACATAAAAATCTTATGGGCCGGTGAATTGACGATCCGCCGCTCCGTTTAGTATCTCTGACTCCTTAAGAGATCTTCCAGCTTCTCGCGCTCACGTATGATTCTGGCCTTTCCATTGTTCACCAAAACCTCGGCCGGCCGTGGAAATGAGTTATAGTTGGATGACATGGAGAAGCCGTAAGCACCGGCATCCATTATGGCAATAACATCTCCCTCCCTCGCATGCTGGACCATGCGTTCCTTCGCAAAGAAATCGCCGGTTTCACAGATGTTGCCGACAACGTCAACCTTCTCCAGCTCTCCATGCATGTTGGACGCATTGACTATGTGATGATAAGCCCCATACATACATGGTCTCACCAAGTGAGCCATGTTGGTATCCAGACCTAAAAACCTCTTCTTTGGATTTTGCTTTATTGTGTTGATTCTGGAGAGCAGAAAACCTGACTGTGCTACCAGAAATCTGCCCGGTTCTATCCTAAACTCGACCTCCCTGCCATAAGAATCACAGAACTCCTTCATCTTTTCTGTTGCAATGGCGCCAAAAGCCTTCAGATCCACAGGCTTCTGCTCCGGCCTGTATGGGATCCCTATGCCACCACCGAAATCGACGAAGTCAAGTCCATCAAACCTCTTGGCGGCGTCCAAGACTGTATCCATGGTCTCCATGAACGGGGCCAAATCCATTATGGTTGTCCCTATGTGCGCATGTATGCCAACGATGTTCAATCTGTGTTTCTTTGTTATATTCATGATTTTGTCCATATGACCCAGATATATACCAAACTTTGAGTCCAGCCCTCCGGTAGCCAGATGTGGATGTACATCCGGTTTTATATCTGGATTGATACGAATGCACACATCTGTTTTTGGGTATTCCCTGCCATATTTCTCCAAACGTGAAATGCTTCCTATATTCAAGAGGACCCCCTTATCGGCTACAAAGTGCATATCCTCATCCGTCATGTTATTTCCAGTAAAGAGTATCTCTCCCTTTTCTACACCGGCCTTCAGGGCAAGAAACACCTCCCCCGGACTAACTGCATCTATTCCACAGCCTTCATCTTTCAGTATCCGGATTATTGCAATATTTGTATTGGCTTTGCATGCATAGAGTATCTTTTTCCTTGACCAGTTTATTGAGTTGAACAACTGCCGATATTTGCTCCTAATAACCTCCTCCTCATAAACATAGAGGGGGGAACCAAACTTCTCAATTAGTTTCTCTGCAGGCAGCCCGCCCAGATAAAGTTTGTTATCTTTTACCTCCATTTTACATGTGGTCCTTAGCCTATTGTCATCTTAGTGTCATGTTCTTAGAGCTCTATAACACCGTTGAACACCTCCTCTGCCGGTCCAGTCAGAAATATATTGTTATTTGACCATTCAACAGTGAGCATGCCGCCGGCAAGGTGTACTTCGGCCCTTTTTTCAGTCCTGTGATTTAGAACAGCAGCCACCAGTGAGGCGCAGGCCCCTGTCCCACAGGCAAGAGTTTCGCCAACCCCCCGCTCCCAGACGCGAACCTTCAGTTTTCCCTTGTTGATAACCTCCACAAACTCAACATTTGTGCGATTGGGGAATATAGGGTGGTTTTCCACTTCCGGCCCGATCTTTTCTACGGGATAGGTATTCAGATCATTGACAAAAATGACGGCATGGGGGTTGCCCATTGAGACTGCGGTTATGCGGGCCTTGGAATCCTTTAGTGTGAGGGTTTCGTTTATTGCAGATTCGGACTTACCGAGCATGGGAATATCTGATCTGGTCAGTAGTGGCATACCCATATCCACTCTTATCCGGTTTCCAGATATCTCCGGTTTGACAACTCCTGCCTTGGTTTCGACTTCTATTAGGTGTTTCTTTGTTATCTTTCTATCATATAAATACTTGGCAAAGCACCTTATGCCATTACCGCACATCTCTGCTTCGGAACCATCTGGATTGAATATGCGCATCCTATAATCGGCCCTTTTGGAGGGTTTTATTAGTATCAGTCCATCCGCCCCGATGGAGAAATGGCGCCGGCAAAGCCTCTTTGCAAGCTGTCCCGGGTTTGCTATCTGTTTTCTGCGCGCATCTATGACTATGAAGTCATTCCCAGTTCCGTGCATTTTGGTGAATTTTAATTTGGCCATATTACCATCTCAGCTTTTTTATACGCTCTGCCGCCTCTCTAATCCTGCTAGTGGATGAGGTTATTGAGGCTCTAAAATAACCCTCTCCATATTCACCAAAGGCCGTGCCCGGGGTCAGGACAACATGCGCCTCTTCCAGCACCCTGCTGACAAAACTTGATGAGGTTTCTCCATCAGGAACCCTAGCCCAGAGGTAAAAGGTGCCCTTTGGCTTCTCCGCTGCAATACCGGCATCATTGAAGGCCTCTACGAGCGTATCCATTCTCGTATTATATTCATCAAGAGCAGGCGGCTTTTCATAGTTTTCCAGTGCATATATTCCCGCCATCTGTATGGCCTCGAAAACACCTGAATCTATGTTCTCCTTGACCTTTGATAGGCCGGCGATTATCTCCTCATTCCCATAGGCCACCCCAAGCCTCCAACCGGTCATATTATAAGTCTTTGAAAAGGAGTGCATCTCCACACCAACGTCAACAGCTCCCCCTGTCCGGAGAAAGGATTGTGCCTTATAACCATCAAATGTTATCTCACTGTATGCATTATCACTCACCACTATGATGTCATTATCCTCCGCAAAATCCACGACATAACCGTAGAAATCCTCATCTGCTACGGCACCGGTCGGATTATTGGGATAGTTTATGTACATTAGTTTTGCCTCCTTGGCATCGCTGTGGTTTATCGCGTCTAGGTCTATAAGGAAGTTGTTCTCCTCTAGAAGAGGCATCTGGACGGGTACACCACCTGACAGTCTGGCTGCACCGTTTGCATAGCCGGGATATCCCGGATCCGGCACAAGAACCTTATCGCCGGGATTTACAAATGCGCGGGCTATATTGCAAAGACCTTCCTTTGAACCCGCCAGTACCTGAATCTGCTCAATTTCAAGACTTATCCCAAATCTCCTCCTGCACCATTTGGCCCAAGCCCTGCGAAAATCTGTCCTGCCGGCATCCATTGGATATCTATGGGTCTCAGAATTATCAACAGCCCTCTTCATAGCCTCACAAATGCCTCTCGGGGTGGGGAGGTCCGGATCCCCGATACCCAGATCTATCAGGTCTATGCCCTTGGCTAGCATGGATTTCTTCTTCTTTGATATCTCCACAAAGGCATATGGTGGAATCCTCTGAAGATTGTCAGAGTATGATATATCCATCTTGGGTAATTTTAGGCTGATGAGATAAATAAGGAAAGGGGCAGATAAGAAAAACCGTCCATCTGTTAAAGTCCCAAGACGTCTTTCATTTCATAGATGCCCGGCTTCTGCTTTGCTAGCCACTTAATTGTCCGCAGGCAACCATAGGCGAAAGCATCCCGTGAGTGGGCTTGGTGTTTTATCTCAATACGCTCCCCCAGTGTAGCAAATATGATTGTATGGTCGCCAACTATGTCCCCGGCCCGCACAGAATGTATTCCTATCTCTCCTGCTTTTCTTTCCCCAGTCATACCCCTTCTGCCATAGACGGCTACATCATCTAGATTTCTGCCAACAGCATCTGCAATAGCTCCCGCCAGTTTCTTTGCCGTCCCAGAAGGGGCATCCTTCTTGAAGCGATGATGGGCTTCGACTACCTCTATATCATAGCCCTTCAGAGTCTTGGCAGCCTCTGCCGCCATTTTGAAGAGAAGGTTTACACATATCGAGAAGTTTGGTGATATGAGGCCTACAACACCGTTCTCCCTAATCACTTCCTTTATCCGGGCTGTTTGGACTTCACTAAGCCCTGTGGTGCCAATGACAAGACCTACTTTGTTTGCTGCCGCTGTTTCAGCATTTCTGACAGTTGCCTCTGGATTTGTAAACTCTACTAGGAACCGGGGGTTGCTTCTCTGGAGTTCCTCCCCCAGAGCATTCGCTCCGGCCAGTTGGATACCAATGTGTCCAACTCCCAATACCTCTCCTACGTCCATCCCTATCTTTGGGTTATCTGGGGCATCTATGGCAGCAACTACTGTAATTTCCTTGTCTTCTAGGGCCCTTCTCAGGACCTGTCCGGCCATGCGGCCACAGGCTCCAGACACGGCTATCGGAATCATAGTAGTTGCAGTTGCGTCAGCACCTTTCTTATCTTTGCCTTGTTCTCTTCACTCGGTTCCACCATAGGTAGTCTGGGCCTGCCGGCAGGCATGCCCATCATATTCATTGCCGCCTTTATCGGGCCGGGATTTGTTTCAATGAAGATGATCCTGTTCAGATCAAAATACCTGTAGTGCAGCTGTTTTGATTCCTCAAGATGGCCCTCAAAGTGTTTGTGAATCATCTCTGTAATGCCCTTGGGGATAATATTGGAAGAAACAGAAATTGCCCCATGTCCACCCAAGCTCAGTATTGGATAGGTCCAGCTATCCTCGCCACTTAGAACATAAAAATCTTCTGGTGCATCCTTCAGTATCCGCATTATCTGTTCCAGATTGCAGCTGGCTTCCTTGATACCGACTATGTTCTTTATCTTGCTCAGGCGAAGAGTGGTTTCAGCATCCACATTTCTTCCTGTTCTGGATGGGACGTTATAGATTATCTGCGGTATGTTTACTGCCTCGGCTATCTTTTTGTAGTGCTGATATAATCCTTCCTGAGTCGGCTTGTTATAATAGGGGCATATCAACAGGGCAGCATCTGCTCCGGCCTCCATTGCATGCCTAGTGTAGCGTATTGCCTCCTTTGTATTGTTTGAGCCTGTCCCGGCAATAACTTTAACCTTCCCCCGGGCTTCCTCTACAGTTATATCGATTACCTGCTCATGCTCCTCCGGGGTTAGTGTAGGGGACTCCCCAGTTGTCCCGACAGGCACTACGCCGTCTATACCTTCAGCTATCTGAAAGCGTATATTCTTCCTCAAGCCGTCCTCATCCAGTGAACCGTCCTCACTGAATGGTGTGACAATAGCAGTATATGCACCCGATAGGTCCATTTTGATGGTTTAGGTTTTGTAGTTGGAGATATCCTGACGTCATATATAGTTTGCAGTATTCCCCTATTTTTCTTTGCCAAAATCGGGAACGAAAAGGCGGTGGCCTACATCTCCCTGTATCTCCTCAAGGATCCTATCAACTATCAATCGGTTTGAACTTGGAAGGCCCTTAACGCGTGCATCTATGTCCTTGAAACTCTTGAACGGCTCATTGTCTCTCTCCTCGAGGATTTTATACAAATGCTTTTTACCCACCTTTGGCAGAAGCTCCAGTTGATGGTGTTTTAGGCTTATGGCAGTTGCCTTGTTGAAAAACTCCACGAAATAAGGCTCGTTCTTCTTCACTATCTCACTCACCACATCCGGGAGATCGTTCTTTGCTGTGGCTGTGAGTTCTCCATACTTGAGCCTCTTCTTGATGGTCCGCACCTTATCGCGCTCTCCATCTCCTACATAGACTCTCTCACGGGCCCTAAAAGTTACACCCTGTTTTGGGGTAACCTCCAAGAGCACAAAATACCTGGTACCGACAGTCTGTGCTACCGGATATCTCTTGTAGACAGGGAGGGATGTCATGCCTTCTGGCAGATAATCCAGCACTACTGCATATTCCTCCCTTATTTTCTCCTCTCGCTTGTCCATTATTAAATCAGCGATACTTATCCAGAACTTCAAGAATCTTGTCGATGGTCTCGGTTTCAGGCTGCTTTCTCTCCTTTGAGAAGAATGCCCTCAGCTCGTCTCTGTTGGCAGGCATACAGTTGACTATCTCTATTGCCTTCTCCTTTATAAGGCCCAGTTCGACAAGTTCATCAACCATGGCGACAGCATCTTTATAGGATGTATGAACGCAGTGCTGTGCATGCTCTAAGGATTTCTTCTGGACATACTCCAGCTCCTTTTCCTTTGATATTGCAGTCAGGAGCTTCTTTACCTCCGCCAGTGTGACTGGCTCCTCAGAATAAAATTCCTTTACATTCATTTTTAAGCAGTATTTTTAAACAGTTTGTGCTTCTGCCCCGGCTCCGGCGGCAGTGCCGGACACATTATTGTTTCCGGTTTGCCCACTTACAGACTCCCGGGACTTTTTTATGTGTGCAGAATTAGTTACTATTGTCTTCCTTTTATTGCCATCAGTTATGATAACCTCATAGGAATTGCCCCGAATTCCTGCAACAATGCCTTCTCTGCCTTGGTATCTCGGATGTGGCATGGCTTTTTGTATAGATGAGTCTATGTCTATTATTACCCGCTCACCTACTTTGAATTCCTGCAACAGCCGGCTGACCGTGGTTTTTTCCCTATGTCTGCTCAGCTGCTGTCTGGAATGGCCACCTCTTTTGCCTCTATTTCTCTTTACCATCGCAGTTAACCTATTCTAACCCTGAGATCTGGGATAGAACATGCCCCCGTAGATTTTTAGTATATTTTGAACCAATGGCTACAAAAACGCATATGTTGGACTTGTATTTGATTAAGGGGACGTCCGCATAAGAATTCATGTTCTAGTTGCTGTGTTGGGGGGTCCAGAGACGAATCTGCGGACGTCCAGGGATTGCTCCCCGTGAGAGTAATGGAAGAGCTTATAAAAACTTTAAAAAACCTTTACATTATCAGTTCGGTAATTCTAACATGCCAGAGTTCCACAGCCTCGGGGTCGAGGATGCCCTGTCCGAGCTGAAGAGCAGCAGGTCAGGCCTTTCGGAGGAGGAGGCCGCCAAGCGGCTTCAGAGGTATGGGCCAAATGAGTTACACAGGGAGAGGAAGGAATCGTTGTTGGCCCTGTTCCTAAACCAGTTCAAGAACTTCCTGATAATTGTGCTTATTGTAGCTGCAGTCGTGGCATTCTTAATATCGTTGGAGGAAGGCGAAGAGCCCATCGACAGTATTGTCATCGGCATCATAGTCATACTCAATGCCATCATAGGCTTCGTGCAGGAGTATCGGGCTGAGAAATCACTGGAAGCACTGAAAAGGATGGTTTCGCCTGTCGCGCGCATAATAAGAGGAGGTAAAGAGCTCAAACTCGCGACCAGTGCCATAGTTCCCGGCGACATCATAATACTCGAGGCAGGAGACCGCGTGCCGGCAGATGGAAGGCTCATTGAGGCCCTAGACCTGAAAGTGGATGAGGCAGCTCTGACAGGTGAATCTGTCCCTGTTGAGAAATGCACGGACGCTCTCAGAGCAGAAACTGTACTGACGGATAGGAAGAACATGGTCTACTCCGGCACAGTAGTTGTTTATGGCAAAGCGAAGGCAGTAGTATCAGCCACTGGCATGAAGACTGAACTGGGCAGGATAGCTTCAATGGTACAGGCGACTGAGAGGGAGGAAACACCACTGCAGAGGAAGCTTGAGACGGTCGGCAAGCAGCTTGGCATCATGATACTCGTCATTTGCGCAATCGTGTTCTTTGTCGGTATGCTGAAATGGGGATGGACAGTTGAACACATAGTGTTCATGTTCCTCGTTGCGGTATCTCTGGCAGTCGCAGCAATACCCGAAGGCCTGCCAGCAGTCGTCACAATGGCACTCGCTCTTGGTACACAGCGCATGGCTAAACGTCATGCCATAATCAGGAAGTTGCCTGCAGTTGAAACGCTGGGCAGCTGTGATGTTATCTGCAGCGACAAGACCGGAACCTTCACCAAGAATGAGATGACTGTGAAGAAGATATATATCAACTGTCAGGAACTGGAAGTTACCGGGGCCGGTTATGTAACTGTTGGGGAGTTCAAAAAAGATGGCAAGGTCGTGAAGCCCAGTTCTGTGGATGGCCTTGACATCCTTGTCAGGTGTGGAGTCCTTTGCAACAATGCGTCTTTGGAGGGGGGCGGCATGGGGGACCCAACCGAGATAGCGCTACTGGTTCTGGGAGAGAAAGCCGGAATGAAGAAGAGGGATCTTGAAAACGTCTACACGCGGACAGCTGAGCTGCAATTCGACTCAGAGCGCAAGAGAATGTCCACGATAAATATACAGGATGGCAAAACCGTCATGTATACAAAGGGTGCTGTGGAGGTGGTGCTGGATTTGTGCAGTCGGGTATATGAGAACGGAAAAGCCGTGAAGCTCACTCCTGAGAAGAAGAGGACTCTCCTAAAGAAGAACGAGGAGATGGCGGATGCTGCCCTCCGGGTGCTTGGCCTAGCTTACAAGGAAGGGGGCAGGGAAGAGAAAGACCTTGTGTTTTTAGGCATGGTCGGCATGATCGATCCGCCAAGAGAGGAGGTGAAGGAGGCGCTGGCGGTCTGTAAGACTGCCGGAATTGATGTGAAAATGATAACGGGCGACCACGCCATAACCGCGCGTGCAATAGCGAGGGAAATAGGCCTCCCGGAAGGTGATGTGGTTACAGGTGTGGAGCTCGAGAAGATGAGTGACGCCGAGCTGAAGAAGCGGGTTGAGGACATCTCAGTCTTTGCACGTGTCAATCCGGAGCACAAACTCAGGATAGTTAATGCCCTGAAGGCCCGGGGGCACATAGTCGCCATGACTGGAGACGGTGTCAATGACGCCCCCGCGCTTAAGAAGGCTGACATAGGTGTAGCCATGGGAATAACCGGAACTGAGGTGGCGAAAGAGGCGGGCAGTATGGTGCTCACTGATGACAACTTCAGCACGATAGTGGCTGCAGTCGAGGAGGGGAGGGGTATCTACGACAACATCAAGAAGTTCATCATATTCCTGCTATCCTGCAACATCGGCGAGGTCCTGGCCATCTTCGGTGGCATGGTGCTGTTCCCCCTAAAAGGCGCGATATTGTTGCCCGCCCAGATTTTGTGGGTGAATCTAATCACAGATGGCGCACCCGCCCTCGCGCTAGGAGTCGACCCCAAGGACAAGGATATAATGAGGCGGGCGCCAAGGCCACCCAACGAAAAGATATTCTCTGGCATCATGCTGAAGCGCATAATGCTGTATGGGGTTGTCATAGCCGTGGGGATGCTGGGGGTTTATTACCTCTACAACCCCAATTTTGAGATGGGCGCGGCTGCAATCAAGGCTAGCACCATGGCACTGACTACCATAGTACTCTTTGAGCTCATCAATGCCTTCAACTGCCGCTCGCCTAGGGAGTCGATTATAGGGCGCAATTTCATCAAGAACAAGTGGCTGCTGCTGGCCGTTGGATCCTCCCTAGTTCTCCAGATAGCCATAATCTACATCGGGCCATTGTCGCAGATGTTCAAAACGGTTCCCTTGTCACTGGGCGACTGGGCCCTTGCCGGCATTGTCTCTACCAGTATCTTCTTCGCCGGCGAGCTATTCAAGGCTGTGGGAAGGTGGAAGGCCAAAGAAGGCTGATAAGAGCCGGGGATTAAAGGTCTATGGCGGCTGCTCCCGGACCGGAGCGGGCATACCAAAATCGCTTTTAGCCCAACTTTTATTCCCATCCGCTCTAACATAGCCATGGTCCAAAAAGGCTTGATTGTTGGTGGTTGCGGCTTCATCGGCAGCAATATAGTTACGTCCATACCTGAAGTGGATTGGGCAGTCATTGATAATCTGTCTCTTGGTAAAATCGAAAATCTGCCAAAGCGCGACAACATAAAATTTGCGAAAATAGATATGTTTGAATCTCAGAAACTGAAGGAATTTATAACCAAAAGCCACAGGGAAAACCCTTTTGACTTCTTCATGCTGCAGAATGGGCCAAGTAGCAATCCCATGTACTATCCAAATCCCTTCAGACCGTATTCAGAGCTGGTCCTTGGTACAATAAACATCTTTGATCTGGCAAGGGAGCTCGATGTTAATAAGGTCATATATGCATCAACATCTTCCATATATGGTGGCAAAAAAGATCCCTGTTCGGAATCCGAAAAGATTGTACCGCCCAACTTCTATTCTGTAGCCAAACATTCTGTCGAGGAGCTGAGCAGAGTTTACTACGATACTTATGGAATCTCATCAATAGGTTTTCGGTATTTTTCTGTTTATGGCAAGAAGGAGCGACATAAGGGCAGATTTGCCAACATCATAACCCAGTTCATATGGGATATGCTGGATGGCAAGAGACCAGTAATATATGGGGATGGATCACAGACTCGTGATTTTACTTATGTGGATGATGTTGTGCTGGCAAACAGGATGTCGTTGGAGTATGACAGGAGGGGAGCCCATATATTCAATGTCGGAACAGGGAGGTCTAACTCATTCAACGATGTTGTTGCGCTGATAAACAAGGCATTGGGCCAAAACATAAGGCCGCGATATGTGGAGAACAGGATAAGCAATTATATCGCCCACACCCTGGCTGACATATCGAAGATTAGGGAGGAGATGGGATATGCCCCAAGGGTCGGCCTAGAGGAAGGTATTAGAGTACTCGTCGATTACTACCGCACCAACTGATGGACCTCAGTATAGTTCTGCCAACATACAACGAGAAAGAGAATCTTAGAGTGTTGCTCCCGCAGCTTGAAGAATTCCTGTCTGAGAACAGTGAAGATGGGGGGTTATAGTAGTTGATGGCTCTCACTCTCAGCTATAATACGGCATTATGAGCTTTGTTTATGCAGGTTTTATTAAGAATTGGTGTTTCCTCAGGATGCTCCTGCCTGCTCTTTCCTGAGAGCGACCTCGCTTGTGTGGGTCCTAGCCGGCAGCTTCGCATTCGCGCGCCGCAACGCCTCTTTTGCGACATCAACCTTGTCCCTTGGGACTGACACTGACATAATTATCTGGCCCTTCCTCACACGGGCAGCCTTTCCAACGGGCTTTCCAAAGGAGTCTCTCATGCCGCTCTGGACACGATCCGCTCCCGCCCCGGTTGCCATCTTGTTCTCCCGCATTATGTGATGTGGATATACGCGTATCTTATAGTAGAAACCCTTCTTTCCCAAGGATTTCTCAAGGCATCTGACACAGGTCTGCCGTGCGGCCTCAATGGCATTGTGCCGCAGCTGGATATCCTCATTGCTTATTAAGTCAACCCTGATGTCAAACTCGGCGTTGGGGTCACCCATGTCAAATCTGGTTACCTTTATCCCAGGTATCCCCGTCACAAAAGACTCGGAAGGATTGTTGGATACCCTTGTGTATGCAGGGCTGTCCCATCTGTAGCAGTGTGCGCGTCTGAGACCCATCCTTAAGAAAAGTGCGGGAAATTAGAAGATTTGGGTATTAAAATAGGTTCATGAAGTCAATATTTTTCTATTCCACCGGAGTTCTGGTTATTGGCCTCTAATCTCAGCCTCAGGGCCTCTGCATCCCTCTGTAACAATCTTGCCTCTCTGCTGTATCTTGCACGCTCTTTCCCCCGGGAAGCAGCAGCTTTTTTAAACAAGTTATCGATATCAGCCAGCATTTTTGCATAAAGGGCCATTTCTCCTCCCCGTCCCCTGCCAACTCTTTTATTTCTTTGACTGCTCCCCAGCATCCTTGCAACTTCATCAACCTCTTCCGGGCGCCACGGCCTTCTCACAGTTCTTCTAGGAGTAGCTCTTTTAGGGGTTTTGGCCATTCCAATCCTCTATTATTGAAGATAAAATATTAAAAACCCGGTATTCAGTTTTATTTATTGAGAGGCAAAATAGGCGATGGATATTTCGGTTATCGGGGTGGGATATGTTGGTCTCATCACGGGGGCCTGCTTTGCAGAGTTGGGGAACCGTGTCGTATGTGTTGATGTCATCAGGGAGAAGGTTGATAAAATCAACCGGGGCGAGTCGCCCATACATGAGATAGGGCTGGAAGAGCTGTTGGAGAAACACATCGGCAAGAACCTGAAGGCCACAACGGACTTGGAATCTGCAGTTCTGGAATCTGATATCACCTTCATCTGTGTGGGTACGCCCGAAGCGCCTGACGGAGGTATTGATTTGAAGCACGTTAAGTCTGCTTCCAAGGAGATCGGCAGGGCTCTCGCCAAGAAAAAGAACTATCATGTTGTTGTCGACAAGAGTACGGTTGTGCCCGGGACAACAGACTCTGTGATACTGCCCATAATCGAAAGAGAGTCCAAAAAGAGGGCAGGCAGGGATTTCGGTGTGGCTATGAATCCTGAATTCCTGAGAGAGGGACTGGCAGTTGAGGACTTCATGAGGCCGGACAGGGTGGTCATCGGCTCGATGGACAAGAGATCAGGAGATAAGGTGGAAGAACTCTACAAGTCTTTTGACTGCCCCATACTCCGGACGGACCTGCGGACTGCGGAGATGATAAAGTACGCGGCCAACGCCTTCCTGGCAACGAAGATATCCTTTATCAATGAGATAGCCAACATCTGTGAGAAGGTCGGCACGGATGTTGTTGATGTAGCAAGAGGTATAGGGCTGGATTCGCGTATATCTCCCAGATTTCTGAATGCAGGAGTAGGTTATGGCGGCAGCTGCTTTCCAAAGGACGTGAAGGCCATTTATAGAATGGGGGAAAAGGAGGGTTACAAGGCAGAGCTACTCATGGCAGTCATGGAGATCAATAAGCGGCAGGTCCTGCACGCTCTTGAGGTCCTCAAGGAGAAGCTGGGCGGAGTTGGGGGGAAGAAAGTGGCTGTGATTGGCTTGGCTTTCAAGCCGGGGACGGATGATGTAAGGGAGGCCCCCTCTATAAAGATAATAAGGGAGTTGCTGAAGGACGGTGCCGTAGTATCAGCCTGCGACCCGGCAGCCATTGAGAATACTAGAAAGATACTTGGAGACAGAATCTCCTATTCCAGTAGCCTAGAAGAGTGTTTGGATGGGACAGAAGCTGCCGTAATAGTGACAGAATGGCCGGAGTATATTGTAGAACCAGAAGTCTTCAGGAAAAAGATGAATGGGAATGTCGTCATAGACGGCAGGCGCATTTTAGACCCTGTAAAGGCTAAATCAGCAGGTCTGGATTATTTTGGAATAGGTTACGGAAAATGAAAAAGAGAGTCAGGAAAGCGGTCATACCTGCAGCCGGACTGGGAACGAGATTTCTGCCGGCCACCAAGGCGCAGCCGAAGGAGATGTTGCCAATAGTGGACAGGCCAACTATACATTACGTCGTTGAGGAGGCCGTCGATTCGGGTATAACGGACATATTGATAATCACAGGTAGGGGCAAGCGTGCAATAGAGGATTATTTTGACAGAAATATTGAACTGGAAAGGCATTTGGAACTCTACCACAAGAATGAGCTCTTAAAGGACATACGCAGGCTTGAGGAAATGGGTGATATACACTATATCAGGCAGAAGGAACAGTTGGGGCTAGGCCATGCCATACTCTGTGCCAAGAGCCACATAGGGAACGAGCCTTTCGCCGTCCTGCTGGGCGACACGATAGTCCAGAACGACACACCCTGCACTAAGCAGCTGATGGATGTGTTCGGTAGGTGCGGATGCAGCACCATCGCGGTAGAGAGGGTCAGTAAGGAGAACATCCACAAGTATGGGATAATCAGCGGAAAGGAGATGGGCGACGGCACCATCGAGATAGACAAACTGGTCGAGAAGCCGAAGGCCGAGGAGGTCCCATCGAACCTTGGCATAATCGGCAGATATGTGCTGACCCCGGAGATATTCGACGAGATAGAGAAGACCAAGCTGGGCGCGGAGCACGAGATACAGCTGACGGACGCGCTGGCTGGGCTGCTCAAGACGCAGAAGATCTACGGCTACGAGTTTGAGGGCATGCGCTACGACATTGGAGATAAATTTGACTACCTGCGCGCAATCGTCGACTTTGGGCTCATGCACCCGGAAGTCGGGCCTGATTTCAAACGTTATTTGAAGAGTCTGAAATGAGAATTCTAATCACCGGCGGTGCCGGATTTCTGGGAAGTCATCTGTGCGACCGCTTTATAGAAGAGGGGTATGAGGTCATCTGTATGGATAACCTGTGCACCGGAAGCAGAAATAATATAAAACATTTGGAAGGAACACCAAACTTTGAGTATGTCCGGCACGATGTAAGCCAGTTCATAAGGGTGGATGGTTCTCTGGATGCAGTTCTGCACTTCGCCTCGCCTGCGAGTCCTGTGGATTATACGAGGATGCCAATACAAACGCTCAAGGTCGGAGCCCTTGGAACGCACAATGCTCTTGGCCTTGCAAAGGCCAAGGGGGCCAAATTCCTGCTGGCTTCCACTTCTGAGGTTTATGGCGACCCGTTGGTACGCCCACAGCCTGAATCCTACTGGGGAAACGTCAACCCCATCGGGCCGAGAGGTGTTTATGATGAAGCCAAACGGTTTGCGGAGGCCCTGACCATGGCATACCGCAGGGTGCACAAAATGGACACTAAGATCGCTAGAATATTCAACACCTACGGCCCGAGGATGAGGATGGATGACGGCAGGGTAGTGCCAAACTTTCTTAACCAAGCACTGAGGGGGGAGCCATTAACCGTCTACGGCGACGGCAGTCAAAGCAGGAGCTTCTGTTATGTATCAGACATGATTGAGGGCATCTGCAGGCTGCTGGAATCCAAAGAGAACGAGCCAGTAAATCTCGGAAACCCTAGGGAGATGACAATCATGGAATTCGCCAAAAAGGTTCTTGAGATAACCGGCTCAGGAAGCGAAATAGTGTACAAGCCACTTCCGGTGGACGACCCAAAGACCCGGCAGCCGGACATATCAAAGGCAAAGAAGGTCTTGGGATGGGAGCCTAAGGTCGGGTTGGAGGAGGGATTGAGAAAAACACTTGATTGGTTTCAAAAATAAGAAATAGTTGGTATAAAAGTCGCTCTAATTTATATGGAGAATGGTTCAGACCCGTGCTCTTCGTTTCACCCCCTTCCAAACTCTCGTGAGCATTTTTTTATCATAAGTGTCTATTTTGAGCAATTCTTTAGGGGATATCTTTAAACTAGGATTCAATCTGACCAAGATCCAATATCTTATAAAAACTATTATAACTCCATTCAGTACTACGGCGGCGGCTGCACCAACAGGAGAATTTGTCAGGTAGATTAATATAAACAAAAGAGCTGAATAAAGGAAAGTGTCAAATATGTATATCAGAGTTAGTTCCTTCTGTGCCTTCAAGGCAAAGAATAAGGGTCTCATAAGATAGCTGGCTCCGACAACTATCAGGTGCAGGATTATTATATTGAAAACGGGTATAGAGGGATAATATTTCTCCAGACCCAAAAAATTAAGGAGTGGGACAATGAATATTATCGCCAACAAAGTCACTATGGATGAGACTATAAGTCCATATTTAATTCCCCGTGTGAAGATTCTCTTGACCCTTTCCTTGTTTCTTGTTATCTCATACGAAATCGTTGGTATTAAAACTCCTTCTAATGAGGTCAAAAATATTCTCATGAATGTGAGTATCCGTCTTGCCAAGGCAAAGATGCCCACAGCTTCCACATTCAGTAGCAACTCAATGAGCCATACAGTAATATTGTTGGTGACGGTATTGAATAGAGTTCTGATAACAGCATACTTGCCATGTTGAAATATCATTTTCCTTAGAAGGTTTTCCTTAGAAGCCTTTATTTGGGTATAGATGGATAAGGACTTGTGGAGAAAGAGAGAGGAAAGAGAGGTGGATATTGCTATAGATAGTGGATAACTAAGAAATGCTGTTTGTAAATTGAATAAACCCATTGTTATTAAGCAGAGAATCATACCAAGTCTAGAGAAGGACTCTGCTATCTCCATCATGCTGAAATATTTGAAATGTAGTGAGGAATGAAAAATTAGACGGAAGATAGCTTTTGTTGTGTACATTAGAATTGTTAGGGAGGCTATCTTCAATAACCCGGACACTTCAGGTTTAGATAATAGCTCTGCTAAGGCATCAGAAAAAAGAAATATTGATATTGAAAACACAACACCCATTATGATGTATAACTTTGAGAAGGAGTGTAGTATCTTCTTGGCCTTATCCAGTCTCCCGGCTCCTCGCTCTTGATTAATTTCCGCAGTCACAACGGAATCGATCCCAAGACCAACGAAGGCAAATAGTATACTGGTGGTAGAGAGGGCTAGTGTTAACATACCGTAGTCAAAAACAGTAAGATTTATGACTATTATCAATGAGCTAAAAAAGTTTATAAAAGTTGAGGATATACTGCCAGTTAGCATCCAAATGAAATTCTTGATGAATTTATTCAAAAATGTGGTGGACATTTTCTAATTTTTATTTTATTTAGATATAAAGCCTAATATGTGTATTTTCTGAGTTATTGGGCATCTCGTGCGCACGTATCACAATAAAGGGAGCGAGAATTACAATCAAATCGAAGGCTCTGGCCCACAAAAATATGATGGATATTAAAGAACTGAGAGAAAAATGTCAAAAAAGAAAGGTAGAAAAACCCCTACCTTTTTTTTATAGAATTCATAGAATATGGTCGATATACCCAACCTATGTCTTTATCAAACTGGGGATAAGACCCAATTACATAACCTTTTCTTCCATTGCTCTTGGGGTTGCTTCATTGATATTTATTTCTTTACCAACAGCATTATTTTTCTTCTTAGGGGTAGTTTTATTGTATCTGAGTTTTTTATTTGACAAATGTGATGGTGAGGTAGCTCGATATAGAGGGGAGTTCTCAGCGATCGGAGTGTATTTAGATGAATGGTACCATTTTTTGGTTTTTCCAAGTGTGTTTTTGGCAATAGGTTATAATTTGTTCAATAGTATTGGTTACAGCAAATTTCTTTTTGAGGGAATGCTTGTGACAGTAATTTTTATTCTGATAAGAATTGATAGGAAACTGTATATTGGGATCAGTAGGAAATTGGAAGGAGTTAATATCAAAGAAAGTCACTCTTCGTTTAATAAACTAGTCGGTTCTAAAGTTTTGGGACTTCCTAATGGTATTCTTTACCCCGATATTACCATATATCTTTTGGTGATTTTCTATTTCATCAATTTGGAATATTATTTACATATATATCTGGTGGCTAGTATGTACAGACTCCTAAGACAAATTTTGGTTAATCTGAGTGGAAAATTGACCTCAAACATAGTTAGAATAAGAAGAGAGGATTTGGCCTATAAGAATGGCCAGAGATAAATATGGAAAAGGGTAATAAGAAAGGGATAGCTTATGTCTCATTTGCGGCTATTCCAAATAATTCTTCCCATTCAATACAAATAACAAAGACTTGTGAGGCACTGCAATCTTTTTTTAATGTTTCTTTGATTTGTAGAGATTCAAAAAAGGGGGATATAAATCAAAAATATGGTATTAAGCATAAATTCACATTGCGACTTCAAAAGAACAATGAAAAAGGTTATGGTATTCTCAGACGATTAAACTTTTTTATTTTTGCATTCTTAGCGATTGTAGAAGGCCGATATGATTATTTGTACTTTAGGGAGCCGTTGTTATATCCCATGCTAGAAATAGCATCTTTATTAAGCAATGCAAAACTGATATTTGAAAACCATAGAACCGACAGGGGACGCGGGATAGACAAGATATTTAGGGAGATGTCTATTAAACGAAGTGTTTTAGTAGTGTCTATAACAAATGCATTGCAAAAAGAGTATAAACACCTTAATGAGAATAATATAGTTATAAAATGTAGTGTAGATGAAAGATTATTTGATAGGTGTTTTGGTAAAAAAACAGATTTAAGAAAGGAACTAGAGTTACCAGAAAATAAATTTCTAATTGTTTATACGGGCTCTTTAAAAGAATATACGGGTGTTGGTGATATTATAGAATTATCAAATAATCTCGACAGTGATGATATCTGCATTGTGATTGTTGGTGGTACTAAAAAACAGATAGACCTCCTTAGAAGGCGGGTAAAAAAGAATAACGTTATTTTTAAGGGGTATGTAGAGTATGGTGAGATTGCGAAGTATCAGCAGGCTGCAGATGTACTTATTGCCCCAATGAGGCGGGCTGGGCCTGGGGGGTCTCCGACTAAGATTTTTGAGTACCTCTTTGCTAAAAGGCCTATTATTGCGACGGATACCATGACGAATCGCGAAGAGATAATTCCGGGGAAAACCGGAGAATTGTATGCTGTGGGAGATATTATGTCGATGAAAAAAGCAGTTATGAGGTTATACAAAGATGGGAGGCTCTGCAAAGAGTATGGGGAGCGTTGTTTTAATCAAGCAAGAGAAAATACGTTTGAGAAAAAGGCGCTGAGGATTAGTAGAGAACTCTCCAAACTTAATAAACATTGAAACAGGCTGGGGATAATGAAACTATCTAGACAAAAGCTAGAAATCTTCTTACAGCAACAAGCTAGTAATGCGAAAACCTTGGATGTGGGTGGAACTGGGACAGGTCTCAGGGGGTTCTTTCCAAATAGGGTTTCTTTGAACATAAACCCTGAAACAAAACCAGATATAGTTGCGGATGGACACGATATGCACATGGTAAAAGATAATAGTTATGATATAGTCCTCTGTCTTAATACTCTTGAACATTGTGAGAATCCTCAAAAGGTATTATTGGAGATTCATAGAGTATTGAAGCCAAACGGTAAGTTGATAATGAGCACACCTTTCATGACCCCCATACACACTTATCCACAAGACTACTGGCGTTTCACTGATACCGCCCTAAGAAAGATGCTTTCGGATGCCGGGTTTGGAAAAATTAGTATAACAACTGACATGACAACGAGCGAAAGTCTCTCCTTCCTCATTGATAGAGTTATCTTTCAAACAAAAGCTCCTTGGAAACCCCTAAAAATCTACTGGAAGTTTCTGTCCTTCCTACTCAGACACACAGAATGGCTCATAACTCGTAATTATGGTGATGTATCTAAGAAAAGCAACCTAGATCACAGTTTTATGCCATATGCCTTTTACACTATAGCGTACAAAACAGACTAGATGGATGGATATAAAAGATTGTTTGTTGACCGGAAGTTTCGCGTACCGAGATTATGGTCGAATAGAGAATTAAGGCGTTTTGCACATCTGTTCACGGGAGATGTGGTGAACGTGTCTGGATGGAGAGATAGTGACAAGGAGGGTGGCCTTTATAAGGACTACTTCAAAAACGCCAAATCATATACAATAACAAACTACAAGAGCGAGGCAAAAGGTTATCAGGGATTTGATAATGAAATTTTCTTAGATTTAGAGAAGCCCTTGCCAAAAGAATTAATTAGAAAATTTGATGTGGTTTATAATCATACTACTTTAGAACACATCTACGATTTCAAGAAAGCTTTTGAAAATATTTGTTTGATGAGCAGGGATATTGTAATTATAGTTGTGCCTTTTCTCCAGCAAATGCATGCAGATTATGGAGATTATTGGAGATTCACCCCTCTAGCCATGAAAAGGATGTTTGAGGATAATGGGATGAAGGTTCTTTATTCATCATTTAATGAAGATAAACTATGCTCAGTTTACTTGTTTTTTATAGCAACAAGGAAGAATATAAAAAAGTGGGATAAGATAATACGCAACGAATTTGAATATAAAGCAAAAAATAAATTTGCTTTTGACCATTTTAAAAATTATGTCGGGTGTAGGTCGATAAAGAATAGTTATCTATTTCACCTAGTAACATTTGTTAAATATAAGTTGAGAGTTATTAGAAAATGGTTTCAGTGAGGAGGGGCGGTTGTCACCAAAGACGTTCCCCCCGACTGTATAGCACAGGGAGTTCCCGCCAAGATTACGAAAAAATGAGCATATTCCAAAGAATCAGCCCGGCAGCACTAAATGTAATGGTGGGGGAATTGGAAAAACACGTCTGTGGTTGAATCTTCTCATTTTATCTCCTTATAATTGATTATAGGGCTTAAACTACATATTGGTTTGATTATTCCCTTACTCGTCATTAGATCAATATAATCATTCAATACTTGCTCGGAATATTTTTTAATAGAAGTTTCTGTTATTTTACCATTCTTTACTAAAATCCTCTTAATTTTATCGCCAGTAAGGTCTGACTCATTTAATGAAACAAATCTAGCAATGCCGTGATCCGCTGAATCAATGAATCTTTCAGAATTGTCCCCTTTTGCAACAATCAAGGAATCAAAATTATAATTACCTGCTATAAAATTTAGCTTGTTTTTGAGACTGATTGCGTTGTGGTGGTATAGGTAGTTGTCCCCCTTTTTGGAGATCATATTATGTGGAGCATACAAAATGAATTCGACAATATTTTTTCTTTTGAATTCTTTTTCAAACAAATCTCTGAGAATTACATAAAAATTTAGTGTATATGCCAAGGAATAATTCCTCACTATGTTGAGAGCATTCAATACTCGGTCTACAGTAGCTCTATCCTTTATTGCTTCTACTTTTTTATTTTTCAGATACTTCTTGACATATTTTCTTTGTAAGAATATCTCTAATGACAGTCCTGATGTGTGGTAGGTTATTAATAAATCGCCCTTATTGAGAGAATTGCTGTTGGAGATTTGCCTGTCATAAATTTTATTTACTTCTTGTAGCTCAATGAAATGATTTCCTGCGAAGGATTTCCCGAAATCATTCTTTAGGTAGGGTCTTCCTATTAGGCAGGTTAGAGGTGTTTTTTTGAAAGAAATGTGCTCTTTCCTGAATACCCTCTCAATAACCGGGTCCTCTATTCTATGCTTTTTTATTAAGTATTCCGGTCCTTCTTTGAGTACCTTAATATATTCAAAAAAAGAAAGATCATACTTTTTGTGTTTTAGTGGACATAAGCGATATAATAATTTACTAGTCTTAAGCTGAGGGATTTTTTTAAAAATGTCGTATATCTTTGTTATGTTTTTGGGTCTGTTTTCCACATTTAGTCGTAATAATGAGATGCTACAATATAATCCTCTGCTTCTTAATTGTGGTGCTAATGAATCTGATACAATTACTGAACTGGAAGGAACCGCGATATCATAGTCCAAATGTTTATATTTGTCCTTTAGGAAAGCGTCTGGAAATAAAACGGCTTTGTCAATTGGTTTATCTTCAAGATAATGTTCGCACTTTTCTTTTGATAGGTTTATTATCTCCATTGCGATTCGGTTAACTATCTGTCTATCAAGAACCCGCAGTCAGGTAGAGTGATGGAATATTTAGGGGAATTAGGTCAAACGGACCAAATCACTAAGATATTATCTCGACAAGCTTCTTAAACTTGTCGGAATTCCAGTAGTTAAACTGGAACTCTATCTCCTTTAGATAGGGTGTCTTCATCTTCCAAATACCTCTACAATCATGTCCATGAGCCTGCCCAGCTCATGGTTCTCCACAATCTCCCTCCGGAGAGTACCCCTACTGCTCATTGAGAGAGCTCTTTCTACGGCAGCGGCAAAGTCCTTGCTGTCCTTGAAGGAGATGGGCTCCTTGAGTTCCTTATAAATCTCCCCCCTAACAACCACGGGCAATCCACACGCCATAGCCTCTAGAACCGCCTTGTCAA
>CAZQBY010000007.1:0-64452 GCA_964592405.1 uncultured archaeon | reverse complement strand
CGACCAACCGCAACTTCGTGGGGCGCATGGGCTCGCCGAAGTCCTCGGTCTTCATAGCCAGCCCCGCGACGGCAGCGGCGTCGGCGATTGAAGGAAAAATAGCGGACCCGAGGAAATACCTGTAACAAGATGAAAACCAAGATAACCGGGAAAGCTGCAGTGTTTGACAAGGACGACATAGACACAGACATGATAATCCCAGCCAAGTACCTGAACACAGACAACCCAAAGGAGCTGGCCGAGCACGCCATGGAGTTCATAGACGAGGACTTCCCAGGGAAAGTCAGGGATAACAACATCAGGATAGTCGTGGCCGGCAAGAATTTCGGCTGCGGGAGCTCTAGGGAGCACGCGGTTTGGGCCCTGACCGGCAACGGCATAAAAGCGGTCATAGCCGACTCCTTCGCGCGCATATTCTTCTCCAATTGCGTCAACTACGGGCTGTTCCCAGTCATTTGCCCGGGAGCATCCAAGAAGATAAAGACGGGCGACGAGGTGGAGATAGACATAGCGGCCGGCAAGGTCAGAGCGAAGGGAGTCGAGCTGGACTCGGAGCCCCTGCCCGACTTCATGATGAAGATAGTCGAGGACGGGGGCCTGCTGCCCCATGTCAAGAAGGAGCTGGACGGGAAAAAATGAAGACTGCGCTGATGATTGTGGACATGCAGAAGGACTTCGTCGAGGCAGGCGGAGCCATGAGAATCCCCGGGGCCGTGGAAGTGGTCCCCAAGATAAAAAGGGCCCTGGAGGCTTCCAGAAAGGCCGGCCTGCCGATATTCCACGTCAAGAGGGTCCACCGCGCAGACGGGAGCGATGTTGAAAAGTTCCGCTACGAGATGTTCAGGAAAACGCCCTACGCCGTTGAAAAGACGGAGGGCTCGGAGATAGTCGAGCAGCTGAAACCCAGAGAGGGCGAGACGATCCTGCCGAAGACTCGCTTCAGCGCATTCTTCTACACGAACCTGGACTCACTCCTGCGGAGGGCTGGCGTCGGGAAGATAGTGCTGGCCGGCATACAATCCCCAAACTGCATACGCGCCACGGCCGTGGACGCGCTGGCGCTGGACTACGATGTGGTACTGCTGACGGATGCAATCGGCTCGAAGACCAAGGAAATCCACGACGCCAACATGCGCGACATGGAGAACATGGGCATGAAGATAATGACTGTCGATGATTTTATTAAAAGCATAAAATGACCTACAAAATTGCATCAATACCCGGGGACGGCATAGGGCCAGAGATTGTGGCAGAGGGGAGGAAGGTCCTTGACCGCGTCTCCGAGCTGGAGAACTTCGAAATAGACTGGATCGACTTCCCGCTGGGTGCTGACCACTATCTGGAAACCGGAGAGCTGGTGAGTGAAGACACTTTCAAGGAGCTGGAAAAGAGTGATGCCATATACCTTGGAGCTCTTGGAGATCCGAGGTGTGAACCCGGCGTACTGGAGAAGGGCATACTGCTGGCTCTGCGCTTCCACTTTGACCAATACATAAACCTGCGCCCCATAAGGCTTCTGGAGGGCGTGTGGTGCCCCCTGAGAGGCAAGGGCCCGGAGCACATAAACTTCGACGTAGTGAGAGAGAACACCGAAGATTTCTATGTCGGGATAGGCAACAGGGCCAAAATCGGAAAAAACAAACAGGAACTTGAGGTCCTAAGGTCGCTCTACTCAGTAAAGTTTGGATTGGATATCGATGTGGATGGTAGCGAGATAGCATACCAGATAGGCGTCCTCAGCGAGAAGGGCGCCGAAAGGGTGATAAGGTATGCATTTGAGCTGGCCAAGAAGAAGGGCAAGACCCGCGTTACGGCTGTGGACAAGGCCAATGTCCTGAGTTATGTTTACAACTTCTGGAGAGGCATCGTCGAGAGAATAAGCAGGGAGTATCCAAACATTGAGCATGAGTTCAATTTCGTTGATGCCATAACCATGTGGTTCGTCAAGAATCCGGAGTGGTTCCAGGTAGTTGTGACTCCCAACATGTTCGGAGACATAATAACAGATCTGGGTGCCATGATACAGGGAGGGCTGGGTCTGGCACCGGGCGGGAACATAAACCCGGACGGCATCAGCATGTTCGAGCCAATCCACGGCTCTGCGCCGAAGTACAAGGGTATGAACAGGGCGAATCCCATAGCTACCATATGGGCAGGTGCCATGATGCTGGATGAAATTGGTGAGGAAGAGGCTGCAAAGCGCATCGTCAGGGCAATTGAAGATGTCATAAAGGAAGGGAAGGTGAGGACCAAGGACCTTGGCGGGAAGGCTACTTGCAGCGACATGGGCGATGCGATAGCTGCGAAGTTGGGATAAGCCGGTTTTTAATCCCTTAGGCTCAATATTGCCAGCCTTTGCACTCTTGCGGGGGTGCCGGAGTCTGGTCAAACGGGCAGGACTTAAGCGGCCCTTTCTTTCAAAAAGAAAGCGCCGGCGGAAAGAAACGATTTGCCGGAAGGGTCAAAGAAATCCTGTGGCTTAGGCCTGCGCGCGTTCGAATCGCGTCCCCCGCACTACTCTCTTTTTTAATACACTCCCATTAATCTACAAAACCAGATGGACACACTCGAGCTGAAGCCGAATAAAATCGCCTTCGTGTATTATCCGTCCCTGAAGACCGCAGTAATCCTGATGACGATATTCCTGCTGCTTGTGCTCTTAGCCCCGGGCTTTCTTTCAGGATCTGTCCTCCTTTTGGTTCTGGTGGCGATGGGCCTTGTCATTCTACTTCGCTTCGCTTCAAGGTCGGTAGCTTATGGTAAAACAAGATACGTTTTCATGAGGGATAAAATCGTCTACGAGACTGGCGGAATCCTCTTCAACACTCGCACAGAACTGACGGTGAGGAACATCACCCACGTCATGCTGGTCCGGCCTTTCATAGAGAACAAGCTCTTCGGAACAGGCCATGTGATCATAGAGGCAGCCGGCGCCGCAGGAGCCGAAGTGCGCGCGATGTCCGTAGACGAGCCGAGAGCCCTATACCAGCTCGTCCAGAATATGATGAAAGACGTCGGATTTTCCATGGACGATAGCAAATTAATCCGGCATGAGAAACCAGCGCACATCGCCGCCCTTCTCGAGACTCTCGGAATAGTCCTCTTCGTCCTCTTTTTCATAGGAGTCTATGGGTTTGGTTTTATTGCGGTGTTTATCACAGGTGTTGGAATACTCGGCATAATGCTGCTACTAACCATACTCCTGATATTGTTCTTCCTTGCAATAGTGCATTATCTCGATCTTATAAACCGCGACTATTGGATATATGGAGGCATGATAGTCTATGACGAGGGCTTTCTCACAAAAGTCGACTCTTTCCTCCCCATAGAGAACCTCTCCGATTCCAACACCACACAGTCCTTTGTCGACAGGCTGTTCAACCTCTACGATGTGACGGTCAGTTGCCAGGGGACTGGCCAGGAGATACATTTCAAGAACATCTCCAACGGCCTCCAGATGGAGAAGGACATAAGCAATCTGATACAGGGGAGCGAGTCTTTGATTGGGGAGAAAAGCAAGATAAGGGAAACGCCCCGGCTGGCGATAGAGTCGGAAAGGAGCGAGCTCTCGGTCGACACTAGTTTTGAAAAAGAGCTGCGTGTGGATTATCGACGCGCGATGGGTGAGGCGATGATAATCTCCACCATGATATCTGCCGCACTAATAACCATGTTCACAATCCCCGGCCTTTTCATCATAGGTGTGATCTTTTCCATCCCGGTATACATAATTGCTTTCATACTGGCCAGCATACGCATATCTGCCAACAGATTCTCCATCAAATCCAAGAGCTTCGCATCAAGATACATGTTCCTGCACACCACAGATTTGGAATTCTCTAACGAGAAAGTGACCGGCATACAGTTCAACGAGGGAATATTAGACCGCATGTTCGGCACATTTTCCGTCATTATAATGTCCATAGGCGCGACCAGCGACATGCGCTTCATCAACATACCGAGCTCCGAGGAGCTGAAGCGCAGCATACTCGCAAAGGTCGGCATATCCGACGAAGAGCTCATCTACGCCACCCAGTCCGAGTTCTCGATAGGCGAGCTGTTCAAGGCGAATCTCCCTCTCATGAGCATATTCATCGGGCTGCTCTCCATTCTGGTTTACTTGGGGCTCAATGAAACAGTCTTCATGCTAATCGCCATACTGCTTCTGGTCATAACTGTCGTGTATATAATCTATCTTTCGCTATTCTATGCCACATCCAAACTCTACTTCCACAAGAACTACATTCATGCCAAGAGGGGCGTAATCAACAAGACGGACATATTCGCCCTCTACGACGACATCAAGGATAACGAGACCAAGCGATACGCCTTCTCGGACAAGGGCACCGTCAGGTTCAACATAGCCGGCGAGTACGTCCGGCAGGAGGGCAAGAAGAGATCCATAGTCACCCACGGCTTCTCGGTCAACTACGTGCCTGCCATCGCGGGCCTGGACGAGGTGATAGACCTGGCCTTCACAAAAAAGCCGGATTCTGAGGAGATGAAAAAGATAATATCCGGATCGGCCGACATACCCAAGGATGTCATAGCCTCTTCCAAGCCGCACGTCCTCAACACAATTTTCGGCTTTCTACTCTTCCTGATAATCGTGGACATCGCTGCCTTTTATATGCTTTTCATGGGCATGTTGCCTCTCCATTATGTGCCCGCATTGCTTGTGATTGAAGTGATATGCCTCGTAATACGCGCCCTGCAGATAACCAAGATAACCTTCTACCTAGAGCCTTATAGGCTGATTGCGTCCTGGGGACTCCTGTACAAAAGCCAGAAGTCAGTAGTCTTCTCCAAGATAGACCATATAAACAAGCGCCAGGGGCCGCTGAACAGGCTCTTCGGAACCGGGACCATTACCGTGAACACGGCCGGGAGCAGCACCCCCGAACTCGTGCTCCGGAACCTGAAGGATTATAACGAGTTCTTCAGGATTCTTGAGGGGTATTATCTATAGCTCTAATTCTTTCTTATAGCTTTAATTCTTTCTAAAACTAAAATAGCATGCCAAAACCTCCTAGAGCAAAGCCGCCTGGAGGGCATCCAGTTTGCGAGAACTGCAAGGCTCCACACAACTGCAGGGTAAGAAATTTCCATTTAGCTAGACAGGAGATAGCTGATGCCCATGAAAGGGGTATTTCATCTCTCCCATCGGATTGGCCATATTGTGTCCATTATAGGTGCCCCCTTGGCACAGGAACCGCCAAAAGTGTGATTAAGCAGGCTGCCAGACCCGATTCCATGCTGACATGGCGTGAGGCTGAGATAATCCATCCGGGGACTGGAACTGTCAGCCTGCCGGTCATACGCGTAGATACGAATGAGAAAGAAGGTCTGATAGCCTACACCCCACATGGTCTTGAATTTGTCTCGGAGATTAAGAGGCCTGATGGCTCTGTCACACGGCAGTTGACGGGTCAGATTCTCAGGGACCCGAATAATCGCCATAAAAAAAATGCAGAGAAAGGACTGAGGAAATCCGGCCTCGGGCATTATCTCCCATGAATAATCTTTCCCCCCGGCAACTATTACTCTCTGAACAGGCTATAATATCAACCCTATTTCCGGCTCCGAGTCTCCCGTCCGCCTCGGGAGGAAAAATGGGTTTGATGAAAAACAAGAGAGGTCAAACGGATTCTGTGTTTAAGCTGGCTCTGGTGGTGATAGTTATCGCCGCGGTGCTGGCTGTAGTAGCCTACATGATGGGCTCTGCGTGGACCGGCGCAGGCGACATCGCGACCGGCGCGACGACTGCGAGTGAGACGGTAGAAGACTCAACGAACTGCCTGGTCACAGGCGACTGCAGTGGTGTCGGGCCAGGGAAGTGAGAGATGCATACTGCTGTCTTCAAGCTAGCGGTAGCAGTGATTGTGGCGACAGCAGTCTTTTTCCTGCTCGCCGCCAACTTCAGCGAGCTCGCAGACTCTGCGAACGCTAGTGTTAGCAGCATAGAAGGCGCGAGGAGAGCTAGCCTCAACAAGAGCATGGCATATCTACAAAGATGAAGCAAAAAGGCATTACCCAGGAGGTCTTCAGGCTCACTATGGCGATAATCGTCGTCGCGGCCCTGCTCTCGATTTTTGCGGTCTTCTTCTCAGAGGTTCGCGACTCGGGTCAGGTATCGCTCAACGCCACGGCCGGTGCGCTGGAGGACTTCTCCGCCAAAATAGCCAACAAAACGGCCGGATTCTGATGGCCTTGAAAACAAATCGTAGGGGCATATCCTCGGAGGTCCTGAAGATAGCCGCGGCTATGTTGATAGCGCTTGCCGTCTTCTCTCTTCTGGCCACCTTCGCTCTGGGGCCGAAGAGAGCGGACGCAGTGTCTGAAGAAGCGGGGCACGGGCTGTTGAACTTCACCCAGGGCAATGCGGTGAGAATAATCAACTACGAATGAAGCGAAAGGGCGTCGGTGTCGAGGACACGCCGTTCATGGTGCTGGCGGCTGTCGCGGTGATAATGATGGTAACCTGGATAGGGATAAACGTTATGGCGACCTTCGTCGAGGGCAACGAGAGACAGACTGCTATACAGGCTGCCACTGACATCTATAAACTGGCCAAGCTGGCGAGCCTTGGCTACGACGGCTCTTCAGAGAGGATATCGGTATCTGTCCCGGAGGGCTATGCCATAGAAATCGATGGCCGGATATCCGTATTGTCCGACGCGCAATTCGCAAACGGCACTCTCATGAATTCGACCCTGCTCTCAGAGCCCTTGGTCATCCGGGGAGTTGAGGTGTCGGCTGAGCCCCCTCTTCTGCCCCCCGGAGACCATGACCTGCTGTTGACATATCATGCTGAAGATGGGAAGGTCGTCGTTTACCGGAAATAGGGGTCAGGCTCCCGCCCTGGACCTGGCGATATTCGTGAGCATATCCATACTCGCGCTTTCCTATCTCTTCATCCAGGCCTCACGCTCGAGCGCCTCTAGGGGATTCATAGAAGAGAATGAGAATATCAATGAAGTGGCTGTAAGAGCCCTGAGTTCACTGGTGCAGAGCAGCGGAGGCGAGATAAAGATAAAAACTATACAGCCCATCTCCATGCGGCCGGTGGAAGCTGACTTCTCCGAGGACATCCGGAAGCTTATGAGATATGTTGACTCGGCCATAGAGGTGCTGGATGAAACCCTTCAAGAGGCCAGAATGGGCCGCCCCGCCCAGATAAGCTCCAACGACCCCTATTTCCTCTATGTGAAATCCCGCTTGGATGGAATATCCGGCTATCTGCTCTACCTGGATGGACTTGTTGGCTCTGTTATCAGTGAGGGATTATCTGACGCGGAATCTGAAAAGAGCTCCCCATGCGACACGCTGGCTCATCTGGCGGATTATCTGCCCGGATATGGGGAGAGGGGCAGTGAGTGTGAAGAGACGACAGACCTGTTCCTGAGTGCTTTGAGGGATGACATCGAAAGTTCAATGGAAAATATAACCTCGCTGTCCAGACTCCTTGGCATGGACGGAATAGAGGCGTTGGACGGAATTCGCCTAGTGAAAAAGCTCAAGGAGCTAAGATGCGCGCTTTCAGGCCTGAAGGAGACAGCCAACTCCCTGCTGACTTACATAGAAACTGGGCTGGACAGCAGGGTCTCCTTCCTGGAGCTCTTTCCTGTGGAGGTCAGGTCCGAGGCCATGACTATAGAGCAGATGCTCGCTCACTCGTCCATAGCTGGAGACAATCTCATAGTCACGGACGAAGCCAGAGCGATGATAAGCGCCTCGGCTCTCCTGCTGATGCGCGACAGGGACTTGGGGGACATGCTGCCAGATTATGATTTTATGGATGACGGCCTCAAAGAGGCGGAAGGAGTGAAAAACGAGTCGGAGAATGTGCTGCTCTTGCCTCACTCGCCACTTAATCCCAAGAACAATGTTACTGTGGAAGCCCCCTACCACGAGCTTGTATTTGGGATTAGAGTCTATCTGACTCCATCTGGCCGTCTCGGCATAAGGATGGAGGTATGGGGCGATGACGTGCCTCACAAGCAAAAGAGCGATTATTTGGAGGGCATCGACTACATATTCGAAACGCCCGATTATCTTGAGTCCACCCATTACCGCACCTATGATGGCAGTTTTGTAAGAGGGCGGGTTGAGGAGGGCCTAGTCTCCATAGCCGAGCGGAACTGGACCGAGGTGCGCAACCTGACGCCTGAGATAACTGCGCGCAATATGGTCCGGGAGAGAAGAGTCAAAAGGCCGATCTCGGCGCGGGTGGAGTTCCATTACGGGAATCTGAGCTGGTCCAACCAGACCTACGAATTCGATGTAATCCACACCAAAACGACTAGCATCTCTGATTATACCATAAACCTGAGCGCTGGGAAGTTCGACTACAACCAGAGCGATGCGCTTAAATCGATAATCATTGGGACGCTGCTGTCTGCCAGAGCAGACATGAGGGCGATAGTGGCTGAGGAAATCGAGAGGAGGCTCGATGAACTCCTTGCTGGCTATGATTACAAGTTTGAGCTGAGAGACTGCTGCGAGCCTATTCTGGAGGTGAACCCGGAATCTGAGCCCACAGGCCGGCAAGGGATCGCAAAATACTACTATCTGGCCGACGGCTCGAGGGGGAGCATGACACTGACCGTATGGAGATGAACAAAAGAGGATGGCTGGTTTGGACTTGGGGGAAGATGGGGAGTCTATTGGTTTTCACTGGTATAATGCTCATGATGCTGATGGTGTATTCCTTCGCCAGCGCGGGCGCGCAGTCAGACGGGGCCAACCAGGTCGCAAGGGATTTGAAAAACCTGATAACGGACACTTATAATTCTGCAGGCGCCATGAATCTCGAGCATCGGCTTCCGGACAATATTGACGGGGAGGACTATTCTGTCGAAGTTTTGAACAAGAGCGGGGAAACAGCCGGCATAATCGTGCGGACTCACAGCGGCTCGCGGGAGGTTGTGGGCGGGGCATCCCTCTCGATTCCGATGTCCCACAGCTCCTTTGGCATGCTGAAGCTACTTGGGGAGCGGTCGCCTTATATTTGCATAACAAAGTATAGGGGGAGAATATACCTGGAGCGCTCAAAATGCTCTTGAACAGAAGAGGACAGCTGGGCCCCCAGGGGCTCGAAGATTTGCCAATGGCAATCATGGCCTTCATCGCGGCCATAGCGTTGATGATAATATTTTTGAGCATATCATTGGGGCAGCTCACAGAGTCGGCCCTGGATGATATCCACGACACAGGCAAGAGGCTAGTCGAGACGCTTTCTGGAGAAATTTTCCAGACAGAGGTCTCCCGCTCCTACGGCTCAAAGGTTCTGGATGAAAGAAGAATAAAAGACATTCATGAGTCTGCTTCGAACCTCACCGGCATAGTCGGCCCGATAGAATACCGCTTCTGGGCGAAAATAAGTGCGGGTTTGGAGTCGTGGGAGTTCGGTCCTAGGCCGCCGGAGGCTGCATTGTCCTATGGCGGCCCGGTGACTGTTCTCGTGAGCGATAGGCTTGAGAATGGGGAAGTGGAGGTGAAGATATGGCGCGGCTGAACAAGAAAGGGTTCTATCCACTTTACACTACACTTGGGCTGCTGTTGGTTATAATGGTTATAGCCCTGACCATACAGTGGAATGCTCAGGGGGACAAGGCATACAAAGCCCATATAGACCGGCTATCATGGCTGAGGATTAACATGGCAGTCGAGAACGTCCGCATGCTGGCCTCTTCCTCCCTGAAGAATCTCTTTCACGAGGCCATAGTTAGGGTGGGGAAGATAGGGGACGGCACTGTAAACCCGTTCCTGAACCATTCAAGGGAAGATGGATGGGATCTGATTCTGGACAACATATCTGATTACGTCTCCCGGGGATTCAAGAAGGAAATGCCCAAACTTGCCGACTTCTCGGACGGGCACCACAGCACTTTCATCTTCGATGAAGGCATAAACATAACCCTGGGGGAAGTTACTTCCGGCGACATCGGGATTAGAGAGTCCGAAGACGGCCTTTTGGGCGTGGTAAGGCTCCCCATGACATCGACCAATCGCTACCATGGGTGGGAGACGAAACTCTTCGACAGCAACATCACCATCCCGCTGAGAGTAAGGCTGAAAGACATGTACGAGCGCGCCTGGGACTTCCATCAGAGCTATTATGACACTGTGAGCTGGACATTCAGCGCAGCCATATATGCGCGTGCATACATGAGCGCCTATCTGGCCAAAAGCGGCCCGCTGCTGAAGGAGGCCCACTACGACTTCGACCCAATAGCCACCCTGCTGTTCGGCGATTTGGACACAATAAAAGAGTTCAGTAAGGATGTCAAATCAGCCCTGGACATCGGCGCGGTCCCCGCGGCGACATGGTTCGCGGAGTGGCAGCATCTGTCAGAGCCGTCTTTCCTGCCAGCAGGGTTCGACATGAGCCCTGAGGACAAGGAAAAAGCGCAGAAAGCCATAAGCAACAACTACCGCATGGGCGAGATCGAGGAAGAGGTCTGCGGCAATCTCACGGGCAGCCAGCGGGATGACTGCCGGGCAATATATGACATTGAAGAACTGGAAAGGCGAGTTGACTACCTCAAAGATCAGGAGGAGAAATACGAGGACCTCCTGGACGACATCGATGACTGGCTCGAGGACTTTGACACAAGCGAATATGAGGAGTGCAAGTCCTGCGGCGAGGCGCGGGATTTGTGTGAACAGGAGTGTGAAAGACTCTGGGGAAATAGGGGCTGGTTCTTCCGTAATTGCAAGCGAATATGCAAGAAGCTATACAAAAGATGCCGCAGGAGAGATGTGAGCAAGAGCGAATGTCGGGAAGAAGCCATAGGTGATATGAGGCTGGACCGGCTGACATGCGACGAGTTCAGGGAAGAGGCGAGCGAGCTGATCGAGAGCCTGCTCAATGGCATGGCCGAGGTCGACGGCGACGGCTGCAGGAGGATAATCGATGCCGCAAGGGAAGAGCATACCGACGATGTCAGTACCGCAGACGGAATTGAGAAAAACTTCGAGAAAAATGAGGAGAAATACGGGCTCGAAGAAACGGAGGATTACTGCAGGGACTCGATAAACAGCCTGGAGGAGTTAGAGTACATACTGAACAACCAGCTGACCAAGGAGCAGATACAGGATGTCTACTGCGAGGGACCGACAGGCGATTGCGACGACAACAGGAGGTGCGAGGAGGGCGAAGTATGCTACCACAAGTGCGACTACTTCCGCTGCCCATTTGGCGGCGAGAGCTATGAATGCCTCAACGACCGGAGGACGGGCACCCGCATAGAGATGTGCAAGAAGTGCTGGGAGACCAGGAAGGGGAGGGAGTGCGACTATTTCCCATATTCCATAAGGACCTGCGAATGCAGGTGCAGGGGCTCCATAAGCCTGGTCATGGACATGAACGAGGCGCTGATGGAAATCAGGGACTACATTGTGAAGACCCTCACAGCCGTCAGCAGGACCGCTGCTACTCTTGAGGAGCAGCTGGAGCGCAGGGAGAAAGCGGACCAGCTGGCCAAAGCAGCGGAAGACCTGGAGGCGCAGGAGCTGGGATATGACGTCTTCAGCAGGCTTGACACCTTCACGGTCGAATACGACAAGGGGGAGGCGTTCGGGAGGTTCTGCTATTTTTACCCCACCTTCAGGGACAGGGACAAGGGCGTATGCGGCGATTCCGTGGAATCGGTGATAGTCTACACCATACAGGTCGCGGCCGCCGCGCTTGCCACAATGTTCTCCGGAGGAGCGGCAGCGCCCGTTCTGGATTTCGCGAAGAACTTCTTCCCCCTGATTTATGAGTCAGAGGTCAGGTACAACCTGACTGAGACCCTTATAGACGACTCAAACCGGGTCATGCTCACCAACATCGCCGGCCCGGGCGCGGAGCTCTACACCTATGCTCCCTTCGAGTTCGAGATATATAAAGACAGGGAGTTCTCCATAGGCTCCGCCACCTTCGGGAGAACAATGGTCTATGTCTATCTTCCGGCCGTCAAGGGCGGGATGCAGCGTGTTCTGGAGGGTCTGCTGAGCCCCGACTGCGCGGGAGACAAATGTTAATTATCCCACCTAAAACCGCGAGATGCCACCCACATCGCCGTAGCCATGAGGCTCGGAGTCGATGCCATAGTGTCCGACGACAAACACTTTGATGGCATCATGGGCTTAAAAAGGGAAGGCTTGGACTGAAATCCCTAACACTCCTCCCTGTAGTGCTTCCAATCACCCTTCTTCTCGGCAAAGAACTTACTGGCTTGCATGGCTGCGATTCCGGCGACTGCACCGGTTATCACGTGTCCGAGGGTCTTCCTAGCATAGGTGTGGATTATCTGGTCCCAAACTTTTGGATACACATCCTTCACTGACGCTTTTCCGATGTCTCTCCAGCCTACGGATGTTTCTCCGGGTTTCGCAACCAGGCTATGCGCGTTGACCATGTTGCCAACAGCTATACCTATAGCCATCCCGGACATTATAGCTCTCATATCCGGGCTCTTGCAGAAAGCTCCAAGGAAAGAAGAGCCTGCTGAGATCCATATGAGATATGCTGGTGGTAAAATAACTGACAGTCCAAATCCGGCAAGTGCCCCTATCCAGAACTGCCAGCTGGTAAACATGCTGGCTTCTTCAAACTCAGCACACTTCACATCCCCACATCGGCAGTCATTGTCGTGGCCGTCATCACATACCTTGGGCTGGGCATTCGGGTCATCGGTTTCCGGCGGCACCTTGGCCGGATCATCATACCACTCATAGGTCATGCCGTCAAAGATGCATACAAACTCTGTGTTAGCACATTCCATACTCTGGCATTCCCTGCCCTGATTGCACTCCAGCTCACTTGGGGAAACCCATCTGTAACCAGCTACACTATCACCTCCCTCAGCTGTACCGCCCCCCGCCCAGCTAAGCTTCCTACATACCTTGACATTCCCATCATCTATACCCGGGCTTGCACCACCATCGGCGTCTTGGACATACCAGCATGGCGTATTCTCATTGCAGGAGCAGAAGTCATCTCCTCCGATACTGGTACGGTCAATCAATCCATCACAGTTGTTATCATAGCCATCATTGCATATCTCCGCCTCATGACGATACTCTTGTGGCAGATTCTCATCACAGCCTATACAGATGAAATAATGGTCTCTGTCACCAACAGTATATGACTTGACGCACATTATGTCTTCTGCCGTTATCAGCCCGTCTTTGTTGACATCAGCACATTCCATGTCATAACTGGCCACCTGTTTGGCCTCTATCAGCATCATAAGTATCTCATCAAGTGTGTCAATTTCAAGATCCCCGTTTATATCCCCTCTTATCCCTTGGCAATGGTCCAGCCTGTAGATCTTCATACACTTGTCTGGTATGGTCTGTCCTGAGAGCAATGTTTCCGGATTGTCTAGGTCCATGCCAGAGAAATAATTCATGCAGTTTCTGTCCTCCAGATTCAGCCTGCCATCCTGGTTGAAATCGCATGTCTCAAGTATCTCAGCCGGCATCTCAATGCCCTGATCAGCAGCATCTATCAGCTTCTGGAGAATTTCACTATCCCTCCTTGCCGCCGGTGCAGTTGCAGCACTTGTCCTACCACCTGAAGCCCCCTTGTTAATGAAACCATCTCCGTCGAGGTCACACTTCAGAGCCGAATCATAGACTGCATCAAAGCAGATACCACCATTCTCGTCACCGAACCACTTGCCTGCTACGACATTGGTAAGACATTCCAGGTCCTGTTTGTCAACATCTTCATCCAAATCATAATCAGCACAGTCAATATAATCTCTCCTAGCGCTCTGTGTGAGCGGAAGTATCATATTCTCAAAGATCTCAAGATCGGCCTCATCTCTTTGTCCATCTCCGTCGAAGTCACCTTTTGCATTTTCGTTGCAGATTACTGAGCCATATATCAGACCGCCCGTGGCATCTTCAAAGCATGTGATAAGCTGCTGTTCTGTTAGTGGTGCCAGGCCACTTCTGTAGTCATAGACACACTTCCTAACATCCCTCATGTCATCACAGCCAGTTGGCGAATCAACAGTTAATGGGCATCTGGCTGACTTGGCTCTGGAGATGTCTGCAATATATATCTTATCCTGCATTAACATATCCTGCCCTTCGGCATAGACACTCATGAGGTATATCCCCTCATCAGCAGGCGCTGTAAATGTGGCATCATAGGCCTGATCCTGTCTATCCCAAGTAAGATCTTTTAGAACTCCGTACAAATTAGCCTTGAATATCTCAAGATACTGTAGCGGTGTTCCCTCAAATTCTGCTTCTAGGAAGACCTCAAAGGGCTCGGATGGTATGAGTATTCTCCTCTCAATAGAGTGTCTTAATACCAGATCGGATGAGGGCTCATCTGATCTAAAATAGCTCACAAAATCCCCCCCAAATCTCCTCCCGTTCTTCTCTACAATGATAGAAACGACTGCCCGGTAGTCTCCCTTGAACGGAACTGTAACGTTTGCATACCAGAAACCCTCGGATGACAGCGTCAGAGCCCCTTCTTCAGACTTCAATACCGATTTTCCGGAGGAGAAGTAGAGGACCAGATTGTTGTATATCATGTCAAAGTCATAGGAATCATTGAGTTTGATGTCATATTTCAGCACTATGGGCGGCCTCCTTGGAAGCGGATATACGGGCTCTACTGTAAGACCATCTAGCGGATATCTGGTATTATTGACCACAAGCTGGAGCGGATATGTTTCAGTGATGCCCTCATATGTGGCCTTTATTATGACGTTATAGACTCCAGCCTTTTTTGGAGCCATTCCAACAGCCACCCATTCAGCAATTGAGTAAGGTATTGAAGCTATAATGAGCAGCAAAATCACAATAAGACTGGCTACGGATTTTGGGCCATCCATTTTTGGGTATTGGCTTTTTATTAAAGTGTTAATATTTAAAAAGGATTTATAAGATGTAATGGATATTCTGATAGCTCATCTGATATAATCTGTGTCTACCTTTTTACCTTTCTCAACCCTCTTGCTCCTTAATTCCTTATCTATCTTCACCAAGGAATCGCCAAGGGCCTTGTGCAGCCCCATTGCCGTTATGGGCGACAGTACCACCTTGTCCACGGGTTTTTGTGTAGTCATATCTATAAACACCAAGTGGAGATGGGCCTCTTTCGAAACCTTGCCCTTTGCATTTTTTCCAGCTTTTATGGTATGAGCAACCAGCACCTCATCTGCATAAACCGGTCGGATGTTGGTTGTTGCAAGATTCTGTTGTATATTCCTGAGCGTTTGACTATCCATGGTGAAATTAGGATTTCAATGAATTTAAATCCCCATAAAAAACAGGAGGCTTGGCAATAAAAGACATCCCATACAATGGGTCCGGGAAACCCCTGTCAGGACGGGCACCAACCCTATCATGGTTGAGACTATGGCTATAGCAATGCCAAAGGCTCCGCTCATTGTGAACACCATAATTGCTATGAAGCAGAATCCAGTTGCTGAAAGCTTGCGAAAATCCACCTCCCCTGCCATTGTTGAAAACTTCCGGCCGAGGTATATATGAGCCATGTAGGCTATCAGACCTGATATAAGCATGACGCCACAGAGCAGAAAAAGCAGGCCAGCATCTATCTGGCCGAATAAATCCTGTAATATGACGCTGATTCCACTCCTCGGATTATTCATAAGGTGAAGCGCAAAAATAGAGAACATGGCATCTGCCGTATTCAGGGAGGCCACTGTTGTCAGAAACCTGCGTATGTGTAGGTTCTCGAGTGATTCCTTGGCCCTCTCCTTCAGGGCCGTGATTTCCTGAAGAATTATCCCAATCTGTGACGGCGACATTGCGGGCAATAGCCCCACCAAGAGACCGCCAATCGAGCCAAGGAAGGAATTTTTCCATATACTACCGGGTCCGAGTTTTACCTTTGCATCAACATCTTGCGGATAGGATTGTATCTTCGTCTTTATACCCATTATCAGTGTGCTTAGCCCAAACATTCCGGAAAACATCGGCAGGAATACACGGCTGGTTGAAATTGCTGGAATGTTCAGACAGGTCCATCCCAGATAACCGGATATAAGGAATGTGCTTGTGGCCCACAAGATTTTCTCAACCCTGCCCTCGCGTAGTATCAGGTAGGCAATGGCGAGCAGCAGTATTGGGACTATTGCCGATCTGACTGCCGAATAGAGAGGTGGGACCAACAGGAATGCTGCCGGCAATAGAACAAGTGATATTACTACCCCATAGAGGCTGGCTGTACCTGTTATCCTTACAGCCTCCATACCCCTGCCCTCAAGCAAGAGCCTGTGGGAGGGTAGCAATGAGAGGACGGTGTCCTCATCTGGAACACCCAAGAATATAGACGGTAGAAAATCTATGAAGGTTTGTGTAGTAGCCATGGCGGTGAGGAAGATTGCAAATGCGACCGGGCTTATTGTGAGGACGGGGAGAGCTGAAAGTGCGATAGCGCCTATATTGTTTACATGCAATCCAGGAAGCAGTCCGGCAGCTATCCCTGCCAGAATGCCAAGCAGGAGGAGGAGTAGATATTCAAGCAGCATTTGTCCGGAGAGACGGACTGGAGGGGCAAGATGAAAAAGATGAAAAAAGAGAAAAGTAAAAAACAAAACCAAAAAACCAAAGAATACAAGGAAAACAAACAAAAAACAAGAAAGAAAACAACAAAGAAAAGAAAGAAAAAACGGCCCCGCCCGGGGGCTTATAAGGGAGTATCAGAGCTTCTCCCACTTGATACCCTTTTTCGAGACCTTTGGCTTCCAGACCTTCGCTGGTAGCCATGATGGCCTGTCGGCAGGAGCATCCACTTTCTCCCTGCTGCCGGAGAAGACGTGGATTTTCACCATGCCCTTCTTTCTCTTACCACCTCTCTCCCTAAGCTCTATTGAGGTATAACCGTCGGTTGCGGCCTTCAAGGCAGCCTGATGTGGCCCCTTTCCGGTGTATACGTGGTTGGTGTCCTTCCCACCCTTTCTTAGCACATAATATCTCTTTTCAGCCATTTTGTTCACCCATGTAACTTTTTAATGCAAGCACAGTTCTATAGAACTTACAAAAGAGCATTATCAACCCCCATCTGTGCTTATGCTCTATATTTTTCATGTTACTAGTATAAAAACCAATAGGAAGGGTTTTATTCGCCCATTTAATTCTTCCTTCTCCTTCTCCTGCCCCTTTCTCCCTTCTTTTTTTAGAACGTGCTTCATATTACACGCTTTTATTTTTTGAATATGGCTGACGAAAAGAGCAAAACCAGCTTCTGGGATGAGCTCAGAAAGCTCTTTACGGATCTTCTTACAGCATTCCTGATATTTCTACTTTTGATATTTATAGCAGGGGAGCTGTATGCCATCTATCTCATGCAGATTGGCAATGTCCTCCTTCTCTGGTTACCGGTATTTGTGTTGATGGCAGTTCTATTCTGGAAGGCTATAGAATGAGTCTTAGAAGCCTGCGGAGGCAGCTTGAAGGCGGTTCAACAGGCATAAGCAACTATCTGAGATTTGGACGCAATAACCGCTTTTCCAAACTGTCGGTCGCAAAGCGACGGGATAGGTGTAGAAGAGATATGTTGATAATATCCATAATAGTGGTCATTACCATAACCATAATCAGCATAGAACTTGTTATGTGGGGGGGCCGACAGACCTACACGGAGCAGATAGCCGATAACACAAGCGGAACATCAGCTGGACCGACGCCCCAAGAGGAAGAGCCACCACTGGTTACCAAACCGGATTTGGACATACGCTCCTTCAATGTTGTCAGTGGCAGGGTTTTTGTGGGCGAGAGATTGACAATCACTACCTCTGTCAAGAACAAAGGGGATTACAACACGACCAATGTGACAGTTGCCCTTTTCCTTGGGGATACACCAGTGGCCACCAAAACAGTCAGCATAGCCGCTGATGAAACGATGGATTTGACATTCGAATGGACTCCAACCGAGGACCAGGTTGGGCAGCATGCACTGAGACTTGTTATCGATCCTGACAACATGATAGACGAAAGGAATGAAGAGAACAACAGGGAGGGTGAAGAAATAGAGGTTAGAAGGCAGCTTGTGGAGGATGTTTCCAAGGACTTCAAACTTCAGAGCACTTATCACTTCAATACCCACTGGTACTCCAACAAATTTGTAGTACCTCCGCAGGGAGGCGAGACCTATACCTATTTCCAGCTGACAAGAGAGGACACCAGCCTTTATTATCTAGATATTGTTGTACCCGGTTTTAGGGCAACCAATAACAATAATATATTTGACATCCAGATTCCAGATACAAGTGAGTCGGGCTGGAATGGTGGAAAGTGTATCAAAAAGAGTATGGGTTTGGACGCCTGCATCTGGACTGGACCCCAAATAAGGATCTCTCTAGAGATCAACGGCAACAGGCTGGTTGCAACTGACCAAAACGGCCGGGAGGACAAGACAACAACCTCTGATGATGACATAGATGATATAAGGCTGGCAGGCATGCAGACCGCCAGATGGCCCGGGAAACTCAAGACATGGAGGGTCTATAACTCACCAGAGCTGGATTCTTTCATACCAACCGAGTTCTATGAGATAGTGGGAGATGACATATTTATCCACCCGATGAGATGGAATCCAAAGACGCTTGACGCGGAAGTAGCCCTATGGTTCAGGTTTGAGATAGAGACGGATTAGGCTTTAGGCCCCATAGAGCTTTGAGAAACCTGTGTGACTGGCAATTATGGGCATCAGATCAAGGCCACGAATCCTGTGCAAGCCGCCTTTGGAACAGGAGCGCTCACCAAATCTCTTTACATCATCCATCACTATTCCCGGCCCAGCAATGACTATCGGGACAGGCTCATAGGAATGCTTCTTCAGCTCACAAGGAGTGCTGTGGTCTGCTGTTGATACCACAAGACCATCAAAATCCAGCAGCTCGCCCATAGCCTCATCCATCCTTTCAATCATTTCTACCTTCAGCTCCGGATTTCCATCCTCACCAGCTGAGTCTGCGGGCTTCATATGAATGAAGATAAAATCATATTCATCGATTATCTCTACAGCTCTCCTTGTTTTCGCAGAAAAATCGGAGTCATACCTGCCGGTAGCTCCGGGGACGTCTATCAACTCCATTCCAAGAAAGGCACCTATGCCTCTATAAAGTCCAGTAGCTATACAGGCACACCTCATACCATATCTCTCTTTGATGGTTGGGACAGGTACATACTGCCCCCCACCTCTGAATAGCAAAATATTGGCTGGGAGTTTGCCCTCCTCAATCCTCTTTCTGTTCAGTTCCAAACTCTCTAATCTCTCATGAGAAATCCTTGTCAGCTTGTTGAGGACATTTGCTGTCTTTTTCGCTTCCTTTGAGTCATCCAATGGTCTGACTTCCTGAACGACGACATTGGTCTTCTTTGAATCGTTACCTGTTACCTTGTCGCTTATTCCCCTCCCACGCAGGACAAGGGCAGCACGATACCACGTACTGGGCTTTAGGATTATCTGCACGCCGTCAATCTTCAGACCGTCCAGCTCTTTACAGAGTTCCACAGTACTTTCGATCCTACCTGCCCGGCGGTCTATGACAACCATGTTATCATCAACAGTCCCCATATTGGCACGGAAGGCAATGTCGCCATGTTCGAGCCTCACTCCAGCACCACAGGCTTCTATTGGCCCCCTTCCATGATAGTACTTGTGGGGATCAAGTCCAAAGATGGAGAGATGTGCTGTATCACTTCCAGGAGTTATCCCCGGCTTTATGGGATCCATAATGCCACATACACCACGCTTTGCTAATGCGTCGAGGTTGGGAGTTTGGGCATACTCAAGGGGCGTTTTACCGCCGAATTCCTTTATCGGCCGGTCACCCAGACCGTCCATTATGACGAGGATGGCTTTCATCGCTTAACTTAAGGGGCTTTCTGATAAAAATAGAAAGGCTTATCTCTTGGGGATTCTTATCCTCTCCCCACATCCCTTTCCCGGGCACTTCGCACTTCTTATGCCAGGCCTTCTAGTGACCGTAATCATAGTACCGCATTTAGGGCAGATAAGTTTTATATGGTCTCGGGCCTTTTTTGGTATTCCCCTCTTAGGCATTTTATTTATTTGAGTAGCAAAGCATAAAACCTCACGTCCCCTCTTTCCACTCATTCAGGTAGGCATTCTGCTCGTCGGTGAGCCGGTCGATGCTTATGCCTAGGCTCTTCAGCTTTAGCCTCGCGATGCTTCGGTCTATCTCCTCCGGCATGCGGTAGACCTTCGGCTCCAGCTTGCCCTTATTCCTGACCAAAAACTCCGTGGCCAGTGCTTGGTTGGCAAATGACATATCCATTATTTCGGCTGGATGTCCCTGCCCTGCAACCAGGTTCACTAGCCTTCCGTCGGCTAGGAGATACAGCTTTTTCCCATCAACTGTAAACTCTTCGACGTTCTCTCTGATGTGCCGCTTCTTACCACCTTCCAAATAGCTCTTCTCTATCTCATTGTCAAAGTGTCCGGCATTCGCCAGGATTGCACCATCCTTCATGAGCTTCATATGCTCCCCCCTTATGACATACTTGTTTCCAGTAGCAGATATGAACACATCACCCAATCTGGCCGCTTCCTTCAGAGTCATCACTTGGAAGCCATCCATATGTGCCTCAAGAGCCCGGATTTCATCCACCTCCGTCACTATGACTTTACAACCCATTCCTTTCGCACGCATTGCTATACCTTTACCACACCAGCCATAACCACAAACAACAAGATTCTTGCCGGCAAGGAGAAGGTTCGTAGCTGATAAAACACCATCAATGGTTGATTGTCCTGTGCCATATCTATTGTCAAACATGTGTTTCGTGTAGGCATCATTGACATCTATCATTGGGTACTTGAGAATACCCTTCCTCTCCATGACCCTGAGCCTGTTTATTCCAGTTGTAGTTTCCTCACAGCCACCGATTATATCTTTTAGAAGGTCCGTCCTCTTGGTATGCACAAGTGACACTAGATCGCAGCCATCGTCTATAGTGATATTCGGCTTGCAATTCAGAATACTATTGAGGTTGGTGTAATACTCGTCTACTGTTTCCCCATTCCAGCAACGGACTGTAATATCCTCTTCTTCAGCCAGGGCCGCCGCTGCATCATCCTGTGTAGTCAGGGGATTGCAGCCTGTTATCGCAACCTTGGCACCACCATCTCTTAACACCATTGCAAGAACACAGGTCTTTGGTTCGACATGGAGGGCCATAGCGACCCTTACCCCCTCCAGTGGTTTTTCCTTCTTGAACCTCTTCCTCACAAGACCGAGAACGGGCATGTGCTCCCTGGCCCACTCTATCTTGAGCCTGCCCTTCTCAGTGAGCTCCGGGAACTTCACTTGGGATTTCATGGCTAAGTTGGTTTCTCGCTAAGTTAGTCTCTCAATTATCTTAAATTCCTTCTCCACCTGATGGCCAAGCATGACAACCTTGCCGTTTATTATGCTTGTATCCACATCACTGCCATTCATGGAATAAACAATATTGCTTACCACATTCCTCATTGGTATGAGATTTGGTTTATCCAGATTAATAATTATAATATCGGCCAGCTTGCCCTCCTCTAATGAGCCCGCATTTATGCCAAGGGCCTTTGCTCCATTAATTGTAGCCATATCGAGCGCTGTTTGTGCTGGGACAAGACTTGCATCCCACTTGGAATTCTTATGGAGAAGAGCAGCCAGCTTCATCTCCTTGAACAAGTCCAGATTGTTATTGGACGCGCAGCTGTCCGTTCCGAGGGTAACGTTCACGCCCCGCTCAAGCAGCTCCGGGACCGGACACAAACCGCCACTTGCGAGCTTGAGATTTGATGTGGGGTTATGTGACGGGTTCACACCATGGTTTGCAATAATATCCATCTCTCTTTTGGTCATCCACACACAGTGTGCTGCAGTCAAACGCTCGTTCAGAAAACCCAGTCCATCCAACCACTCCACTGGACGCTTTCCACAGCGCCTGACATTGTCATAGACCTCCTCGCGCGTTTCAGAGAGATGGGTATGTATTCCAACGTTGTGCTTTTCGGATAGCTCTTTTGCGCGCGTATAAGTCTCAGCTGAGGCAGCATAGACTCCCTGTACACCCACTTCAGGAACAATCAGATCGGATTTACCTTTCCATCTTCTGATAAATGAATCACAGTTATCAACCGGATCGCCTTTCTGGGTAGTCTTATCCTTGTCGAGAACTGCCCATGCCAAATTTGCGCGCAATCCCAGCTCAAGTGCTGCTTTGGCTATTTCATCTTCCCAATAATATAAGTCGTTAAAACATGTTGTTCCGAATTTTATGGATTCTAGACAACCCAATAATGCACCCATATAAATGTCCTTCTTCTTGAGTTTTGAGTCTATGCTGTATGTCTTTTTCAGAAACTCCTCCAGCCTGACGTCATCTGCAACCCCACGAAATGTTGCCATGGATATATGAGTATGTGTGTTAATCAATCCCGGCATAACCAGAGATCTAGAACAGTCTATTGTCCGGTCTCCCTTCAGATTCTTCCCTATTTTGACGATATGGGTTCCTTCTATCAGGATATCAGCTCTCTCCAATATCCGCTTTTTCAAATCCTGTGTGACCAGGAATCTACAACCCTTAAGAAGCAATGTCATACCCTATTTTGTTTAGTTTGGGACTTAAACCTTATATCTTTTTCTACTTCTTCCTTATTTCACCCACCCTCCTTATGATAACATCTATGGAGAATAACATGATTGCAACAAACGTAAACCAGAGCTGCATGTTGATCTTTTTTGTCTCCACACCTGTGGACTCCGTTCTCACCTGCCTGGAGAGGTCGTTGATCAGTTCAGCCATATTGTCGAGATGATACATCTTTCCCTTGGTTATGTTTGCTAGGGCTGCCAGTAAATCTCTCTTTACCTCAAATTCGCTGTATTCCTCAGGATAGTTAACAGCCATAATGCAGGATTTTCCGTCAGATTGGACTGTTTCAAATCCCGGGCGTTCCGGATAATAAGTGAAGAAATATTTTTTTTCGTCAAGGCGGCCCAGACTGATGTCCTCCCCACCCATACTCACGGCGGGGTATTCAGCCTCTGCGGAGATTATAACAGGAGTCTCCTCTCCTACACGCGTATCAGTACAATCTATGTGGAGTCCCTCTTCCATGTCCGGATCCCCGACTATCCAGTTTATCATTGATGAGACCAGCTTTGAGTTGCCTTCAGTATAGAGACTGGTGGCCCATTCCGATCCATCATCTACTGCCAAGCTTACAACCCTGCCAAGTCCAAACCTCCATACAGTCAGAAGTGGTTGCATATCCTGTGTAGTGGCCAGCACCCGTGCGCTGGACTTTTTTGTCATCCTGTTAAACTCATGTATTGAGATGTTGGTGCTGCCCATCCCCCTGGTTATGAAGTGATGAGTATCCGTTAAAATCATGCTGAATCTCCCTTCTTCCTGCCCGCCCTCATCTAACTCGCCAAAGATTATCTTTATCCTTTCGGTTTCTGTCGGTTCGAAATATATCCCATTGCCACGAAGTGCGAGGCCCCTCATGAAGGCGGCATCTGTATCAAAACCAACTCCTATGGTATGGATAGTGAGATCATCCGCCCCCATAGAGGAGGCCTCCTCGAATGCCTGGGCAGGATAGTTGGTTATACCGTCAGATATCAGGATTATATATCTGGAGCCCTGTACGGACCTCAGCATATCTCTGGCTTTTATAAGTCCCACCAGCACATAGGTTCCACCTCCAAAGCTCAGTCGTGATATCCTGTCCTCCAAGGCAGTGGTATCTTCAATCTTCTGTATCGACCGGATTACAAAGGCATCTGAGTTAAAGGCCACGATCCCTATATGGGTTTTCTTGGCCAGCTCCCTGATTATCTTCACTGCTATTGCTTTCTCCACGTCGATCTTTGTCTCACCAGACATTATTGCACCCGTAGAGCCGGATATGTCCAGCAGTATGATGACGTTCATCTGTTCGCCTTTTTTGCTTGGTGCTTCACTGGATCTAACCGGCAGGAGATTCTCAAATTCACTCCCATAATATCCGCCATCATTGTATGAGTTATTGCCGCCAACCACAAGCAGGCCCCCTCCATTGCGCAGGGAATCACGGAGCTCATCCAGATATACTACGGACCCGGCCGGCTGGTTGTCCAAAACTATCCCATCGTATCTATCAAGGATCTGTGGCATGCTGTCCCTGACATCCACGCTGTAAAATTCATCCAGCACCTGGCGAAGGGGCGAGTCTTCTGCCCTGCTAACTAGCAGTATCCTGGGTCTCTCCACAACCTTCACTATCTTGCTGAAGACATTATTTTGTGAGAATATATCCTCGGAGTCCGGAGATATCCTTGCAGTTATATTGTGGGGGCCCTTACTGTTGAATATATGCTCAAATTGAAACTCTTTTGCTGAAGTGCTCTGAATGACCGGCGTGTCCAATATTTTCTCCTCATCAATGAATATGCGGAGATTATAATTTGCTTCCTTTCCGATCTTCTTGACTACTACTCTCCCTGCATATTTGGAGTTTACAGGAATCCTGTTGGATCCAGCTATCGTGCTTATATACACTTCACTCTTGGTGGGAGCCGGCAACACGGGGAATATCCTTGTGTTTGTTTCGGCTGCGAAGGCCGCAATATCAATGATGTCCGCTCCCCTGTTGTTGTTGCCGTCACTTGCGAGTATTATGTCTATCATCTTGGATGAAGAGCCAAGTATACCCTGATATATGGCATCACCAAGTGCGGTGTAATTTCTAGTGGACAGGTTTATGAATCCAATATTTGACACATCACCCACCATTGCTTCTATAGACTCCCTGATATCCATTCCATTGAGGCTTCTGTAAACCGCCATGCTGTCACTATTGTCATCTATGATAAGGACAGAGGTCACCTCCTGCATTATGTTTTCCTCCCTAACCGTGTAGGGCATGGCAAGCACCAAGAACAGGGCTGTGATGGTTGCCGACCTTATGGCAATGAGGTGGATCTTTCTCCTTTTCTTTTTGAGCAGTAAATCCCGATTGGCAAAGGCAAAAGCCAGCAGTGCCGGTATTATCAGGAAGATGACAAGAGGAATCTCAAATGCAATTCCGAAGAAGGACAACATCATCATATCGAGCCCCTCCCTTTATAGTAAAACCATTCTACAACTACAAGACAGAGGGCTATCAGGGCCAAGAGCCAGAACAGCTGGTGAACCACATCCTCTCTAACTATGGCCCTTGAATACCCCCTCCTGATATCACCTGAAGGCGTCTCAATTTGATAGTTGACATCGGACTCCTCCTCATCTAGCAAGCTGGCTGCAATTGTTTTCCCCAGATTTTCGATATCATAGAATCCGGTCTCGTCTAGGACTACATCCACACCCTCAACAATTTCGCCGGATGGCTTTTTGACTCTTATTAGACTATCTGACAGATGGGGCAGTTGCTCACCGGTTTTGAAATTGTATACATTTATGAGCGATTCATCCTGGTTTATCCATCTCAGGACATCATACCAGAATATGGGGAATGAAGGCTTAAGATAAAAATCACTCCAACTGGCATTTGCTGATATGCCCAAATAAAGTACTCTGCCACTGCCGAGTTTCCACGAGGTTATCAAGGGCATTCCTCTGATTCTTACCGGAGTGACGGAGCCTGCCTTCTCGTCAGCATAGATGTATCTATTTATAATTATTTCGTCTAGGTCTAGGTCTCTTAGTATCTGGTGGTCAAAAACCTTGGTTGGGGTTTCCCCTGCGTATAATACCTCTATTGGTATAATTGGTAAGATGTCCCCCAAATATTCTGGCTGGACATTAACCAAGCCTTCAAATCCGAGAACTATGAGGTTGCCACCCTCTCTGACAAATTTCTCTAGTTCAGAGAAGGTACCGCCCAGTATGTTTTGTGCCTCCGATTCTTGGAATATTACAGTATCATAGCCTTTGTATGACTGCGGATAGATTGGCGGATAGGTTTCATCTATACTAATACCTCCTAGGGACTCAAGGGCATACCTGATGTATTCATCACTGTCCCTCTCTCTTATCAGCAGAACATCCCACTCAGCAACTTCCTCTATCACTGCATATGCCCTGTTATCAACACTCAGATCATCTGCAGAAGAAATAGATGTTATAGCCATATGTCTGGCTCCCGTACATGGGGCGGAAAATTGAAAGATGTCTGAGCTTCCACCACTTATGGTTTTGGAAGCAGAAGCAACCACACTGTTATCCAGCAAAAATTTTGCCTGGACACTACTTTCTATGTTTCCATAGTTTTTTACAATCACATCCATAAAGCAGGAGTTTGAACTTCTCCCGCTTCTCACGTTGACTATCCCAATATTGGTCGCTCTGTCACCAACCCGTATTAACTCCACACCTATCCCATTCGCGAATGCCTGCTTCTGGGCAGCCAGTGGGTCAATACCACTATAGTGGGAAAAATCAGATATGACAACTATCCTTTTCTCAACTTCAGAGTCTTTTATCAGATCAGAGGCGAGGAGTATGGCACCGCCGATACCAGTGGGGGTAGCACCGGGTTTCACTGCTTCAAGCAGGGTTTGTGCCTCTGGCTTACTCCCCTGTTTTAGCAAAACTATTGGTATCTTTTCGGCCAGTACTATGGAGATTCTATCCTCCATGCCGAGATCTGCTACCACAGACAGGGCCGTCTGCTTGGCCTGAGCGAATCTTCCAGATGTCTGCATGGAGGCTGAGACATCTAGAACAACCACAACATCCTGCCGTATATCCTTTACCTCCTTTGTAATATAAAAGGGGTTTGCCATAGCAAAAACGAGCAGCGAGATGGCAGCAAGCTGCAACATCAGAAGTGGGTCGCGTATTATCCTCCTAAAAAAAGAGCGAAACCTTTTTCTGCGCTCCATATGCATAATGAACATCAGGGACGGTACGTGCATATCTCTTGGTTTTGGTCTGAGCAGATACAGGATTATGATGGGTATAATCAGAAGCAATAAATACAGGGCCCAAGGATTGGCGAATTCAGGCATCATATGGCATGTCCTCTGGTAGTGAGATGTGTTATCCGGAAGAATATGTCAAATATCGGTTCATCCGTGGTGACGGAGAAAAAATCAGCACCCATGGAATCACAGATTTTTCTGATTTTCTCAATATGAGCCATAAACCTTACGCTGTATTCCCGCCGCATCTTTGGAGTGAAAAATATCTTCTTTATCTGTTGTGTTTCTAGATCATATAGTTTTATATCCCCCTGCCACTCCAGTTTCTTTTCAGTCGGATCAGCTAAGTGAATAACTAGCAGATTCTTTGACTTTTTGGCCAGATGCATAAGCCCCTTGTGTATTGTTTCAATCGGCTCGAGGAAATCAGATATAATTATGCAAAGCGATCTACTCTTTATCAGACCCTCATATCTCCTGCCGACCGCTTCAAGATTTGTTAGCCCTCCAAGTTTTTCTTCATTGAGAACCTCAATGGCTTTGAAGAACTGCTTCTTGCCACGCTTTGGTTGCATGACCTCCTTGAGTCCATCTGCATAGGTGCTAATGGCAAACTTCTCGTTTTCTTTGGTCACAAGATAAGCAAAACCAATTGCCAACATTGATGCAAAATCATATTTGCTGTATTTTCCACTCCCAAAATTCATACTATTGCTGGCATCTACGAGGATATGTGTTGTCAGGCTCCTTTCCTCCTCAAAGCGCTTGATAAAGAGCTTTTCTGTCCGGCCGTATACCTTCCAATCAACAAACCTCGGGTCATCACCAGGATAGTATTCCCTGTAATCAATAGGTTCTATTCCGCGTCCCTGTTTGATGGAGCGCTGACCACCGGCATAACTGCTAACTATCTTTCTTTTTGCCAGCAGATCAAGCTTCTTGAGCTGCTTTATAAATTCGAGGTCTATCATCCCTTTAATTTAAGGATGATCGGTTAAAATGCAAGAATCTATTTGACCTCACTGATTATCATCCGGATGACCTCATCCGTTGTCATACCCTCTCTTTCCGATTCAAAATTCAGGATTAGACGATGTCGCAGGACTGGAAAAGCCATTACTTCAATATCTGCCTTGCTCACGAAATTGTTTCCGTGCAGAAGAGCACGTGCTTTGGCTGATAAAACTATGCCAATACCCGCTCTGGAGGAAGCTCCATAGTCCAGATATCTGCTTGCAGTCTTGTTCTCCTTTCCGGGTCTTGTGGCTACAACTATCCTCATAACATACTCTCTCAAATCATTGGAAATTGGCATCATCCTGACCAACCGGCCAAGATCCAATATAATATCCTTGTTGAGTACCCGCCCTACCTGTGGAATCTCCTCACCTGTATATAATTCAACCACCCTGTTCTCATCCTCAAAACTTGGGTAGTTTACCATAAGCTTGAGCAAGAAGCGATCTAGTTGTGCTTCCGGTAGGGGGTATGTACCCTCCATCTCTATGGGATTCTGCGTGGCCAGCACAAAGAAGGGCATCTCAAGAGGGAAGGTTTTATTACCAACAGTTACCTGTTTCTCCTGCATGGCCTCCAACAGGGCGGATTGTGTCTTGGGGGTCGCCCTGTTTATCTCGTCAGCCAGTACCACGTTTGAGAACACTGGACCCTCCTGAAACTGAAATGTTTTCTTGCCTGTGTTAGGGTCCTCCTCTATGACATAAGTTCCGGTTATATCAGAGGGCATCAGATCTGGTGTACATTGCACTCTGCTGAATTTCAGATCCATAGTCTCTGCTAGAGTCCTAACCATCATAGTCTTACCAAGGCCCGGATACCCTTCCAACAGGGCATGGCCGCCAGTTATTATAGCAATTATCATCTGCTCCACAATTTCATCCTGCCCAATTATGCGCTTCCTAACATTATCTATGACTTTTTCGAAGAGGGCTCCTGCTTTCTGATAGGTCTCCGCTTCCACCATGCTTAAATAATACGTGAGCGCATATAAATCGAATATCCGTATCCCTGATAGACGGTTTTTTTCGAAGGATTATCAGAAATTTTGGCACTCCACAAATACTCAGTCACCCCTCCTCCGTCAGCTTCTCAAAGTATTTTCTTACCATACTTTCAAGCTCCATCGGAATGTTCTCCGTGTAACTCTCAGTGGCTGTGCCCTGTATAAAACCACTTCGTATTTCCTCAACCCTGTCTGTACTCCCATCCATGTCAAAGTCTCCATATTCACCATACTCCGGGTGCATCTCCAGTTCCAGATCCTGCCCTTCTATCCGGGCTATTGATGGTTCCCCATAGATGTCTTTTGGCGGACCCTGTCCAATGCTGGTCTCCTCTGAGGATTGTGTTTCACCCTGACCGGAAAGTCCACCACCTCCCTGACCTGTACCAGAACCTTCGCCGGTCATACCATCGCCACCCCCTCCTCCACCACTGCCAAGAAGGGCGCCAAGGCTAAATCCTTTAAAGCCCGTAAACAAGAGGGATAAGAGGATGAACACGACCACAACAGAAACGCCAACATATGTGCTGACACGCCTCATGTTGATGAACGCTTCCTCATCTAAGTCATTAAGCTCACAATTCACCTCTCTTATCAGACTATGTACTATGACATTGTCCCTCCCCCGATTGTCGTAGGCGGCTCTGAGTCTTTCCTCAAGAGCAGGATTTCCCTCTTCCATCTTAATCAGGGGATCTACATGTCTCTTCTCTAGAAGGTATATAATCATTACAATAATCAGTGCAGGAAAGAGGGAGGCGTAAATCCAGATTCCTGCAAGAAACAGTAGCAGAGAGTTGAGGAGAAGCAGGGTTATGAACATCACAGTATAGCGGAATAGGTTAATTTTCCCCATCCTCATACGGATCCTGCTGATCTTTCTCTCAAAATCGTTCATGTTTATATACAGGCAGCACAGTCGTTCTCCTGAACGCAGGTCTGGAGATTCTGAAGCTGATTTTGTAGATCTTCAATAGTTGCTCTTGCGTCTGTCAGATCATCTTCCAACTCCTGAATCCGGTCGTTCAAATCATCCACCTGGTCCTGCAGTTCATTTCTTTCCTCCTTGAGATTGTCCAATTCGTCCTTTGTTCTTTGGAGCTCCCGTACTTTTAAGTTGAACTGTATTATGTAATCATTTAGCTCTTCTATAGTGTCCTCCAACTCATTTCTGGATTCTTCAAGCTGAAGCTTGCATTCTCCCAGACTGCTTTCAGTTGTGGAGAGGCTTTCCTCTAATGATGCCTTTATGGCAGATAGGTTCTGGTAGAGTATGCTGAGTGATGTCCTTGATGCTGAGCTTATGTTAAGTTCTTCCATGAGCGCATCCATCTCCTTGCGGGCATTCTCCAAGTCATTAAGGCATTTCCCCAGCTCACCTTCTCTGCTGGAGGCCATCCTAAGCCTTTTGGCATTCTCTTCTACAAGTATGTTATGCTTCCAGAAGAAATAGAATGTGGCTGCCACAAGGGCTATCAGAAGGACTATTATAAGTAACAGGAGGTGGAGATTAACACTCTTTCTACCCTTCTTACTCTCCATATTCCTCTTGCGCAACTTCTTAAGCTCCCTCTTGAGCTTTTCTTTCTCAGCAGGGTCCATCTGCTACCCAAAATCCCAATTGCCCAGCAGGTTATTTTAATGGAGGCATGTAAAAAACTACAATCTGTAAATAAGGTATGGAATAACGAGATAATGACAGAAGCATACACTGGTGTGAAGTTCAAGGTCCTCTTTGAAGGAGTAGATTTCGGCTATGAAAAAGAGCGCAGGGAGATACTGGAGGAGCTCAGCAGACTTGGAAAGCGAAAACTGCTGGACAGCAACAACGGTAATGTTAGTGTGAGGGTCAAAGACGGTATTGTCATAACACCCAGTGGCAAGGACATGAGTCGGATACGTGCCGGGGATCTGGTTCTTGTAACCGGAGTAGATGAGGATGTAGGGTTGGTAAGGGCCGTTGGCAGAATGCTACCCTCATCAGAAACAATGATGCACTGGCTTATATATGAGACCTTTCCAAGGATCGGTGCAGTAGTCCATTTCCACGATGTGGAGATACTTTCAAAACATGACCAGTTTGTTGAAACAGGTGGACACCACCCATATGGCACGCTGGAGCTGGCCCTTTCTGCCATCAAAGCTCTTAAGAGGAGAAGACTCATAGTATTGAAAGAACATGGCGTCCTTGTCATCGGTAGGAATCTCAAAACATGTCATAGAAGAATTGAAAAGGCCGTTGAGTCCGTCAGGTAGATAGTCTGTCAGGTAATTTTTTATGCTATAAAGGCAATTATAGTGCTCTTTTCTACAATGTCCATAGAGGGGTATGCAGATTACCAGAGGCGGGAATATTGCAGAGATATCTCATGCCCAATCCAAATAGAGCTGGACAAATACAAGAAGGATTCTGATGACTACGAGAGGATACGTAGCATCTGCAAGAAGTATTGTGTTCACACCACATACGAATTTCATCACTGGCTCATAGACAAGGGTTATGAAATTGTAAGGCCTTTGAAATGAAACCATTAGAGTAAAAGCGGGATATTAAACTATGTGATAAAGATGGATTGGGGAATGCGAAATCGATTGTCCAAGATAATAAAACCCAAAACGGGAAGGACGCTGATGCTGGCTGTGGACCATGGCTACTTCTTGGGACCAACCACAGGATTGGAAAACTTCAGGACTGCAGTTGAGCCCCTGTTGCCGTATTGCGACACGCTCTTCTGCACCCGCGGTATGCTTCGCAGCTGTGTGGATCCCAAGACAAATGTCCCGGTCATGCTACGCGCATCCGGGGGAACCAGTATAGTCGGACCGGAGCTACTCCATGAAGGCATCACAATATCAATAGAGGATGTCATCCGTCTCAATGCCGTTGGTATAGGGTATTCCATTACAGTGGGTATGCCTTGGGAGAGAGACACCATTCTTGACTTCTCCAGATGGGTGGATGAATGTGAGAGATATGGAATGGTTGCGATGGCCGTAACGGCTGTGGGAAAGGATATGACAAGAGATTCGAGATATCTCAGCCTAGCCTGCAGAATGGCCGCAGAACATGGGGCACACCTTGTAAAAACCTATTATTGTGACGGGTTTGAGAGAGTTGTTGACAGCTGTCCTGCCCCGATTGTAATGGCGGGTGGCAAGAAGATAGCTGAACTGGATGCACTGACTATGGCTTATAATGCCATACAGGCAGGTGCCATAGGCGTGGATATGGGGAGAAACATCTTCCAGTCAGAGGACCCGGTGGCCATGATACAGGCGGTGCGCGCACTCATACATGAGGATGCAACACCGAAAGAGGCGCTACAACTGTTTAATAGTCTGAAGAGAGCGGGCCGCGGACCTACCAAGAAGCTCGAGGGGCAGGATGAGCAGGACGCCAAGAAGGTCTGAGGACCGGGGCAGAACAACGAGAACCAAAAACAGAAAACCGGGAACCCAAATGCGCGCAGCAGTCTACTACCGGAACGACGACGTCCGCATAGAAGAGATGCCAAAACCCAGAGTTGGGAAGGGTGAGTTCCTGCTCAGGGTCAGGGCCTGTGGAATATGTGGCTCTGATGTTATGGAATGGTACCGCATCAAAAAGGCTCCCCTTGTTTTGGGCCATGAAGCTACCGGCGAGATAGTGGAGGTTGGTGATGGCTGCCCGTATGAGGCAGGCCAACGCGTCTTCGTCTCCCACCACGTTCCATGCGGAGTGTGCCGATACTGCAGAGGAGGTCATGAAACTGCCTGCGAGACCCTCCACACCACCAACTTCGAGCCGGGCGGCTTCGCCGAGTACGTGCGCATCCCCAAAATAAACGTCGAGAAGGGCGTCTATATCTTGCCCGATGATATGTCCTATGAGGAGGGCACGCTCATAGAGCCCCTTGCGTGCGTAGCCAGGGGCCACCGGATTGCGCAGCTTGGGAAAGGCCAGACGGCCCTTGTCCTGGGAAGCGGCATCGCCGGGCTGCTGCACGTCAAGCTGGCGAAGGCCAAGGGCGCGAGGGTCATAGCCACTGACATCAACGAATGGCGACTGCGCAAAGCTAAGGAGTTTGGCGCAGACGCTGTGATAGACGCAAAGAGTTACACTACAGAGAAGCTTAAGGAGGCCAATGGCGGGCGCCTGGCCGACAAGGTCATCCTCTGCACCGGGGCCCTTTCGGCAGTCAAGCAGGCTCTGGAGTCTGCGGACAGGGGCGGCACAATCCTCTTCTTCGCGGTCCCGGAGCCGGGCGCCGATGTCAGCATCCCCGTCAACGACTTCTGGAGGAATGAGATCGCGGTAATCACGTCCTACGGCGCAGCCCCGAGAGATCTGGAGGAGGCCTTGAAACTTATTAAGAACAGGAGGATACAGGTTGATGACCTGATAACGCACATCCTTCCACTGCAAGATGCTCAAGAGGGCTTCAAGCTTGTGGCAGAGGCCAAGGAGTCGATAAAGGTTATCCTAAAACCAGATTCCTAGCAGATGAGCCTTCCTATCTCCTCCCGGCTCTTCTCTGGCGCCGCTATTATAAGCAGCACGAATGCTGCCGATTTCCTCAAAGCCTCTACAGCCATTGAGAAGTCCTTTGATATGCGTACAAAATCCTTTTCACCCCATATCCTGCTGGCGGGCCGGCCACTCAACAGTTTCTTTATGTGCTTCCCATACTGGAAGAACTCCTGATGCATGTATGTCAAGAGCATACGCCTCTCCCGATCACTCAGAGAGGAGACTGCTTCTGTCAAATTCTCAATCAGCTCCCTTGCGCGCTCAAAGCTGTGTTTCACCTCATCACTATCCTTGTGTCTGATCATATCTCTTAAGGTTTCATCCACCCTGACACAGAGCTCATATATCTTCATAAATCCTGAGCATGCCTTTATCTTAGCCCCAGGCTCTAATGTACATACCTTTGGCCTCTCAAGCTTCCCGAGCGACTCGGAAACCTCTAAAAACCCCTTCAGGGCTTTGTTCAGCTCCAGACTTGCCTCCAACATCATATTATTTCCAGCTTTGTAGGTTAAAAAGGGTTAATCTTCGAACTGCCAATAGTTGTGGCAGAGAAATAACAAAATCTGTTCTCAAATACTAGCAACTAAATCCTCATAATCAAAGATAACCAAGAAACTGGGGGTAAAAAGAGGACGTGCCTATTCCGTGGCCCAGAGCCTGTGGATGTTGCAGTATTCCCTAGCTTTGGTTATCTTCTCAAACGGGATACAGAACTCCGCCTCCGGCTTGTCGCCCGGGCTCAGAAACTCCCTGTATGACTCTCCCCCTGCAATGACTTCTATCCATTCTATGTAATGTTCGTCTTCCATTGGGTGCGGCACCGAGCCTACCTTAACCTTCACACCCTTGGCAGTCTTCTCTATGACCGGGACGTGCTTCTCGGTTTTATAGTCTGCGGTCTGCTCCTCCATGAGCTGCATCGGCTGTCCGCAGCAGACCAGCTCGCCAGCCCCTGCGTGTAGAACCTCCACGATATTGCCACAAATGTTACATCTGTATATTTGTTTCACTCTTGTCATTTGAATCACCTCTTTATGAACAAACCACACCAGCACCTGCCTCCGTCTTCCAAGTGTCGTGCGTCTTGAAGTTGCAAGGCCATATCAGCTCAAGATCGCGCTTCTTTGTTCCGTCCCTCAGCCTGCACGGGCAGAGCTTGAGGCCGTACCCCTTCTCGTTGCCCAGCACGCCCTCGCAGATCGATTCGACGAACCTCTTGTCCGGGTTAAGCTTGAAGTCATTCTTCTCGACAAACCTTTCCCAGACTTTTATCAGCTCTTCCGGTTTCATAGTCCCAGCACCTTTTTGGCTTCCTTCTCCTCTATCTCAACGTACGCGTTGTCGACATGGCACGTGGGGCAGTGCTCCGGGGGAGCCACACCCCCGTGGATGTCGTTGCAGACCGTGCAGCGCCAGTATTTCTTTTCCATCTCAGTAGCATTCGCACTTCAGCTCGAAGTACTCCCTCGGATGGTCGCAGGACGGGCATTTCTCAGGCGGCTCTTCGCCTTCATGCACGTAGCCGCATTTCCTGCAGACCCACCGGACCTTCTTGCCCTTCTTGAAGACGGTCTTGCCCTCCACCTGCTCCAGCAGCCTCTTATAGCGCTCTTCATGGTGCTCTTCCGCCTTTGAGATGGCCCTCAGGCGATGTGCGATTCCATCCAACCCCTCCTTTTCGGCAATGGCCGCGAAATCCGGATACATCTCCGTGTTCTCGTAGTGCTCGCCGGCGATTGCGGCCTTCAGGTTCTCAGCAGTGGTGCCTAGTGTGGTAGGCGCCTCAGCCTCCACAGTTATCGGGTCCCACTCCTTACCGCTCTTCTCCTTCAGCTTGTTTATCAGCCTGAAGAGCCACTTGGCATGCTCCCGCTCGTTGTCGGCCGTGAGCAGAAATATCTCAGATATCTGCTCGTAGCCTTCCTTCTTCGCTATCTTCGCATATATTGTGTACCTGTTCCTCGCCTGGCTCTCGCCTATGAATGCCTTCGCAAGGTTTTGTATAGTCTCGTCCATCTTCTCACCCATTCATTTCCTTATTTTATTTTGTTATCCTTATGCTTTTCGGCAATCTTGTGCGCTAGCCTGTCAACGGCCTTAAGGTCTTTCTCTCTGGGACACCCAGTCGTCGGGTATGTCCTCAAAAGCAGTCCCTAGGGCCACCCCCGAATCGGGGCCCCTTCGCAGGATCGTATATGTACCCGCACACAGCGCACTTATACTTGTCCATTTTGAATATGCCGATTTAAGAGGATTAGAGCGATTACTACCTACCAATTAGACAATGCCGCTATATATAACACAGTTTTAACTATCAAACCCCCCCAGCCTCGTGATTCCTGACTTGTGCAGCCCGAAGGCCAGTACTCCGCCAGTCAAGGCTGTGAACAGTTGGGTTATCCCCATTGCCGTAAGAAACAAAACCGGGAGTATGGACGCCGACACCAAGACAAATGCGCTCAGGAACAGGAATCCTGACTTCACTAGGGCCGATATCCCTAGGGTTATTCCATAGTTTATTCTCCTCTTCCTGTAGAGCTCACGGAACCCAAACACCAATATCGCGTTTCCAGTCCAGATGAATGGCAGCATTATGATTAGAAACGGTGTGAAGGGCCCAAAGATAAGGCCACGTGCAAGGACCCCCAGACTGGGCGCAAAGAGAAGGGGCGCAACCCTCCAGACCGGGCCAATTTCAATCGCTCCAAGAATGAGTGTAGCATTTACTATGATCCCAACAAGCTCCTGTGGATGACCTAGGGTAAATGGTACAAGAAAGCCGATGAGGAGATAGGCGTAAAGTCGCAAAGTCTCATATGAGTATCTAGCTATGTAGGCTCCAACATTCTCATTCCTGTCCACGTTTTGGAGTGTCATTTCAATAGGGCCTCAATTTTAGAACCACATGGATTTAAAATCTTTTACATGAAGGATCTTCCTGGATTTTTTGCTAAAAGGTTTGCCAATATAGTTCTTATACAACTCCTGAACCAGAGGATTTTCATGGGCCGATCTAAGAACCGCATTATCATCATATCTCCTTAGCGCGCGTATCCTTCTGGTTATAAAAGCATCATTACCGGCATTGGGCATGCCCGGCCCGCCCACGCAACCGCCATGACAGAACATCATCTCCACCAAATGGAAATCATGATATTTCCCATCCCTTATCCCTTGGCAGAAGTCCTGAATAGCATTTACTCCCTCCACCATAGCCACTTTGATGGTGTATTCTCCACATTTGAGTGTCTTTTCCCGTGTGCCATCTGCAATTATTTTCTCCTCATATAGGTGTTCGCCGGGACAAGTGTCGCCGTAGAGAGCTGCAAACGTCCTCAGTGTGGCTTCCGCCACCCCTCCAGTCGAGGCATATATTGTTCCTGCAGATGATGTCATGCCGAAGGGAGCGTCATAAAAGCCGTTTTTCAGATCCGGCAGATTAATGCCTTCTTCCTTCATCCAGCCGACTAGTTCCATTGCTGTTATTACCCCATCGGTATGGCCTCTCTGAGCCTCCAGCTTCTTTGCAAAGCAGGGCATGACTGCGCTGATGCTTATGTCACCAAACTTCCTCTCATAAACCAAGTAGTTCTTGGCCAGCGAGCTGACCATCTCCATAGGCGACATGCAGGTTGAGAGGTGGTGGACTATATCCGGATACTTCTTAACGCACAGATTGACCCATGAGGGACAGCAGGATGTCATCATTGGTAGTTCCCCTCCCTTGTCTAGGCGCCATTTGAGTTCAGCCGATTCCTCCATCACCCTGATCTCAGCTCCGAAGTCCGTCTCAAAGACGCGCTTGAATCCAAGAAGATGAAGTGCTGCAACGACTCTCCCCCCAACGAGCTCACCCGGTTTCATACCAAAGGCCTCACCTAAAGCAGTTCGTATTGAGGGAGCCGTCTGAATGCACGCAAACTTCTCCTTCACAAATTTCTTCAGCCTGTCAACGTCATCCATGACAACAATCCAATTTAATGTTACCCTGCTAAAAAACTATTTTTAATATTCCCACTTATAAAGCCGGCGTGTTGCATAAACCAAATGTGGGCAGTAGTGGAATAGATAACCTGCTCAGAAACATTCAGGAGCTGAAGAAGACTGATATTAGAAAGGGTATACAAAAGCGCTTGCATGAGTTCCGGAAGCTGGGCCATGGCAGTCCGGATATAATCTTCAGGGAACTTTGTTTCTGCTTGCTCACGGCCAACTGCAATGCTCAGAGATGCATATGTGCACAGAGGGAGATAGGTGCGGGGTTTATCACATTAGGAAAGGCCGAGCTGAAGAAAAAAATACGCCGACTTGTCTGTAGATTCTACAATAACAAAACAGATTATATCATCTCAGCACGCAGCAAAATTGATGAGCTGATGTCAATGCTACACATAACACAGGATGGAAAATCAGCGCGCAAGTGGCTGGTCAAAAATATAAAGGGTCTGGGCATGAAGGAAGCCAGCCACTTTCTACGAAATATCGGTTATAGTGATGTGACAATAATTGACTTTCACATAGTGGATCTCCTAGAGAAATACAGATTAGTAAAAAAACCAAAATCCATGACATCGAAGGCTTATCTGCAAATCGAGAAGAAGCTTGCCGAAATCGCCAGACTAGCTGGAATGGATATGGCCGAGCTGGATTTGTATTTGTGGTATATGGAGACAGGGAAGGTATTAAAGTAATAAAACTATAACTAAGCGATGAAAATCAACGGAAAAGACTACCGGTCTGTCTGGATGGATGAAGAAGGGGTCATCATGATAGATCAACGTGTGATACCACATGAATTCAGGCTTTTCACCTGCAGAACATATAAGGATACCGCATGTGCAATAAGGGATATGGTGATACGGGGGGCACCTGCCATAGGGGCAGCAGCATGTTATGGTATGGCTCAGGGCGCAGAAGCCGGTGAGCTGGATGAAGCGGCTGCCACACTAGCAGCTTCAAGACCAACAGCCTATGATCTTTTCGATGCGATTGCATATTTCAAAAAGAATTATGTCGGCGGCGACCCCAAGAAGGTCGCGGACGCCTACGCTGACGCCTCGGCGGAGAGGTGCAAAAGAATCGGCGAGGTGGGCGAGCAGCTCATCGAGGATGGCGCGCGCATACTGACGCACTGCAACGCGGGCGCGCTGGCCTGCGTGGACTACGGGACGGCGCTTGCGCCAATAAGAGTAGCCCACCAAAATGGCAAGAAAATCTTCGTCTGGGTGGACGAGACCCGCCCCCGCTGCCAGGGCGCGCGCCTGACGGCTTGGGAGATGGTTCAAGAGGGCATAGACCACGCGCTCATAGCCGACAATGCGGCGGGCCATTATATGCAGCGTGGGGAGGTTGACCTGTGCATAGTCGGCACGGACAGGGTCGCGCTCAACGGCGACATCGCCAACAAGATAGGCACGTATGAGAAGGCGGTGGTGGCCAGGGAGAACGGCATCCCGTTTTACATAGCCGCACCATTCTCGACGATTGATTTCTCCTGCCCGACCGGCATGGACATACCCATCGAGGAGAGGGGCAAAGAGGAAATCACAGACATGTGGGGCTGGGACGGGAAGAAGGTCTCTAGTGTGCGCATAGCGCCGAAGGCAGTGAAGGTGCGCAACCCGGCATTTGATGTGACGCCGGCCAAGCTCATAACTGGGATAATCACAGAGAAGGGAATTTTTAAGCCTCAGGAGATTAAGAAACTAAAAAATGCCTAGAATCGGAATCTTCGGCGGCTCCGGATTCTACGAGCTCTTCGGGGAGAAAGAGGACCGGAGACTGAAGACGGACTACGGCGCCCCCAGCGCCCCTGTCAGCGTGGGGAAGATAGGCGGGGTGGAGGCGGCCTTCCTCCCCCGCCACGGCCTGAAGCACAGTTTTCCCCCGCATAAGATCCCGTACAAGGCCAACACAGAGGCGTTCAAGAAGCTGGGAGTCGAGCGCATAATCGCACCGTTCGCCGCAGGCAGCCTCCAGCCGGAGATCAGGCCCGGCGACTTCGTAATCTGCGACCAGCTGGTGGACAGGACCCACAACCGCGACGACACCTTCTTCCACGGCCCGGACGTCGCGCACGTCTCCTTTGCCGAGCCCTACTGCCCGGAGATGCGAAAAATCGCCGCCGAGGCATGCGAGAAATTGGGCATTTCTTATCATGACAGGGGAACCGTAGTAGTCATCAATGGTCCCCGCTTCTCAACCCGCGCCGAGTCGGACTGGTTTTCATCCAACGGCTGGGAGGTCATAAACATGACCCAGTATCCGGAGGCTGTCCTAGCCCGCGAGAAGGAGATGTGCTATGTAGGAATCTCTCTGATAACAGACTACGACGCCGGAGTCAAGGGCGACCCGAACGCCAAGCCCGTGACAGCCGATGAGGTGGCTCGCGTATTCAGGGAGAACAACGAGAAGGTCAAGAAGCTTATCGCCGAGGTGCTCAAGAGCCTGCCCGAAGAGCGGGGTTGCGGCTGCGGCTCGGCCATGGAGCACGCGCGCCTCTAGTAAGTTATCAGCGACGTTATCGGGTAGCCCTGCAGCTTCTCTCTGCCGTTCAGGAATGACAACTCTATTAGAAACAGTATGTGCTCCACCCTGCCGCCCACCTCCTCGACCAGCTTAGCCGTGGTCTGGACGGTGCCTCCGGTGGCAAGCAGGTCGTCCACGATCAGAACGGAGCTGCCGTAGGTCAGGGCATCCTCGTGGATGCACAGCTTGTCTTCTCCATATTCCTTCATGCAGACAGCCTCCCTGGTCTTGTAGGGCAGCTTGCCCGGCTTCCTTATCGGCACGAATCCGGCCCCCAGCTTCAGGGCCAGCGGCGCGCCGAATATGAAACCGCGCGCCTCCATGGAGACAACATAGTCAAACTTCTTGTGCCTGACTGCATTGTACATGTCCACTATGGCCTGATTGAAGGCCTGCGGGTTCTGCAGGAGTGGTGTTATGTCCTTGAAGATTATCCCCTCCTTGGGGAAGTCGGGTATGTCGCGGATAAACTTCTTTAAGTCCATTTTGCCGCTAATTAAGCTAATTAATAGTGATGTGATTAAAAATGCTTTACCTCATTGGCCTTGGATTGTACGACGAAAATGATGTTACACTTAAGGGAATCAAAGTAGCAAAACAATGTGATAGAGCTTACGCTGAACTCTATACATCTCCATGGCGTGGCTCCCTAAGAGCCTTGGAAGAAAGGATAAAGAAGAAGATAATTACACTGCAGCGTTCTGACTTGGAAGAGAAGTCCCGGAAATTGATCAATGAAGCCAAGAAAAGTGACATCGCGCTTTTTGTCCCGGGCGACCCCCTCGTGGCGACAACCCATTCTTCGCTAATTACAGAGGCACGTGGGGAGGGGATACATGTCGAGATAGTCCATGCATCATCTGTCCTCTCGGCTATCGGTGAGACAGGATTACACATCTACAAATTTGGCAAGACTGCGACTATTGCATACCCTGAGGATAACTTTTACCCGAAAACTCCCTATAATATCCTGGCTGAAAATCTGGAACATAATGCACACACTCTATTCCTTCTGGATGTAAAATCCGAGACGGACTTGTACATGACTGTCAATGAGGCGGTCGAAATACTGCTGGATCTTGAGGTCAGGGAACACAGGGGCATCTTCAGAAGAGATACCAAATGTCTAGGTGTTGCGAGGCTTGGGGGTGACGCCTTGATAAAATACGGGACTGCCGAAGAATTGCGAAAATACAGATTTGGAATACCTCCCCACATCCTGATAGTCCCTGCAACATTGCATTTCTCAGAGGAGGAGTTCCTGAAAAACTTATAAGGAGTCAAGAAAACCCCGTTTCTCCAGCCACTCTATTTGTGGTTTACTATACGTAAGGAGAAGGTCACCGCGTTCTTCCGTCTGGACAGACCAGGGTTCAACAAGAACGATGTCTCCTTCCCGTGTCCACATCCTTTTCCTAACGCGTCCAGGTATGCGGCAGATTCTTATATGCCCATCACTGCATCTTACCTTGGAGCGCCGGTTTCCGAGACGTTCCTCTATTATTCCAAGCACTTGGCCCTTATTTGGAGTTTTAACCCTGATTGGACCTTCTCCCTGCCCACTATTATTCTTATTGCCGGATTTTCCATATGCCATTACCCCTAAATTGCTCTTACAAGCTTAAAAGCCAGACAACTAAAAACCAGATCAGGCTCAAAATCGTATGAGGTAGTAAAAACGGTACTTTGTCTTGCCGCTCTGACGATCCATACCCACCTGCTCGAAACTCTTTTTTATCTCTGCATCACCGCGAAAAACCTTGACTATCTTTTCTGCGGATTTCTTGCTACCAAGATAGATGTCATATCCTCCCCGCACCTTCTTGACGTCTGCAACGAACGAGAAGCGGTCCTTATGGCTTTCAACCTTATTGACTATCTGCTCAACAATGCTTTTGCCTACGGCACCGCGCAGCTGCAGAACAGCCTCAAAGTATCCACCTGCCAGCCGACTGCAGTCCGGACAGGCGATTGTCCTGATATCAACTCTTGCCCGCTTTTTGGTCTCGGATTCGCCAATTATTATCCTGACGGTGGCCTCATATCCTCTTTGGGCCTTCTCCACTTCTATATTGATGATGCCTGCCTTATCCAAGCGCTTGATATTGGTCTTGAGTGCGGCTTCCACTGCATGCATCACGGCGTCCTCTTCTGTTATGCCCCTAGTCCATTTGCCCTTGATGAGGAAGGCATTACACCCCCTGCATTTCGTCAACTCGATGACGCCGGGCAGCTCTATCCTGAGGTTCTTCCTTAGGTAGCATTCTGAGCAGAAAAGACCAACTTCCGATTTCCCTCCACATAATGGACAGACCATGGAGAATTTGTCCGGCGGGGCCTATATACCCCAAAATTCAATATTGTTTCCCTTTCTGATACGTTCCAAAACTAAGTGGAAACATTCCTGTATTCTCCTGCCTTCGGGCCAGCTTTCCAACCGGCTCTTGTCTAGCTGGATTACAATTCCACTGGCCTTTTGCCTTTCCCCTCCACTTGTCATAGCGATATGCAAATGTCTAAAGACAAAAATTACTCTTTTTTTGGCGGCATGAGACTCTCATCAAGGTAGTGGGTTATGTAGAGATAGGTATCTCCATAATGTGGAATATTTCTCTTTCCCCGGAAGATATTTCTAAGGATATATGTCCCATATTCATGGGCGAATGTCCTGAAGAATCTCTCAAAGCCCTCACTTCTAATAGGCTTCTCGATATATATGCCATCCCCCAAAACCGTGCCTTGGTTTCTGGCCTTCGCATAGTCTCTTGCCGTTCCGGCCAGTCTCCCCTTCTTCGGATCGATGTGCACAAGACCCTCTTCTACATGCCCTTCTGGAACCATCTCAACTCTCAGCCCGTCTCCTCTGACTCTTTCAATGAAAGTCTTCAACCGGTCCATTCCGGCTACGGGATTGCCGGTTTTCTGGTATTCACTCCAAATCTCTTTGAGCTCCCGGAGTCTTGGATTTTCCCTTAATAACCGCTCAGTCATTTTTTGTGCCTTTATGTAATGCATCCGTGGCGATTTTCCACCCTTCACGTCCCATTCCGGCCTATATCTCCTGTCCGGAAGATGAGCCTCATCCAGCCGGGCAAACCGCCATATGCCTAAGCGCCTGCTAACCCTTGTAAGAAACCCCGGCCGGGTTGTCCGTACTTTATCCCTTCGATTTCTTGGACACATTGATTCTAATTTATGGAAAAAAGCTCAAAAAATAACAATAAATCCTATAGTCTAAATTGGCATAGATGTTCAAATTGCCCACTTGCTCCTCAGTCCAAGCCAGACCGCTGAGAAGATAAGGATAAAGATCCCGGCGTATGACACATTTATGCTTCCGGCCATAACACCGCCTATGATGAGCATAATACTGCCAAAAATGGCTATAAAACCACTTCGCTTGCTGTAATCCCGCGCCTTCTTGGCCGAGAGCAGGACTAGAACTGCCCCACCGACAAGCAGAAGAAGACCAAATTCTACCAGTGAAACATCGCCTATTGGTGATGACAAACCCGCCAATGAAATAAAGAAGACACCAAATATCATAGCCACCAGTCCTGTGAAGAAATATCCCTGACGCAGGAAAATCTCTTTCATGGTGTGTTCCTCGGTTATGACTGCATAGAAGAATGCTAGACTCCCAACCCATATAACCACCAAACCGTAGACTACCGGCTCGACATCAACAGAACTTAGGATTGTACTAAGTGCAAATATTGCAACACCCACAGCGACTATAATGATGGCCAGAGCTATCAGTACAGTCTTCGTTATGCCTTTGTCTATGGGTCTAAGAGTGTCATGGAATACCATGAATTAATAACGGTTGGCCGTATAAAAAGACAAATTCATAGTCTATATATCTGTAGGTGGGGGACGCCATCTACAAACATAATATGATTTTCGGCATCCGGATTTGCCTTGCAATATGCTCCAACAACCCTCTTGCCGATCAGGTTGGCACTCAGACATTTATCCAGCAGCTCAATGATTTCTTCTGGAGTGGCATGCCGGCCAAAATAGAACTCTTCTGAAATATGCACTGTCAGCTCACCCTCATTGAGGCTACGGCCAAGTAACTCTATATCACAAGCACCAATGATCCTTCCCTTTTCACTCTCATGCACCTTAACAGCTATATCCCTCATCTCGATTATCCAGATATCTGGTATCTAAATATTCTTCAGGGGTTTCCACCCTCCACAGGCCTCACATTTGAGTATTCTGACGCCTTCCAGAGTGGTAAAAATAGTGTCGGGTTTTCCACACTGTGGACACAGGACATACTCCCTGACATATTTTTTTACACCATCACCAATTTTCTTACCAAAAAGTTTCTTGTTAAATACTAGGCGTTCTCCCATAACCATTGAATATGCTCCAAGATCCTTTGTCAAATATTTCTGTAAGTGTTCCTCATTGCGATTCAGCATCTTGGCCACTTGGCTGAAATTTTTCAGAATGGTTTTGTTACCCTCAAAGAACACCTCTACCTGCGGCATCTCGAAGCGGACTGTCGTTTTGGTCTTCTCCGGAAGCTGTGCATAGGCCCTATCCAGAAGGGCATCATAATTAGAGAAATCCATCACTTAATTTAGCGCTAATCGGTTAAAAAGAGAAAGTCTTTAATCATCAAACATGAAAATAGACTATGACTAATCCAGGCAGACGGGCCACAATAATAGGAATAATCTTTAACACATTTTTATTCATCATAAAGTTTCTTGGAGGTCTTTTGACAGGAAGTCTGGCCATGTTCTCAGACGCCCTTAATTCCTTTTCTGATACGGTTTACTCTGTTGCTGTCTTCATAGCTGTAAAGATATCCCACAAAAAGGCTGATGAAGGACACCCATTTGGCCATCACAGGGCAGAGCCCATAGCCGCCCTTCTCATATCAATACTGGCCGGAATATTGGGTTTTGAAATAATAAAGGAAGGGCTCATGGGGCTTATTGCCACAAGGTTTCATATCTTCAACCTCTTTGGAATTGCGATTCTCTTGGTCAGCATGGGAGTTAAGGCAGGAATGTGGCTCTACCTTGGGAGGATTGCTGCTAGGATAGGCAGCCCGGCCCTGCATGCAAGTTCGGTTGACTCCCGAAATGATATTCTGATATCATCCGTCGCCCTTCTTGGCTTTTCTGGGCCTGCTCTTGGTTTCACTAACCTAGACTGCTATGCAGCCATACTCATAGGTCTGTTCGTAATTCGTTCTGGTTACAGGATAGGCGCCGAGAACATAGACTATCTCATGGGCAAATCCCCAAACAAGGAATTGTTGGATGAAATCTATAGAAAAGTAACAGGTATAAACGGGGTTTTGGGGATTCATGAGCTCCGTGCCCATTACGTTGGGAATTATATACATGTCCAAGTGCATGTGGAAGTGGACAAAACATGTAACATGGAGGATGCGCACGAAATAGGTAAGAAGGTTGAAACCTTGGTTAAGGAGATACCATTCGTGGATGACGTCTTTATACATATAGATCCCAAGTAGTGTAAAAAGCGGTGCAAAAAACCAAAGGCTTTTTAAACCAAATCAACAAAATAACGCGGAGTTCAAAATGGTGAAAATAGAGCATGTAATAGAGGACTGTATTGGATGTGGAGCCTGTGCAGCAGTGTGTGACAACTGGGAGATGGGTTCCGATGGAAAGTCTCATCCAAAAAAGACAGAGCTGGATGAGGTTGGATGCAACAAGGAGGCAGCGGACGTCTGTCCTGTGGGATGTATCCACATAAAGACATAGAGTAGACCAAAGAACCCAATTGTTTTTAGCACCAACTGCATCAACAGCGTCAATAGCACCAACTAATCAACTATTGGTTATTCGACGGTAGTTGATATATCATTTTTCTAACTATTTTTCTACAGCCTCCGCCTAGAAATATATGCCCGATATACTTGTGGACTGCATTAATGAAACATGTCCCATACCCCTGATTGAGACGAGAAAGGCGATAAACTTGGCCAAAAAAGGACAAGTAATGGAAATTGTTGGAACACACCCTGCCTCAAAGAGGGAGATTCCCATGGCAGCTAAAGCCATGGGGCTGAAGTTACTCAAGGTCGAGGGTCCTGACAATAACTGGAGGATACTAATACAAAAATGAAGAAGGTTACAATAGTTCTGCATTCAGGAGATTACGACAAGGTATACAGTGCACTCATAATAGGAACGGGTGCCCTCTCCATGGGCATGAAATGTTCAATATACTTCACTTTCTGGGGCTTACAACGACTCAGGAAGGGTCAGCTCTCTGGTGGCCCCCTGTCTAAGATGAACTTGCTTGGCTTGGGCAGATGGTTCATGAAGAGAAAGATGAAGGCAGCCAATGTCGCTTCTCTTGAGAAACTTATCAGAGACTTCAGGGAGCTTGGGGGGAAAATAATTGCCTGTGACATGACCATGGAGGTCATGGGCTGCAGGCCTGAGGATCTCGACAGAAAGCTCATAGATCAATATGGGGCAGTCGGAACATACATCAAGGAGGCTGCCGAGTCGGATGTAACGCTGTTTATATAAAGCCATGAAGGCGAAGAGGTAGATTCAATATTCACCACGGCCAACAAGACATTTATACGACTCTATATTTATATGACTCCAAATAATAATATTCTGATTGTATTATTAAGCTATCAGCGCCAACCTTAACATGCCTTCACTTCGTTCCACGCATCTCCATGAGGATGCGAAAGGAGGGTCATGAAGATGGAAACTGTCAAGGGATGCCCCAAGTTTTTGAAGAATGGGCCGTGCGGCGGATACAAGAACGGCCATTGTGAGGTCTATCCAGACAAAAAGTGTATTTTTGTTGCAGCTTGGGAGCGAAATCCTGACAGCCTGAGGAGGGAATTATGACCTTTGCTGACAAACTTGGCAGGAAGTTCATAGTAACGGGAGAGGTCGAGCCTGAGGCAGCTGTATCAGAATTGTTTCTAAAAAAGGCTGAGAAATTCAGACCATATGTGGATGCCCTGAACGTTATAGACTCACCACTTGGCATACCACAACTATCCTCACTTGTGGCTTCATATATCCTCAAACAGAATGGATTTGAGCCGGTTCTCCAGATCTGCGCCCGGGACAGAAACAAGACTGCGATAATCAACGATCTGCTTGGTGCAAAACTACTGGGCATAAATAATGTGCTGGCAATAACCGGCGACTATCCACAAGACGCTAAGCCCGTCTATGAATTTGATTCTGTCAGCCTCCTTAGGCTTATCAAGAGAGAAATGCCCAAGAGGTTCAAGGGTTTCGAGATGAATGTAGGTGCTGCCTACAATCCCATGGCACAGCCAAATGAACCCGAGCAGATAAAGCTTGAGAAGAAGCTGAAGTACGTAGATTTCATACAAACCCAGATGACTTTTGATTTGGATCACTTGGAGAATGAGGTGGTCAGGAAGAACCGGAAGAAAATACTTGTTGGTATCTTCCCACTTGCTCCCGGACATGTTGAATACTTCAATAAAAACATACCCGGAATATCCATATCTCAAGAGGTTGCGAAGTCTGTCAGAACAGTGGATGATGGCATCCGTCTTGCGAACAAGCTCGCACATAGTGTGAAGGAGAGAGGATTCGGGGGGATTCACCTAATGCTCTTTGGAATTGAGGACAGGATAGGCGAGATACTTGAGGGAATAGTATAAGATAGCATAAATTTTTTATCTAGATCTGGAGAGTTCCCTTGCAAGAATCAGAGCATCGTTGTAATCAAAGAACTTGGTTTCCTCAAGCGCCTTTTTGAGCATCTCCTTTTCGACCAGATTCTTTAGATCGCCTATTGTGCAGGGCCCCAGACCCTTTGTCCCCCGGATATCATCACCATCCATGTCCGGCTTTATTTCTTCTATACCATAAGGCTGGATGGCGTTTACATCAGCAACTATCTTGGGCTTCAGTTTTCCAAGAGCTTCTGAGTCTAGGAGCTGTGTGCCCTTGGCCCCTGTAGCAAGGATTATGTCAGCATTCCTGCAAGCCTTTACTCTCTCATCTGGTGTTGCTCCTTGTAGTCCTATGACACTACCTCTTACATCATCAGAGAGCCGGTTGGCAGTCCTCACCGCCTTATCCTTGCTCCTAGAGGTTATGGTTACTTCTCCTCCGAGATTTCTCAGGAGAAGTGCAGATATCTGGCCAATAGGTCCTGTGCCCGCCAGAATTGTGATTCTCTTACCTCTAATGTTACCTATAAGTTTTTCTATCTTTGCAATAGTGGCTGCAGCAGTAGTGCAGGCTCCATTCGGGTCGAATATGACCGACATCTCAAATGGTGTGCGCAGCATACGCCTAAGTTTTTGAAAAATCTTCTCTGACTCATCCAGACTGCCACCCACCATGATAACTGTGTTCTTCCTGCCTTCATCACTACGCGCAAATATAGCATTGTGGATTATGTATTCTACATTCTCCTCTGTCACACTGGCATATGGGAGAACCGCATCATAGTCGCCATCCAAGGCTAGAAGAGGGTCAAAGGGATTGGCTACCTTGTTCGTATCCAGATACAGCAAAACCTTCTTCATTATAAACTATTCCCAGTGGGTTCTATAGAGATCTGTATCCTCCCCAAGAAGTGCTAGGAGCTCTCTGGCTGACCTCTCCGGATCTTTGGACTGGGTTATGTATCTGCCGACTATGAGGATATCCGCTCCGTTTATTAGCGCCTGCTTGGCAGTTTTTGGATTTATACCTCCTGCAACAGCAAAGAGTATCTTATCAGAAATCTCGCTTTTGATCTCCTTAATAAGCTTCCAACGAACGTCCTCAGCTTGGTTTTCCTTTCCCCTGCCAGTATCAACATTACGGTGCAGTATGACAACATCCGGCTGTTCCCTGAGTCCCTTTAGCACACCCTTCGGATCGGCCACATTCATCATGTCTATATAGGCATAGATACCCATCCTGTGGGCTTCGTAGACAACATTGTTTATCGTCTCTTTCGTTGATAGTCCAGAGACTACTACTGCATCAGCCCCTTGGTTATATGCAAGATCTACTTCGACCCTTCCAACATCTAAGGTCTTCAAATCCGCAACGATGAATACCTCAGGTCTGAGCTTTCTCAGTTCTTTGATTCCCCTGACTCCCCATTCCTTTATGAATGGAGTCCCAGCCTCCAATATGACAGTATCGTTTCTTGGTATCTGCTCAATGACCCGCTTAATTGCACCCATGTTCGTGATGTCTATAGCTATTTGTAGATAAGGCGGTCTCCACAATCTCGTCATCTTGACTCCTGCTATCACATGTGTTGAGCGGTCTTTCTCAAAGTTTATCTTCTTCAGACTTGGATAACCTTCAAGAGCCCTCTTGATTGCCAGCTTAGTGGCAGAGTAGTTGTATCTGTATATCTTTTCGTAGTCTTCAGCCTCCGGGTGTATGAATATGGATGCTATTATAACGTAATCCTCAGCATATTCCTCAGGAATAACTCCTTCCTGCACAGCATCGGCAACAGCCTTTGCGACAGCTGCTTGCGCCGGACCGAATATCTTATTGGCATCCTCTAAATTTCTTACAGTAACTTTTGGTATTATCAACGTTGCCGGCTTGGGTATCAGGTTTGGCCTTATGACTGCAAGGAGGGGGGTATGACCCTGTGATGGCTGTGTCATACCATTCAGGAAGGCCGTACCTACAGGCCCATTTTTCTTGCCTATGGTCAAGTCAACATGTGCTATTTCGTTGCCTTCGCCAACCAGCGCCTCACCGATCATAAAATCATTTTCCATAATCTCCTCCAGTTATTGAACATTCCTTGAAAGTTTGACAGCAGCTTCCACACCCCTCTTGGCATACTCATCTATCCTTGCCATTGCCTGTGCGCGTGTCTGGCCGGGTCCGCTGACTCCTAACCCAACGGGCTTCTCATATTCAAGAGACAAATCCATCAGCTTTCTGGCAAGCTGGCTGGCTATCATCTCATCATGTTCTGTATCACCCTCGATTATTGCGCCCAAGGCCACAACAGCATTTATCTCTTTCTTCTGAAGCAGCTTTTTGACCATTATTGGAATGTCATATGATCCCGGAACGGTTGCAACCTCAACGACCTTTGCCCCTAATAATTTGGCGTGCTCCTCTGCCCTTTTCAGCATGGCATTGGTTATGTCAGAGTTGAATTCAGAAACCACTATACCAAGATTCGTCATTTTAGAAACCCCTATAATTAGTTTTTGATTGAATTAAAATAAAGATTGTATCCCTCATATTCAAGAGCTTACTGACCACCAGTTTTCCCTATCCCTCCAACATCCCTCCGGCCCTGTCGTGCACCGGAGGCGGCCCGTTTTCTAAGGCTTTCCGGTTTAAAAATCAGATGCATGGCATTGCGCGCATGTTTGATGGCGCGGTTCTTACAGATTTCCAGCAAATCTTTTTCATCCTTCCCTTCATCCTCATAGACAAAGACTTCAATTATGTGCTTATTTGTCATCAGCTGTGCCTGAATTATACCCAGGCTTGCCTCATGCGCGCACTGCTTGTCTATTGGCTCTTTGCCCGGCATGCCGAAAGCCATGACGATATCGCAGCCCTCATCCAGAAGAATCTTACACTCCACGGGCAGGTCTTTCACGCCCGGGACAGTTCTTCTCACTATCGTGACATCTGGGTAGTTCTCCTCAATTTCTCTTCTCGCATAGGAAGCCATATCCACACGAGCGAAGGTCGTGTCAACCAATCCTATCCTCATCTTAGAAAAATCTTGGCAATATTCATCCTAGAAACAGCATTATCTTTTCTGTGGAAGAATTAAAAAGGAAAAAATGGAATGGCATATAAATAATAGAGGCATAAATAATTTTCACAACATACAATTCACAATTCCATATGCAACATCACTCCTCAAAGTGTCCCAGCTTCTCCCTCTTTGTCTTGATGTATGCTTTATTGTGCGGATTTGTCGGCACATATATTGGTTCTCTTCCGGTTACCTTCAGCCCATATCCCTCTAGACCGACTATCTTGCGCGGATTGTTTGTCATCAGGCGTATGCTTGTCAGGCCTAGGTCTCTCAGTATTTGTGCGCCGATACCATAGTCACGTAAATCATCCTTGAATCCAAGGACGCTGTTTGCCTCTACAGTGTCCAATCCCCTGTCCTGCAAACCATAAGCCTTTATTTTGTTTCTTAGGCCAATGCCCCTTCCCTCCTGCCGCATGTAAAGTATAACTCCCTGCCCCTCTCTCTCTATTCTCTTCATTGCCTCATGAAGCTGATCGCCACAATCACATCTGAGAGAACCAAACAAATCCCCAGTGAGGCATTCTGAGTGAACCCGCACCAGAACGTTTTTCTTTCCCCGAATGTTTCCCTTGACAAGGGCTATATGATCTTTGTCCTCAACCACCGACCGATACACAATCATCTCAAAATTACCATATTTGGTCGGCAGCTTTGCTTCAGCAACTCTTTCTATCAGGGGTTCCCTGTCCTCGCCTATGTATGTTTCGCCGTGCCTTATCCTGTAATCAATTAGATCCCTGATTGTTATTATCTTAAGTTTGTGCTTCTTGGCGAACTCCTTGAGCTGTGGGAGCCTTGCCATAGTGCCATCCTCATTGATTATCTCACATATCACACCTGCCGGATACAGACCTGCCAGCCTTGCCAGATCCACAGCTGCTTCTGTGTGGCCCGCTCGTTTGAGCACACCTCCTCCCCTTGCACGGAGTGGAAATATGTGGCCCGGGCGGGTAAAGTCCTCCGGCTTTGCTTCCGGATCTAGGAATTTGATTATGGTGCGTGCCCGGTCATGGGCAGATATTCCCGTTGTTGTCCCTTCTCTTGCATCTATGGAAACCGTAAATGCAGTTTCCTTTCTATCAGTATTATCATTGACCATCGGATGTATCTGTAGCTCTCTTAGCCTTTCTGTGGTAGCTGCAAGACAGACCAGTCCCCGGCCCTCCCTTATCATAAAATTCACGGCCTCCGGAGTTATTTTTTCTGCAGCTATGACCAAATCGCCTTCATTTTCTCTATCCTCATCATCCACAACAATAATGAACCTTCCCTTCTTCAGCTCCTCAATTGCTTCTTCTATGGTGTTCATTTGTATTTATCTAGCAGGATATCCAAGCAGGAGAAAATCCTCCCCAATCCTTTTCATCTCTACCCTCTCCAACAGGATAGAGTCGGCTATGTTGCGCATACTTTCTCCGGTTATTGTGATGCCCTTGCCTATAATCTTGGGAGCGATGAAAAACATAACCTTGTCCACAATACCCTCATCAAAGGCCGAACCTATGAGCCTGCCACCACCTTCGAGCATTATTGAGGTTATGCCCTCAGATGTTAGCTCCTTCAGCAGCTTTTTTAGAATAACTCCCCGTTCATTACTATCAACCACAATGACTTTAGCCCCACGCTTTCTAAGCATTTCAATTTTATCCATAGGGGCATTTTTTGTTGTCGCAATAATAGTTTCCGCCTCATTGTTCAGAATCTTAGCACCAGCCTTGATTTTCAATCTTGAGTCAACGACTATGCGTACAGGATTTTTATAACCTTCTATCCGACATGTCAGCGAGGGATTATCCCTGATGACTGTTCCAATTCCAACCATGACAGCATCTATCTGTCCCCGAAGCTCGTGGACAGCTCGCCTTGCCTCCTCCCCAGTTATCCATTTTGAGCTTCCGTCTGCTGCCGCAATCTTTCCGTCTGCCGACAGTGCAGCCTTGACTATCACAAATGGCTCCTTTGTTGTTATGAATTTCTCATATGCCTCATTCATCATCTTAATCTCCCTTTCCAGGACACCACACTTAACTACTATACCAGCACGTGAAAGGCATGCCATCCCCCTGCCGGAAACTAGGGGGTTTGGATCCAGTGTGCCTATTATAACTCTTGAAATACCTGCCCTGATTATTGCCTCCGTGCATGGTGGGGTCCTACCATAATGATTGCAGGGCTCCAGCGTAACATACATTGTGGCCTTCCTGGCTTCCCTACCCGCTTCAGCTAGTGCCCTCACCTCTGCATGGGCTTTACCTGCCCTCTCATGAAACCCCCTGCCTATAACTTTGCCATTCTTTACTATTAAACAGCCCACTGCAGGGTTTGGAGAGGTTTTACCAAGTCCCTTCCGTGCCAGCTCCAGTGCCTCACGCATATAATCCTCATCAGAAACCATATTCCTTATTGCCTCTGTGGTATTTGTTCATTTAGCTCAATAATATATGAAAAATATGAGAACTGATGGCTAGACTGCTTTTGGTGACAGGAAAACTGGCAGAACTGCAGGTGCGTGAGTGTGCGCGAATACTGGGCGCCGATGTACTGACCCTTCCAGTCACTGTTGCACAGTTTATAACCCCACAACTGGCTATCTCAGAGATAAAGGGGCTGAAGAGAAGGTATGAGAGAATCATCTTTCCCGGGCTTACAGGGTTTGATGTATACGAGGTCGAGAAGGTCATCAGGATACCCTGCTTCAAGGGACCGGAGCACCCCTCCGATCTACCAGAGGTTATCAGGAGGGGTGTGCCTCTCTCAAAGACAAAATCTGCGGACTCTTTAATAGCTAGAAACGGGGCCAGAGATTATGCAAAAATGGTTGCAGAGGCTGAGAGAAGACCCGCCACATTTTCAATCGGAGACCTGAAGATAGGTAGTGGTTTCCCCCCCCACATTATTGCAGAGATTGTAGATGCCCCCCTCCTTTCTGATGTGGAGATCATTGAACGTGCACAATATTATCTCAAATCTGGGGCAGACATAATAGATATCGGAGCTATTGCCACTGAAGAGAACCCCAGGAGACTGGCGGGGCTCGTTAGGCTGCTCAAAAAGAAACTCGGCGTTCCGGTGAGTATTGATTCGTTGAATCCTAAGGAGATAAATGCAGCCATCAAAGCGGGTGCAGATCTGGTTCTGAGCCTTTGCGCAAACAACATGAACAAGATAAAGGTATCAGATGATGTAGCCTATGTTGTGATAGCTGAGGGCCCAGAGAAAAAACTTGAAGATAATCTCAAGTGTGCCCAAGAGCTGGGCTTTGTGAATCTTATAGCCGATCCAGTTCTTTCACCCCCGTTCCGGACTGCTGAATCCATCTCAAAATACTACACCTTCCGCAAGACCAGCACGCAGCCGATGATGATGGGGGCCAGCAATATTGTGGAGCTTATGGATGTGGATTCCCCCGGCCTGAATGGCCTCCTTGCAGCCATTGCCGTGGAGTTGGATATCTCCCTGATTTTGATGACTGAGAACAGCCAGAAGACACGCAATGCGGTGAGGGAGATGAAGCGTGCGATAGAAATGACCTTCCTGGCCAAGCATCGTGGCTCGTTTCCAAAGGATCTCGGCCTGCATCTCCTGCTGGCCAAGAGCAAGTCCAGAGGACTGGATTTTGGTGCAGGAGAAGCCAAGGTTATTCCAGTTCCTGAGACCAATCCACAAATAAAACTGGATCCAAATGGACACTTTAACATATTTGTGGATTTCAGAAATGACCGGATAGTAACCATCCACTTCAAAGAAGGATATGACTACCTCTTCTCCGGCAAGAGCGCAGAAGCCATCTCCAAGGAGATAATAAAGATGGGTCTTATATCTGACATGAATCATGCAGCTTATCTCGGCAGAGAGCTTCAGAAGGCTGAAATATACCTAAAACTGGGCAGAGGTTATATTCAGGATGAGGTGTTTTCCGGTTTGTGAGCAACAGGGTGTTTGTGGACTATAGAGGATTTCTCTATAAACATGACAGTGAGTATTATCCCCAGCGCCATTACAAGCATTAAGCTTGCATTCACGACTGTGGACGGCCATCCTAGTATTGTTCCGTAGATGAGTATGGATACTATTGCTCCAAGAACAACCAACACATATGCTAGTTCAAGGAATCTCTTGTGGACATGCGGCAGGTCAAGATGCAGAGGATCGGGCATCCTGCCCATCACCTCCCTGATGGCATCATTCATGCTCTCCTTCCCCCTGCTCTTGCCACTTCCCACACTATATCCTAATACCATCCCTTTCACGTATTTTCCTAAATTCTGACATAAGTTTTTTTGTTACAGGTCCGGGATTGCCATCACCTATCCTGCGTGCGTCAACCTCTATTATTGGTATGACCTCTGCAGCAGTCCCGGTCATAAAGGCTTCATCAGCAGTATAAACATCAAAGAGGGTCAGATTCTTTTCAGTAACTCTTATTCCTGCTTTTCCTGCCAGTTCCATTATCGCCCCTCTGGTTATCCCTATCAGGATTCCTGCACCAGTTGGTGGCGTGAACAATTCCCTGTTTTTGACAATGAAGAAATTATCTCCTGTCCCCTCTGCGACATGGCCTAAACTGTTGAGCATCAGAGCTTCATCACAGTTGGCCAAATTGGCTTGTATCTTACCCATAATATTATTCAGATAATTCAGTGTCTTGGCCTTTATGTCCAGAGCATCGCTTGACGTCCTTCTAGTCCCGACTGTGATGACCCTTATGCCATTATCATACAAATCTCCATACAGAGGGGCGAAATACTGTGCTATGCATATTATACTTGGTCTTGGACACTTCCTTGGGTCAAGTCCCAGATCCCCAACACCCCTTGTTACTATGAGCCTGACATAAGCCTCCTTCAGATTATTCTTTCTTATGCTCTCCAAGACTATCTCTGTCATCTCTTTCTTGGAGATGGGAATCTCAAGATTTATTGCCCTGCCACTGTCATACAACCGGTCTATATGCTGCTTTAAGCGGAAAACATTTCCATTATAACACCTTATTCCCTCGAAAACTCCGTCGCCATAAAGCAGACCATGGTCATAGACAGATATCTTCGCCTCACTCTTTGGGTAGAACCTCCCGTCAATATAAATGAGCGGTTCAGATGCCATTGTCCATCATTATCTATATTTCGGTCAGAGATTAGAAAAATGAGAAAGCAGAAAAAACTAGCCCTCAATAACTAGCCCTTAATCGAAATCATGGGCTTCAGCAGTGCAACCTTTTTTGCAATACCTGCGTAATGCATGACATCAACTACTTCATCCACATCTTTGTATGCGCCGGGGGCTTCTTCGGCAACTCCGGCCAAGCTGTGGCCCCTGATAAGAATACCTCTGTTAGCAAGCTCGCTGACCAGTCTCTCCCCCCTCCACTGTCTTTTGGCCTGCTGGCGCGACATCTGTCGCCCGGCTCCATGACAGGCACTCCCGAAAGTTTCTTCCATCCCCCTTTCCGTCCCGTGGAGGATGTATGACTGTGTGCCCATTGTGCCTCCAACAAGGACAGGCTGACCTACTTTACGATAGGCTTTCGGTACTTCCTCCCTGCCCGGCCCAAATGCACGTGTGCTGCCCTTTCTGAGAACCAAAAGCTCTCTGCCATCGTGCTTCTCCAGCTTGGCTGTGTTATGACCTATATCATATAACATTTTTAGGTCTTCCTCAGCCACACCCAAAGCCATTCTGAATGCAATCCTTGTAAGATGTGCAATAACCTGCCTGTTTGCAAAGGCAGTGTTAATACCACAGTTAACGGCCGAGAAATACCTCTGGCCCTCTTCACTCTTAAACGGCGCACAGACCAACTCTTTCTCCCGGATTGGGATATTATACTTCCTGCTGGCTGCTTCCAATATTTTGAGATAATCCGTGCCGATTTGGTGTCCAAGTGCACGTGAACCACAGTGAATAGAAACCAAGACCTGATTTTCCCTCAAGCCATATACCTCAGCCACTTCCTTGTCAAAAAGCCTTTCAACATATTGTACTTCCAGATAGTGGTTGCCACTCCCCAGCGTGCCTATCTGTTTGTACTGTCGCTGTTTGGCCTGCCGGCTGACGTTCTCGGGCTTGGCCCCTTTCACCTTCCCTTTCTCTTCCGTGTACTCTAAGTCCTCCCTGAGTCCATAGCCGTTCTCAACAGCGTATTCAGCTCCCTTTACTAGGACCTCATCTATCTGATCAACGGATAGACGTATTTTTCCGGTGGACCCCAAACCTGCAGGAACTGTATTAAACAGAGCATCAGCAAGCTCTTTTTTCTTTTTTTCAACTTCTTCACGCATCAATTCTGTCCTGAGCGTTCTCACACCGCAGTTACAGTCAAATCCAACGCCGGCTACACTGATAACCCCCTCTTCAGTATCAAATGCTCCGACTCCTCCAATTGGAAAACCATAGCCTGGATGGACATCACTCATCGCCAAACTGGCTTTCTGAATGCCCGGCAAGCACGCCACGTTTACTATTTGTCTCAGCGCATTCCATTCCTTACCTGCGCGCAAATCCCCGACCAGATGGTTGATAAGTTTCTTGTCGGCATATATCCTGCCAGGTACCAACATATTGCCCTTCCTTGGAATCTCCCAGCGATAGTCATCTATCCTCCTGACTCCTATATCCTCCATCTTAGATATCCAACACACATTGGATGTGGTGCTTACCACTGTCTGTCCAGCATTTTAGACCATAATATGTAGCGGCCTTAACCTCTGTTTTCACCCTATGTTTCTCCGGGTTAAGTGGCTCACCCCAGGCCTCTGCACTGAGTGCATATCCATCCTTCCCCTTTTCTATCCTGACTTGGAAGCGCGAGAAGACCATCTCCTCTGTATCAACCATTGCCAGCAGTTTGTTCAAAAATTCAACAAACAACAGATCCACACTTTTGGCGGAGGCACTGAGGGCCATCTTCCTCATGGGTTTCACCCGTGCGATATCCACTATTACATTAAACATTGCCTTGGCACCCTCTTCAAAGGCCTCTTCCAAGGTATCGGCGTGAGCCAGTATTCCAAGGTCTGCCTCATGCTCCAGATATTCAAAGGCCATTTTTTGCTTTGGATGCAACAGGATCAAACATAACCAGTTGCTTTTCTTTCGTCAGAATACAAGTGGCTGCTTATATGGTCTTTTGATAGCCCTTTCCAGACGCTTCCATACCTATCAACCAATTGCTGCTCTACACTGCGCGCGTTCTTTATAGCTTCTCTTATGTGCTTGGCCTCTATGAGCTCAGCCCCTTCAGTCTTTGCCAGATCACCAGCTAGGCGTATAACACCGCCGAGGTCCCGGAGCCTCAGTGTGAGGGCATTTCTGACATCGTCAATTTCCCTGGCTCTCCTCTCGGCCTCTTTGACCAGTTCATCTACAGCAGCCTTCGTTCCATGGGGTATTTTGGTATCCAACAAGACCTCTTGCGCAAAGAACTGGGCCATTTTGTTGACATTGGCTTTTGTTTTTGGCATGGTTGTTTCTAGAAGTATCTCATAACCCGAGCCCAGTATCCGCGACCTTAATGGGGGCAGTATGCCCTCCACTTCATTGATATTGCAGGCCCCCATAAATATGAAATCACAGGGCACCTTGTTGACCTTGACAGCAGCGCCGGATGATGTCGGATTCATACCGCTTATCGGAAAGTGTTTATCCTGCATTGCCGTAAGAATGTAGTGTTGGAGATGCTGAAGCTGGGGTAACTCATCTATAAACAATACACCCTCATGCGCCTCGTGTATGGCACCTGCTATGACCCGCTCATATGGCAGCAGCCCTCCGGCCTCGGGCATCCCCCCCCATGGATCATGCTTGACATCGCCAAGGAGTTCAGTCTCCGAAGCCCCTGTCGCCTGCACAAAATTGTTTCTTTTTAGGGGAACAAGTACCTTGCTCTTTTTCATCTTATCCAGCTTGTTCAGGATTTTCAATGCTTCCCCATCTATCCTCCTTACACTCTTCGGATCAACTGTCTGGTAGATAACTATTCCTTCTCTGCCGCTCTTGTCTGTTTCGGCAACATGCACCTCTTCCTCCGGATATTCATACATTTCGACGTTGAATACCTGTGACAGCAGATCTGAAAAAGGCGAGCGCCCAGCATTCGAACTAAACTTCAACTCGTTGCATTGGGGGCAGATGTCTTCCTCATAAGAACTTATTGCCCCACACTTCATGCACCTGAAACCCAGACGCTCTGCCACCTCATTCGGGACATCCGTGGGGGAGATAATCTTCCCCCTTGCCTTTTTCTCCAATCCCTTTTGTCTCCTTATGTCATCGGCATCCCGGAGGAATACCAAGGGCCTTTCCGGATTCTTGGGATTATGGGCTATGACTATCTCCTGCTTTGGTTTCGGCAGATGATATGCAAGGGCTTTTGCCAGCATGCTTTTGCCTATTCCCGGAGGACCAACCAAAAGCAGATGACGCCTCTGTACAGCAGCTATCCTAGCTATATTAACGGCCTTCTCCTGACCAATTACCATGTCCAACGGATCCCTTGGGAGCTCTATCTGCGATGTGTCTTCAAAATCCATGCCTCAGACAAGATAACTTGTTAGTAACTTATGGATGCATATGGCCCAAGAACAGGCCTCAGAACTTTGTCACTATTATCTTGTCCTTTGGAGCACTTAAATTCCCCGCAGTGGTTATGCCGACAATATACTTGCATTTCTCAGCAAGTTTCAGGATGTCGTTGGTAACAATGTCATCAATTATCAGCACATGAGCCTTTTTCAGACTCTTTTCCTTTGGAAGCTTGTCCAAGTCAACAGTCTTTATCTCACCAAAGTTTTGGTCTAGGAGCATGGCCTGATTTTTCATTCCATCCAGTTTCTCCAATAGCATTTCTGACTCTGATGGCTTCTCTGGAGTTGTTATCTTCAGCGGTCTGTTTCGTTTTCTTACTCTGGCGGATCTTTCTCTGCCCTTAGGATGCTCCTTTGAGGATCTCCCTCTTGAGGATCTGCTCCTCTCCCTCTCCAAAATCCTGGACCCCTTACTGGTCCTAGAACCCTCACTTCCCCGGTCCCTCTTTCCAAGAGACCTGGAAGTTCTTCGGAGGGCTGTTTTGCCAGACTCACCCTCCAGCTCCTTGAAGACCTCATCAGCAGGCTTTTTCCTACGGAGGGCCATTATGACATCCTTTCTGCTGAGTCCTTCAACCTCTCTCCCCGGTGGTGCCCTTGCAATGTTATCGATCTTGACTCCAGCATTCTTCAGGGATTTGAGTATCAAATCCCCTCCCCTGTCGCCGTCAACAAAGGCGGTCACGGTTTTATTCCTTGTGATATCTACTATCTGGGGGGGTATCTTTATCCCACCAACAGCAACACCCGTCTTTATTCCATTCCTTAAAAGGTTTAATACATCAGCACGGCCTTCCACAATTATGACACTGTCGCTTGTTTTAACAGCCGGTCCGGCGTCCAGCCCGTTTACCTTGGTTATGTCCTCTCCACGCAGATCATGCATTATTTCCTCACTTATCTCCTTGGAATCCGGGATCTCTGATGACATAAATGTCCTTAGTATCTGTCTTGCCCTCTCAACTATATCCTTTCTTTTCGCCTCTCTGACATCCTCTACCTGGATTATCTTAAACTTGGCGTCACATGGCCCGATTCTGGTTATTGTCTCTACCCCTGCTGCAATTATCGATGTTGCTACCATATCCAAACTGGACGGAATAGTGATTTTGGCCTTTGTAATACCTTTTTTTGTCTCCAGCTCAGCATCTATCCTTCCAATTCTCCCTGACTTCTGCAACTCTCTCAGATCGAGATCCTCACCTAGAAGCCCTTCTGTCTGACCAAATATGGCGCCAATCAAATCTGGTTTTTCAACCAAGCCATTGGCTTCGGCTTCAGCATGTATTACATATTTTATTATATCTACAGGTGCTTTGCTCATTTTATCTCTCCTCAGTTTTTGAATACCTAAAGCATCTATCTTGTTTTATTTAGTTTATCTGATACCTCTTTTAGGGTTGCGCCGAGAACGAGTATCTCTTTATCTCTGGATTTAGCACCGCTTAGCAGAGTAGCTCTCTTACCAGTCAAATCCTCAAAAAATTCCAATACCGACCGGTTAGCCTTGCCTCTTTTGGCAGGTTCTGTTGTCTTGAACTTAATTGATTTCTTCCAGTTATCATACCATTCGAGTGTAGTCTTTGAGGCACCGGGTATCACCCGCACCCTTACCACCACGCCGTTCTCGACTTCCCTTAAAGCATCAAACATTATTGAAGGCATGAATTGCCTGTTAGCCTTATGCCCCCCGTAAAGCTCGATCTCATAGTGCGCGAATGCGCTCTTGACCGAGTTGACCCTCGGGAGGCTGTATCGCAATGTGTTGTGAGTCCCTCATATCTATTTTGCAGCAGAAATCAGGACTACGCCCCAATGCGATGATAAATTTGAACTTATGTCTTTATAAATACACTTTAAATATATTTTTAAATACACTTTTCAGCATGGGCTGCAGAACCTATGGATTCTTGGAATTAAGGCGGAAGGCAGTTTATGGCAAAATCTCAATTTCCTGCGGAATTCCATTGCTGTCATAGGCTGCCACATCCTCAACGCCCCGGTAAGGATATCCCAGAATCAGGTTCACGTTGCCTACCTTGGAGAACATCCGCAGATCCGCTTGGCTGGGATACTTGCTACCTGACGGATGCGAGTGAACCACGCCCACCGTTTTAGAGTCTATGGGCAGCATGTTCATCCGGAAACTGGCGAATTTTTTTCCTTGAATCGTTCCCGGCAGGAGAAGAACTTCCTTGATTTGATTGCCTTCTCCCCTTATCATCGCACCGAACTCGTTTGGGTATGCTGTGCGCGCGGCATGGAGAATGAGCTCCAGAACACCACGAGGAATTTGGATAGTCATCATATCAGTAGATTCTCCAAGCCCCTTTGCCAAGTCTCTTTTGCTTTGTTTGGATCTACAGTAAACTTGCCATAAGATAACATGGTTCCGCCGACTTCGCCAATGACCTGTGCTGTGACACCGGCCCTCTTGGCAGCTCCCAAGACCCTCTCCGGTTCGGCCGAGGTGATGACAAACCTGCCGTTGGATTCCGAGAAGAGCTTTTCGGCATCGTCTATGTTCTCGTTCATCCTTGAGATATCCACTCTGAAACCCATATTACCCTTGAATGCCATGAGTGCCAGACCGACTGCAAGGCCACCCTTGGATAAATCATGGGCAGCACTGATTTGCGATTTTCCAATCAGCTCCAGAATCAATGCATTGGTCCTCTTCTCTGCCTCAAAATCAACCTTTGGTGCGCCGCCCAACTCGGCCCCGGTTTCGCCAATCAAGATAATTGCATCTCCTTCATCCCTAAGCTCCATTGTCACAATCCTGTCGAGCTCAAGCTTACCGAGGATTGTTACAATGGGTGATGGGTTTATTGGTTCCCCATTTGATTCATTATAGAAGCTGACATTGCCAGAAACTACTGGTATATTGAAGAATCTCAGCCCCTCTGCCAATGCTTCCACTGCGACCTTAAACTGCCAAAATGCTTTGGGCTTCTCCGGATTCCCAAAGTTTAGGCAGTCCACTGCCGCCAGAGGTCTTGCACCAACTGCAGTGATATTTCTAAGCGCTTCGGCTAGTGCCTCCTTGGCCCCTTCGGCCGGGTCAATAGCGCAATGGGCAGAATTACATCCAATGCCAAGAGCAATGCCTTCACTGTCTGTTATCCTCAAAACGGCTGCATCCTGCCCGGGTTTGATAACCGTTCGTGTCTGAACCTCATGATCATACTGTTCATATATCCATCTCTTGGATGCAATATTTGGTTCCCTGAGAAGCCTCATAAGATATGCTTTAACATCACGGATACGGGGTGTTTTAACCTCTGCCCTCTTCATAGGCTCGAATTTCCTGTCCAACAGCGGGCCTTCCGCCAGAAGGTGTGTCGGCAGGTCTACTATTGTCTTTCCCCTGTGCCTGATAACATACCGGCCATCATCAGTAACTACCCCTACTCTTGAATGCAGGACATCCCACTTGTCCAGGATCTTCTCAACCTCCTCTTCCCTCCCTCTTTTGACTATTAGCATCATTCTCTCCTGGGTTTCCGATAGCAGTATCTCCCAAGGTTTCATACCCTCTTCCCTGAGGGGTATTCTTTCTAAATCTATAAGTGCCCCCTTTCCTCCCTTATGGACTATTTCGGAAGTAGCGCATGTGAAGCCGCCACCACCCAAATCCTTACACCCAACATATGCATCAGTAGTTTGGAATATCTCCATAAAGGCGTCTATCAGAAGCTTTTCTGAGAAGGGATCCTCGATTTGTACTGCAGGTCTCGATGCCTCCTCAGTATCCTCACTCAGCTCTTCGGAGGCGAATGTTACTCCATGTATGCCATCCCTCCCGGTCTTGCTGCCAATAAGCATCATGGTGTCTCCGGCATTGGGCGCTACACCCCTCACAATCCTGTCTCTTTCGACCAAACCAACACACACCACATTTACCAGCGGATTTTTATTGAAACTCCTGTCGAATTCTGCTTCACCCCCTACGGTGGGAACCCCTATGCAGTTGCCATAGTTGGATATTCCTCTGATTATGTTCTCAAAAAGATACTTGGATCTTTCGTGTCTTTTTATATTCCCCAGTCTTAGGGGATCCAAACAGGCTATTGGCATCGCTCCCTTGGATAATATGTCCCGGACTATGCCCCCTATCCCTGTTGCAGCTCCGGCCACCGGTTCGATGGCTGAGGGATGGTTGTGAGATTCCATGCCTATGGCTATTCCATACCTATCATTGAACCGGACAATCCCGCAGTCATCTCCCACACCCAACAAAACATTTTTCCCCTCTGTTGGAAAGAGCCTGAGATATTTTTTACTGGATTTGTAGGAACAGTGTTCTGACCACATAACATCTATCATTGCCCACTCTATCGAGTTTGGTTCCCTGCCCAGCCGTTTCCTGACCAGCTCAATTTCTTCATCACTGAGCGAGATATTGGGCTCTCCGGAGCTCCCGCATCCAAAGCAGTTTTTTACAGTCATCGCGATTTTATGTATTCTACCATTGCCTCAAATATCCTCCTTCCATCAGTGCCACCCAGAATATTCTCTGAGCATCTTTCCGGGTGTGGCATCAGTCCCATCACATTGCCCTCTTTATTGCAAATTCCGGCAATGTCATCTACAGAACCGTTTGGGTTGTCTCTATATCTAAAGGCTATCTGGTCATTGTTTTGCAGCCCCCTAAGTGTTTTTTCATCACAGTAATATCTCCCCTCTCCATGAGCTATTGGCATCCTTATCCTCTCATTCCTTTTGTACTTTTGCATAAATACACTGCTCCTGTTGGCAACATCCAAATCAACCCATTTGCAGATGAATTTCATATTAATATTCTTCGTAAGAGTGCCCGGTAGAAGACCGGAGTCGCACAGTATTTGGAAGCCATTGCAGATGCCAAGTACAGGCTTGCCATCCCTTACCATGGCTTTGACCTCCTCCATAATTGGCATTTTGGCAGCTATAGCCCCTGCGCGCAGGTGGTCACCATAAGAGAAACCTCCCGGTATGACCAAACCTTCTAGTCCGGACAGACTCTGCTCCTTGAAAAAGACGAGTTTGGCATCAGTTTTAACCACATCCACCAGCGCGCGCATAACATCCAAGTCGCAGTTGCTTCCGGGAAACTGTAATACACCAATCATATTAAGCTAAGCCCGT
>CAZQBY010000006.1:13006-83967 GCA_964592405.1 uncultured archaeon | reverse complement strand
GGGATGTTCACCTGTTTGGCCAAACTCAGCAGACAGGTGAACAGACGCCCCGGCGAGCTTCCTTTAGGATAATACGCCGAGGCTGGGATTTGAACCCAGACGCCCCGAAGGGCACTGGATCTCCTGAACCGCGGGCCCGGAAAACTTGGACCATTCCGCAGTTCTCAAGTCCAGCGCGTTAGCCAGATTCCGCCACCTCGGCGTAGGTTTCCTTTCTGCTTATGAGCGCTGAGGTGAGCAAACCGCAGAGGTTTGCGCCCACCTCGGCAAAGGTAGCTCCTCTACAAATGTGCCGAGGGTTGCGAGCGAAGCGAGCCCGACCTCGGCAAAGGTAGCTCCTCTACAAATGTGCCGAGGGTTGCGAACCGAAGGTTCGCCCAACCTCGGCGTGAACATCCTCCCTGCATATTAGCCGAGGGTTGCGAGCGAAGCGAGCCCGACCTCGGCGTAGGTTTCCTTTCTGCTTATGAGCGCTGAGGTGAGCAAACCGCAGAGGTTTGCGCCCACCTCGGCAAGGAGAGTCGCGCTTATTTTGAAAACCTTCGCAGAAAAACCCTAAATATCCGGTTTTTCCTCCATCTCAAGGGTCTTCAGCTCTGCCTCGTAGTCAGCAATGCGCCTGGCAGCCTCCTCCTGAGTCATCTGTCGCTTGTAGAAGGCATTGCGTGTAACCTTTATCAGCTCCTTCAGCTGTTTTTTTCTTTTTTCCAGTCGCTCCACATGGTGTCTACGCAGCTGGTCCTCCATTCTTCTGGACCGCATCTTCCTGAGCAGAAACAACAGAACCACAAGCAGGGCAAGCAGGAGGGCCAGCTGCAGAACAGAAGAACCAAAGGCCGGCAATGTAGCAGATGGGATAACAAGCCGGCCCATGTTTCCATAGGAGTCCACAACCTCGCCGGATATCCCCCTGCCTGTCTGTGATGGCTGCCGGAGTGAATAAGTGCCATCATCAATCCGCTCCATCTCAACATCCACGCCATCTATACTGGCAGTTAGAGAGTCCTCCCTAAGCGGCTCACCATTTGGATAGGTTATTTTAAAGACCTGATTTTTTTCAGAGGATTTGTGGGGTAAAAATGTTGTCCTCAGGGATGGCAATATATTGACTCTGACATTCCTCACAGCTTCCGAGGTTTCACCTCCGGACTCAGCGCGTGCGTATATGAGAAATGAGAGGTGGTCTGGGCTCTCTTTGCTTATCTGGTAATCACCCACAAAGGAATTCCCACGGCGGACTAACAGAAACTCCTCATCACTGCCCTCCGGGAATATCTTAACAGAAAGTGAATCCGGAACCTGACCGGGTCTTGGGATGACCTCAATGGCAACCCACTGCCCATAGGCATACACCTCCCCGTTCTGCGGACTGACCACCTCTACTGGCAGGGTCTTGTGCCCCATGACAAACAGCCTTTCGGACAGGGAGCCCGAATTACCCAGCGGATCCAAGGCAGTGACCTCAAGATACATGAACGGAGCTTCCCTGTTCCTCTCAAGTATGTCATATTCCATATGGGCAGTGTATAATTTGGATGAGCTGCGGTTGAAATGGATCAATACCGTCTCCGTGCCACCCCTGACTGTCAGTCTGCCGATGACTGTGGGTTTCAGTAGGGGCGCGCCATCCGCATATTCAGCCTCAACGATTATCTGCCGAAGTGTCTGGCCATAGGTGAACTGGTAGATACCATCGCCGGGATTGTCATCCTCAGGATATATTGCAACCAGCCTGATATCCACCGGAGAGTTGTAGTTTATCAGGCCCTCATCACCGTCGTATATTCCATCGCCGTCTGAATCAGGATTATCCGGACTGGTGTCTGCATAATACTCCTCAAGATTGGTAAGCCCGTCGCCATCATCATCCGCATCCGGCTCCATGCTCCCATATCTGGTCTCCCAGATATCCGGTATTCCATCGGTATCGCTGTCAGAACTCAGGGGATCCGTGCCGAAGTTGTATTCCTCAGTGTTGGTAAGGCCGTCTGCATCGGGGTCATTCTGCGGATCCTCAATGCCGTATATCTCCTCCCACAGGTCATCAATCCCGTTGGCGTCTTCATCCCCAGCTGGTTTGTTGGGAGGTCTCAGGACCATTGGTGGATCATCGCCCTGAGCACAGATATTGCTGTGGTTCAGTGGACATGGGTCCAGCGCATTTATCAGACCATCGCTGTCCGAGTCGTAGTTGTAGATACTCTTGCCGAGAGGAATTGCAACAAAGCAGAGGTTGTTTGAGTCCAGCGGGCAGGTGTCCGGACCACTGCGACAGACACCCGGTATACTGGACGGGCCGTCACACTGGCCGCCATCATCCGAATCCGGATCGAGGGGATCCGAGCCCTTGAGTATCTCCATACCATCATCCATGCCATCGCCATCGGTATCCGGATTATGTGAATCTGTACCATAGACGTTGATTTCATTCCAGTCTGAGAGACCATCAGCATCTTCATCCCCTGTTTTTTTGACACAGTCCTCCGGACAGCTCTTGTCCACCATTTCCCTCCAGTCACAGAAACCATCTCCGCAGGAACCTGCACAGTAGCATTGCAGTAGGTCAGGATCACATTTGGGTGTGCTTGGGCCGCCTATAAAATCCGGGCAGACAAAGGTCCTGCAATTTGCATCCCTGTGACAGAAACCCAGCTGCCCACAACTGTGATGGATACACATGGCACGCTTGTCGCGCAGTTTTATGTCATGCTGGGCCGCCTTCTCACCTTTCAGTAGGACATCGCGGCAGTTCACCTGTCTGGCAACGCAACAGTCTTCTATATATCCTCTGCAGCCCTCTTCCCACTCATACCACTCAAGAATAAAACTGCCCCTTTCTTTCCTGCAACTGGCCGGATATAATTGTGGGCAGTATAGCAGGGTTCCAATCCTGTCGAATGATTCGGAGATGGTCAGATGCCCTCTGAGGCCCTCCCAATAGACCCCTAGGATATCCCGGAGGCGTATCTTCTCATTCATCTCAAAGAACTGGTCAAATGCTGCGAACCAGCCGCCACTGCCGTTGGGAAGACAACTGGCTGAAAGAAGCAGGATGAGTATGATCGAGAGTGTCTTTTTCATATTTTTCAGTGTCTTTTTCATTTTTTCTTATAACAGAGGATATAAAAGCGGACAGTGAAGTTCTGTCGGGTTTATGCGGGGCTGCCATCTTTTTAAAAATTTTCTGCTTCATATGCGGACTTCGGGAATTTGCCGATATTTCCGGCTTAATTTCCGGCCTATTTTATTAGTATTGCCCTCCCGGAGATAAGGCTCTTGTCGCCTGTCACGATCTCCGCACCAAACCTCTTGGCGGTTTCCACCAGGTAGGCCTGCCCCAGTGTGGTTTTTTTGACGCTTCTCTTCATGCGGGCGTGGCGCTTGGCTGCACTTACAGCAAGTTCATCATCTATCTCCACGATGTCAGAGAGGGTTTTGACTGCCCTTGCAGCCAAGGCATAATCCTGACCCTGACTGGCTACATGGTCCACAACCTCTGAAAGTGTCAGGGCATTGGTATAAACAAGGCCGTTGTTTATCAGGTTCCGGACACGAAGACCGGGAGGGCTGCCTCTGAGGTATTCGATCCAGGCATGTGCATCCAGCACATACCTGGGGGGTCTATTGGGCATTGTCTGTGTAAGGGCTGACCTTGGGAATGGCACCGTAGAAATCGACTCTGGGGGTTATCACGTCGATTTCAACCAGCTGGTCCTCCTCGATGCCTAGAGAGTGACGTATGTCCTTTGGTATAGTCAGTATGAGCGAGCCTCCTGCCTTCCGGGCCCTTGTGACGATGTGGGACATTTGTGGAATGTTAGTATAATGCTTAGTATAATTTTATGATATATTAGATTATACAAAATAAAAAGCTTTGCAGATGGGTTCTGTTGACGGGAGACTTATGCCTGTATCTCCTTCAGCAGTTCACCGGAGCAGGCAGTTCTCAGATCCCTGAGTGAATCTATGGAAGAGAACAAGGACTCATCAAGCAGGCAGTCCATGGATTTACCGGTTTCGGGATCCTCAACACGGACTTTGCACTTGTTTATAACACGCCCGATGACCGCACCATCAAGGAATTTTGTATTGTTGAACGGGTGGGGGAGCACGAATGTGACAGCCCTACACTCTCCAGAAATCGCCTCTCTGAAGCATGTCATGTTGAGCCCGCAGTCCTGCATAACCGGGCCTTCTAGCCCGTGGGGAGCGCCCTTGTCCCAAATCCCTGGCTCGGAAGGCCTTTCATGGACAAAGAACAGGAATGTGAGTAGTCCTATCACCAGGATTATGGTCAAAACCAGGAATGTGCCTTCTTTGGTCATAAGGAATTAACTAGATGTAGAATAAGAATTAAGGGCTTGGATAGTGCGGATATTTTCGCCGGGGATGTTGGGATATATGCGGATTCGGCTTAAAGGTGAATCTCGAGCACTGCTTTATGTATGTTTTATGCATGTGCGTCAATCAGGCCTAGAGCCTGATTTCGACGTGCACGTCTCTCGGGAGCTGTATCCTCATGACGCGCCTGAGGGCCTTCTCGTCCGCAGCCACCATCACCAGCCGCTTGTGGATACGCATCTCCCAGTGCTCCCATGTGGCCTTGCCCTCACCATCCGGAGACTTGAGAGTTGTGAGTTTGAGCTTTTTTGTCGGAATACGGATTATTCCGGAGACCTCCACACCTGCCTTTTTCGCAATGTCTATAATCTGGTTGCAGATGTCATCCAGCTTCTCCTTGTCCCGTCCTATCAGCTTTATCTTGGCCTTTTGCATTTTTGGATAGGTTCCAAACCATGAAATCCCTGAATTTGAGCGTGAGTAATTAAAAAGGACAACAAAAAGTAAAAAAGTAAAAAGAAAAAAGGTGTAAGCCTACACCTTCTTTGGCACGACATCAATTACCATGCCTGCCGCCACAGTCTGCCCCATGTCACGAACGGCAAACCTCCCCAGCGGGGGAAACTCGGATGCCTTTTCAATGCACATGGGTGTTGTTGGCTTCACCTTTATAACGGCCGCATCGCCCGTCTTTATGAAATCGGGCTTCTCCTGAATAACCTCACCCGTTGCCGGATTCAGCTTCTTCACTATCTCCGTTACTGTACATGCGACCTGAGCCGTGTGGCAGTGGAAGACAGGTGTATAGCCCGGAGCTATGACGCTGGGGTGGTTCAGCACTATTATCTGTGCTGTAAACTCCTCAGCAACCGTGGGCGGGTTTGCAGGATCTCCACAAACGTCACCCCTCCGGATATCCTGTTTTCCGACTCCCCTGATGTTGAAGCCTACGTTGTCGCCCGGAACAGCCTTTGGTATCTGCTCGTGGTGCATCTCAATTGACTTGACCTCACCACTGACATTTGTCGGCATGAAGACAACCTTCTGGCCCGGCTTCAGCTCGCCTGTCTCAACCCTTCCAACCGGGACTGTGCCCACGCCTGTAATGCTGTAGACATCCTGTATCGGCAGCCTGAGCGGTTTGTCCGTCAGCTTTGGCGGTACCTGCAGCTTGTTCAACGCCTCAATGAGCGTTGGACCATCATACCACGGCATGTTCTCGCTCTTCTTCATGACATTGTCGCCCTTATAGGCGGACACTGCCAGGAAGGGTATCTCCTCAGGCTTATAACCCACAGACTTAAGAAGCTTTGAAACATCCTCCTTGACCTGGTTGTATTTGGCCTGATCATAGTTGCAGGCGTCCATCTTGTTGATGGCTACTATCAGCTGCTTTACACCAAGTGTCTTGGCAAGGAATGTATGCTCCTTCGTCTGGGGCATGACGCCCTCAGTTGCTGTCACAACCAGTACGGCGGCGTCTGCCTGTGACGTCCCGGTGATCATGTTCTTTACAAAGTCCCTGTGGCCGGGGGCATCAATTATTGTGAAGTAATACTTGTCCGTCGTGAACTTCTTGTGTGCAACATCTATTGTCAGCCCCCTTGCTCGCTCCTCTTTTAGACCGTCCATAACGAAGGCGAACTCGAAGGTGCCCTTTCCGAGTTTCTCTGCCTCCGCCCTTAGGTTTTTTATTGTCTGTTCGTCGATCTCCCCATGTTCATATAGGAGACGGCCGACCAGAGTTGATTTACCTGCGTCTACATGACCTATGGTCACAAGATTCAGGTGTGGTAGTTCAGCCATTTTGTTCACCCTTTTAGATTTTTGGTTTTGTTTTTGGTGTTTTTGGTTTAGTGTTTTTGATTTTTGGTTTTTGATTTTTGTTAATTTTTGGATTTTGAGTTTTTTGGGAACCTACTCCGGATAATCTGCAGCCGTCGGGGGCTTGGGATCAAACCCCTTACGCTTCCTTATCTGTGATATCAGCTCATTCTGCAACTCTCTCGGGACCTGCTCGAAGCCCGCATTCTCCGTGGACCAGAGGACGTTACCTTCCGTTGCCGAGCGTATGTCGCCGGAGAAACCAAACATCTCGGCCACAGGCACCTTGGCGTCTATGAAGCTCTGCTCCCCCTCCTGACGCATATCGATTATGATGCCCCTTCTGGACTGGATGTCCCTAGAAGCGTTGCCCATATAAGCAGATGGTGTTTGTATGTAGAGGTTTTGCTTCGGTTCCAGCAGAGTGGCCCCCGCCTCCAGCATGCCCCGATATATGGGGTTCCTAATGGCCGGATATACCTGTGCCGGCCCCCTGTGGACCGCATCCTCATGAAGCTTGACATCTGTGAGTTTGACCTTGACCTTTGTGCACGGCTCCTGACACAAAGGCCCTCTTTTCATGACCTGCTCAAAGGCATCGAGTATAAGCTCTATAACCTCGTCCAGATGTTGTATCCCCTTTGTCGCATCAATGAAAACGTTGCCGTGGAATATGTCGCGTATTCTCTTGGCTTCCTCCTTGTCCATGCCAAGTTTGGCGAGATCCTGCCATATGTCCTTGGAGTCCTTCCTCCGGCCTTCAGAGAAGTCGCCCCTGTAAAGTGCCTGATATACGGCATCCTCCAGCGGCTCAACCACCAGGAAGAAGTCGTTGTGCTTGTTTGGGCTTCTTCCGTGCATCTCGCTGCTCTTTTTTGTAACTGTCTCCCTGTAGACCACTATAGGATTACTGCTCTTTATATCAACGCCCCTCTCATTCTTTATGCGATACTCCACAATCTCCAGATGGAGTTCGCCCATGCCGGAAATGAGATATTCGCCTGTCTCCTCATCAATTGTAACCTGCAGCGTTGGGTCTGCCTTTGCCATGGATCTCATGACTTCAATGAGCTTTGGCAGATCAGCAGGGTTCTTTGGCTCTATTGCCTTTGTCACAACAGGCTCGGAGAAGTGCTTGATTGATTCAAAGGGCTCCATGGGCTCTGAGCTGAGTGTATCACCTGCAAAGGTGCTCTTCAGGCCGGATATGGCTGCTATGTTGCCGGCACTCAGTTCATCGACGTTTATCCTCTCAGCACCCATGTAAACACCAAGCTGCTGAACCCGCATTGTCTGTTTGGACCCATTGGAGTAAACCTCCATTCCCCGCTTTAGTGTCCCTGAAAATATCCTGCCGGTGGTTATCTCGCCTGCCTGAGGGTCCACTATTATCTTTGTTACCATCATTGCCAGTTTACTGCTGTCATCGCAGTTCTGCATGGCCTGACCTATCTCGCTCTCCATGTCGCCATGCCAGATGTTGGGCACCCTGTATTTCTGGGCTTCCAGAGGGCTTGGAAGATGCCTTACTACCATATCCAGCAGGACCTCATGGAGGGGGGTCTTCTTGGCCAGTTCCTTCTGCCTGTCCTGATTGCAGTAATCTATGATGTCCTTAAAATTTATCCCGGCCTTCTCCATATAGGGTATGGAGGTGGCCCAGTTGTTGTAAGCAGAGCCAAAAGCGACTCTGCCGGTCTTTACATCCACGAGCCATTCCTTCTTGAACTCCTCGGGTGCCATATTGGTGATGAGGCGGTTGACCTCCCTTATTATCTTCATGAACCTCTCCTGCATGGCCTCAGGCGTAAGTTTGAGCTCATTTATCATGCGGTCCACCTTGTTGATGAACAGGAGAGGTTTGACCTTCTCCTTGAGGGCCTGCCCGATTACTGTTTTTGTCTGGGGCATGACGCCCTCCACTGCACAGACCACTATTATGGCTCCGTCCACGGCCCGCATGGCACGCGTTACATCTCCGGAGAAATCAACGTGGCCGGGCGTATCTATCAGATTGATGAGGTATTCCTCATCCTTGTATTCATGGACCATTGATACATTGGCAGCGTTGATTGTTATACCCCTCGCCTGTTCCTGCTCATCGTAGTCCATATACAGCTGCTTGCCAGAGAGTTCCTCCGAGATTATGCCACATCCGGAGAGAAGGTTGTCAGACAGTGTAGTCTTGCCATGGTCTATGTGTGCAGCAATTCCCATATTCCTTATCCTGTCCTTCTTCTTCATAAGTTTTGTGACCTTTTCCACCATCTGTTCCCGTCGGCCCATCTTGTATCGCAGTTTATATCTGTTTTTATATCCTGATTTATATCCTGTAGATTATCTTGAGGACTTTGCTATCCTCTCCATCTCCTCCTTCTTTTTGATTGCAAACGATTTTGGATCGTTATTGGCCGCCCCGATTATCTCATTGGCCAGAGATTCCTCAATACTGGTCTTGTTGTTGAAGGAATTGGCATAGGCTGCTACGACCAGATTCTTGAGCGCCATGTCGATGCGCCGCATTGGAGAGATGTCCACAGCCTGATGGTACTGGACGCCGCCGTAAATTATGGATGTGGTCTCCTCTCTTGGTGCCCCATTCTGTATGGCATCCACAAAGACTTGTATGGGGTTCCTGCCGGTGCGCTTCTCTATCAGCTCAAAGGCCCTCTCCACAATCCTTGTCGCCAGATTCTTCTTGCCTGTGGCGCCACCGCCCCTCAGATACTTGCCGGAAAACTTCTTGGAGCCAGCACCGCTCCTCATTACCTTGTTTATCAGGCGCTCGACAATTGACACCTTCTCAGCCTTCCAGAAGCGTTTTTTTGAGTGCTTTCCACCGGTATGGGGAGCCAGAACCGGTGTAAGATTTATGTATGTCCGCAGACCCGGGTCAACTACCTCGGCATCAAAATCCCAGCGCCCGAATAGTTTGATACCCTCCATTCTTATTTCCTCGCCTTCTCGGCCTTCCCTCTGACAAGCTGTAGGAGGGATTGGTTATTGACCTTTATGACCTTGTATCTTACGCCGGGAATGTCGCCATAAGAGCGGCCCTTTCTACCGCCGATTCCCTCAACCAAAACCTCATCGTGCTCATCTATAAACGTTATTGCATGATTGCGGGGGGCAAATGCGGTTATCTGCCGGCCGGTTCCGATAAGCTGTATCTTGACGCATTTTCTGATGGCAGAGTTTGGTTGCTTGGCCTCTATTCCAACCTTTTCCAGCACTATGCCCTTGGCCTGACTCCTGCCCCTCAGAGGATCGTGCTTCTCCTTGAGCCTGCGCTCACGCCTCATATAGGGCTCATCATACCACCGGAATTTTCTTCTCTTGTCCTCAAGCTTCTTGGCAGCAAACTCGCCGTTTCCCATTTTTTAGTATCAAAAATAGACTAGACAAACCTCGCGGTCTGCACTAGATCCCATAGAAAAAAGCGGTTAATTAGAAGCATGGGTTATAAAAAGGTATTGTGCCGTGGGCTTTGCTAATAAAGTAGGCTTATGAGTAGACTATATGAGCAGGATGGGGCATTTTTGCAGCTGTAGTAATTTTCTTGTTACAAGGAGCAGAGCAAGTATACCTAATATTAGGGGTTTTTCTAATAGCATGGGTGGGCCTGTCTATATGGACAATCCATGAAATTATTGACATTAAAGGTAGAATAGATGGGGGAACTTCAAATGCCGAGAAAGAAGAAGAGTAAGCTATCAAAGGATGTGATATTGATAATACTTTTTGTAATCATAATGTCAGCAATACTGCTCTATCTTATTTTATCTGGAGCTTGTTCGGAGGGGGTTATGTGCTGGTAACTATGTCTTTACTTTTTAGATTTAAGTCGTCTCAAAGCTCATTATCCTGGACTTCGTCATATTAATCAAGTCTTGCTCGCGTTTGTATATGCCATGTCTTGAGAAACAGAGTATGATGTAGTCTGCCCCGCGTTTTTCAAATACGACCCTATAGCCTTTTGATTTGCCACAATTTTCTTTTAACGGCACTACCCTTGCCTTATAGACCTCATGCTTGCCGAATCCAGGGTATCTTTCAATGGCAGGAGTTTCGGAGAGCCCTTTTGTTTCAAATAATCTCTCCCATGCTTCAAGACTCTCTCTGGGGGCTTTGGACTTTTTACTAAGGATTTTTAAATCCTTTTCTATATCTTTGTGCCGTCTAATCACTTTCCACTCTTATATGGCTTCCATCTCGTTGTATTTGTTCCTGTAATAGGCTAGGTTGTAGTCAATCACGCAATTAGGTTTTGTAGCTATCCAAGGGGCTTCTCCGTGGCTGGCGTCCTTCATCTCTTTGCCACTGAACTTTTCCCATTTTGAGACAATAATATTTAACATTTCCATCTCTTCAGAACTGAAGACCTTTAAATCTGGCTTCTTTAAACCCACAACTAATTGCCTATCGTTCATATCTTCTGAGATTTTTTGGCGACATACCTTAATTAGCCCCTTACTCTTCATTTCATCTATGATTTTATCAGCGGATCTAGGAACTGGACCTAACGGCAATCTAACATAAGAATCGTTTGTGACGGGTTTTCCATATTTCTCAAAGAAATCAAAGTCCAAATAATAGAGCAATTTCATTAATTTTACTTTTCCCAGTGTGTTATTTTGTATCTTGTCTGCGAAGTAGAGAATAATGTTATAGTACTTTTCCCTCTCAATCATACTTAATTATGATGGAACTAGTAAAAAAACTTGAGCTTTTAATTAAATTGGGGATTTATCTCCCATTCATGCATTTCATGTATCAAGACCACAACGTTGTGGCATATCAGCTTACACAGCAGCTCGTTCCTCTGAGCGACCTTCTTCTTTGACTTTAGCTTATCCTCGAGGTTGGCCTTAATCATCTGGAAGACTGTTTCGACAGAGGAGGATGTTAGGCTATCCACCTACAACTTCTTAAAAGTAAGGAAGTCTGTGTCAATGTAAAAATTCAAAACGAGATAGACACTATTGTTTGGAAGCTTTGGGAGTAACTTATCCTAAAAAGGAGCAAACTCACCACCCAAAAAGGAGCAGACAGCTAAAAAGGAGCAAAGCCCAACGGCACGGCTTTGCTAAAAAAGTCTCGCCTGCTCATAAAGTCTAAATTTTGCTCATAAAGTCGGGGTAGGAGGTTTTTAATGGCTAATCAATATATTAAGCATGGACTTGGAGAGTCTGAAAAACAATCGTCTTGTTTTTGCAATAACGATTTTAGTCAGTATTGCCATAGCTATCCAGGCTTTGTCATTCCTTTACAATTGGTTGCCAATCTCCCCCGACTTGGGGCCAATAGTCTAACCACTCAAGATACTGGTAATATTCACGATTTTTCTTACTATACTGGTAATTGTCCTGATGTTGAGTCAAGAGAAGAGGGAGAACAAGAAAGAATGAGAATCTACGTTAGAGGTGGACGGCTTATAGTGAAAAGTGGAAGAAGCGTTATCCTAAACCTTGGTGTGTTCTCCCTGATAGCAATAATTATCGCAATAATCCTAATCTGGTCTACCCTTGTCGGCAAGTTTCCACCTTGGACATAAACTCAGGTCTAACTCCCAGTTACCACCTCTCCTTCTTTCGGTTCGATAGATAGGCTATCTGGTTGCCTGCAAGGTGCATGAGTGGCGTGATGATTAACAGGGCAATGAATTCCTCTGGTATTATGAAGGTCGGCACGAAGAGATAAGCAATAGCCAATGCCCCGAAAACAAAGTCCAGCTGGTCAACCCCCCACAGCGGTCTGCCGCGCTCTATGCCAAGCCTGCGCTTTACAAAGCTGGCAGTCATGTCGCCGGCAAGGGCGCCCAAAGCCAGATACATGCCAAAAAGCGGGTCGGGGATCCTGAAGTCAAAGACGTTATAGTAAACTTGGGCCAGCGGGCCGGACTGGGAAAGGAGATACCACATCAGACCAAAAAGGGTTCCGGCTGTGGTGCCTATGAGAAGCCCGCCCCACGTCTTGCCATCGCCCAGAATGCGCTTCCCTCTCCAGCTCCTGCCCCCATCAACCGGAGGCCCAAATCCAAAGACTGCAAACGCATTTGCACAATATGCAGGGCTTATATAATACAGCGCGTGCAGTATTACACCAAGTATCCACATCTTGTTCGTTTCCCCGTATTGTATGCTCAGGATTTAGGAATGATGTAGAAAAAGCTTAGTCCACAACCCTCTTTTTTATCGCTACTATGTGGCCGGCTATCTTGTTCCTGAGGGACTTGCTCTGGACCACTGTGAGTTCTGCAACCTTCAGCTTGTTCTTGTTGAAGTCCTCGCTGAATTCATCCGGATACTCCTTCACTAACTCCTCTGCGATTCTTTTGACGTTCCTGGTCTTTACCCTGCCCATTTTGCCATTATAGTCGTGGGTTATGTTTGTATATGGGCATATAAAAATCAAAAGATAGGGAGATTGCCACTCAGACCCTCAGGGGCATGTCTGAGAAGTCTATTCTGTTTGCAAGCGCATCGCCAAGGCCGCGACCTATTTCATAATACATGCCGGCTTCCTGATAATCATCCAGCTCAATGAAGCGGGCCTCTGCAAATTCATTATGGGACAGCCGGCGCACAAGCCCAACGGCATCATCAAATCCACCGAGATAGTCCACAAGCCCCATTTCCATCGCTTCATCACCAAGAAAGATGTCCGCAGTGCTTATCCTCTCCAGTGCAGATTTGGAGAGCCCCCTGCGGGTGGCTATTGCATTCGTAAACCTCCTGTTGACGGTATCCACAATCTCCTGCAGCCGCTCCTTTTCCTCCTGTGTCATTGGGCGATATGGGGAACCGATATCCTTGAACTTTCCGGATTTGATGACTGTAGTGTTTATGCCAAGCTTCTCCTCAAGCAGGTCTTTGTAGATGGTACATGTAGAAATTACCCCTATTCCTCCGATGAGAGAGTTCTCATCAGCCATGATATAATCAGCAAAGGTTGCAATATAATAAGCTCCGGAAGCGCCAACATCTGCAATATATGCAACTACGGGTTTGACCTCGGCCAGTTTTGCCAGCGAGCTTGCGATCTCTTTTGTCTCGATGATGCCTCCTCCGGCGGAATTGATGTATAATATGACTCCAACAACGCTCTGGTCCTCCAGTGCCTCATCAAATGCGTTTCTTATGGCCTGTGGACCGGATATGTCGCCACTAAGGCCTATAACTGCTATGGTATCCCCATACCAAAAAAAGACATCCGTGAACAAAAACAGCAACATGGCTATTCCGACCAGAAGGAAAAGCACTATCCCTGTGACCACCAAGGCGTTCTGAAGTTTTTTCATGTTTTTGGATTCCGGCCGGAGAATCTGCAGAGAATTTGGATGCAGGGAGATTATGAAAGCAGCTCCAGCTTGCGAATCTCAACCCGGCTAATGGGAACTATCTTCTTCCCCTTGTTGAATATCAGGGATCCGAGCTTGCCAAATACGACCTCTTGGACAAGCCTGTCATAATCCATCTTCCGGACACCAGTCCTGATGAGTTCTTCGGCCAGTTTGCGTAAAGCCTTCTTCTGGTCCGAGTGGCATTTCTTCTTTGTGAAGATTATGGTCTTGATGCGGACCTTTCTGCCATCAGTAGTTATCACATCCACCACATTCTCTATGGTTTCTCTTCCGACACTTGTTTGGGAGTTTATGTAAGCGCGTGCAAGTTCAACCTCCTTCACCATGGTGAGAGCCGTGAAACCCTGTGTTCCGGTAACGCGCAGTTTTATCTTGATGTGATGCTGGTTTGAATTGACGAGCTTGCTGAGAGTTGTATATACGGTCCTTCCCTCCAGAGCTGCAGCCTCCCTCGCAAATATCGGACCAACCGGGACATTATTGAATATCTCTGGTGCAACTACCTCAAACCTCTTCTTCAGTTTCCATTTGTCTATTGCCTTGCCCCTTTTTGTAGGTCTCGCCATTTTTTACAGAGTGTGTGAGCCTATGTTTGTATTTTCTTGTTAAAAAACTTCTTTAAAAATTTCTTTTGGACTTCCTTAGATATTAACCGCAATGCAATAGGGATGTTCATGGGATTCATCTAGGTTTTATTTTTTTGGTTTTATCCCTTTGATGCCCGCATAGGGTTTAAGCACCTTGGGGATATCCACAGACCCGTCTTCATTCTGGTAGTTTTCAAGGATTGCCACTATTGTCCGGCTGATGGCCGATGCAGTTGAATTCAGGGTGTGGACATATTCGGTTGGATCGCCCGGGTTTTCCCTGCACCGTATCTTGAGTCTTCTTGCCTGATAATCCGTGCAGTTGGAACAGGAAACAATCTCCCGGTACTTGTCCTGCCCCGGGAACCATGCCTCTATGTCATACTTTTTGGCGGCCACCGAGCCCATCTCACCCGTGCAGACATTAACAACGCGGTAGGGTATCTCAAGCCCCTTGTATATTTCCTCTGCCGTTTCTAGGAGAAATTCATGTTCTTTCCACGACTCCTCAGGCTTCGTAAACAGGAACATTTCCACCTTGTCAAACTGATGAACCCGGAAGATTCCCTTTGTATCCCTTCCATGAGAGCCGGCTTCGGTTCTGAAGCACGGTGAAAAGCCGGCATAGTGGAGGGGAAGCCTGCTCTTCTCTATAATCTCGCCCATGTGCAGGCCGGCAAGCGCCTGCTCGCTGGTGCCTACCAGATAGAGATCCTCGCCCTCTATCTTATAGATATCCTCCCTTCCGGCAGGCAGGAACCCTGCGCCCTCCATTACCCCGCCCCTGATGAGGGCAGGGGTGATGTGAAGGATGAACCCCTTCTCGCGCAGGAGATTCAGGACATACTGGATTATGGCAAATTCCAGCAGGACTGCCTCGTTCTTCAGATAGTAGAAACGCGCGCCGCTGACCTTGGATGCACGCTCCACGTCTATCAGATCACATATCTCCCCAAGCTCTATGTGATCCCGTGGACTGAAGCCAAACTCCGGCTTTTTGCCTACTTCCCTGATAACCACATTATCCTCATCGGTCTCTCCCTTCGGCACAGATTCATGGAGGATGTTGGGAATCTCAAGCATCTCCTTATCAAGCTGGTTTTTCAGCTCCTCGGCACGCAGCTCCAGTTCCTTTATGCGCTGGGGTATTCCGGAGATCTCCTTTATCTTGGAGGAAGTGTCCTTTCCCTCCCTCTTCAGCTGTGCAACCTCGGCCGTAATCCTGTTCCTCTCGTGCCTGAGTTTTTCAACCTCCTGAAGAGCAGCCCTCCACCTGTTATCAAGAGATACAACCCTGTCAACTATTGCGGTATCCATACCGCGTTTTTCCAGATCTGCCCTCACAATCGCAGGGGACTCCCTTATGATTTTTATGTCAATCATCTTTTGCCGGCCAGATAGGAATCGACATCTGCAATGACAGTATCCATATCCCTGCTTTCAAATTCCTTAATCTCTGTGCCTATACTTACTCTCACCTGAACACGTTGTATCATCGCAACAGAAGTTCGATTTTATTCACATCGTAATAGAAGCTGGCCGGGAGTATGCCCTTCCCCTTGTAATAGCGCACCAGCCGCTTTATCTTGGATTCGGTCAGCTCCAAGCCCCTGCGGTTGCTCTTGTCGTTCTTGTTTCTCTCCAAGTGCTTTCTGAGTTTGAGAGCCTGCCTGAGCAGATTGCCCAGATCCTCAGGCAAGTTCGGGCTGAGTCCCCTTTCCCTGAGGACCTCAGTTATCTTCTTTCCAGTAATGGCCTTGACATCCGGAACTCCATACCGGTCCCTGAGTATGTTGCCTATCTCAGAGGCACTCTTTCCCTTTTTTGCCAGCTCTGCTATCAGATCAAATATCTCATTGTGGGTGTATTCAAGCCACTTGTCGGCCTGTAATACCGGTGGCTTTGTGCTCCCACTCTTCCCCTTCCTCCTTGCATGTATCCTTGCCATTTTTGTCGGTGATTCTTAGGGGCCTGTAGACCTGATTTGTGGCGCAGGTTAGTACGGGACTTCATCCCTACCTGTGTGCGGATTTTGCCCACACAAACACAGCTTGACTTATGCCAGTACCGGCCTGCCCTAAGAAATAAGCGCTTAATTTGATGGAAGGTATATAAAAACCGGTTTTCGCTGATTTCACGGTTTTTTGTTTTGCGGTTTTTTTCCCCAAATGCTCAAACTAAATGGTATGAAAAAGCTGAAAAATCTTGAAGGTGGGCTGAACAATCTTGGTGTAAAAACCGCCGGCGTTAGGGATGGCAAGAACGGACTGGCGCTTATAGTCTTCGACAAGGTCTGTGAGGCTGATGGGGTTTACACAAACAACAAGATAGTCTCTGCCTCAATCAAGATAACGCGCAAGCGCATAAAGAATGGTGTACAGGCCATAGTTATCAACTCCGGCAACGCCAACTGCTCAACCGGAGAACAGGGTCTGCGTGATGCAGAGGGTATTGCGTGGAAGGTCGCCGAGGAGCTCAGAATAGATGAGAATAACATTGTGGTCGCCTCCACCGGGATTATAGGGAGGTATATGGACACCACCCTGATTAAGAACCAGATAGAGCGGGCAGTCAGGATTCTGGGCGATAACAGCGAAGATGCTGCCAAGGCAATCATGACAACGGATACCAGACCCAAAGAACTCTGCATAGACTTTGGAGAATTTAAGATCGGCGGCATAGCTAAGGGTGCCGGGATGATACACCCAAATATGGCTACAATGCTCTGCTTTATTGTAACGGATGCCAAATTCAAGAAGGGAGACCTAAAGAAGGCTGTAGATGGGAGCTTCAATATGATGTCTGTGGACAACGACATGAGCACAAATGATATGGTCCTGCTGGTGTCAACAGGTGAGAAGACTGCTGGAAATTTTGCAGAAGCGCTCACCATCTTCTGTCAGGAGATGGCCGGGATGATCATAGCGGATGGAGAGGGCGTGACAACACTTATAGAGATAGAGGTAACCGGAGCCAAAAACAAGGAGGATGCCAAGCTGGTTGCGCGTGCCATAGCTGATTCCTGTTTGGTCAAGACATCTGTCTTCGGCAACAACCCAAACTGGGGGAGGGTTGCAGCTGCAGCCGGCCGGTCGGGAGCTGAGCTGGAGGAGGACAAACTGAAGATATGGTATGAAGTAGGCGGCCAGAGATACCTGCTCTTCGACGGTTTTGCACAGGACTTCGACAGGGAGACACTCAGCGAAGAGATGAAAAAGGCTGAGAAGATACGCATAATTGTTGAGCTGGGTTTGGGAAGAGGATCTGCAAAAGCCTGGTCTGGGGACATGTCCTATGAATATATAAAAATCAATGCAGAATATACATGATGAACCAGATAAAAACCCTAATAGAGGCTATACCCTACATCAGAAGATTCAATGGCAAGGTTTTTGTTATAAAACTGGGCGGCAGCATGCTGGTCGATGAGAAGACCAGGCTCACAATACTGGAAGATGTCGCACTGCTCAAGTTTGTTGGTATAAAGCTTATACTGGTGCATGGCGGGGGGAAGGAGATAAGCAGACTGAGCGAGAAGCTTGGGCTGAAAGTCAGGTTTGTTGAGGGGCTACGCCACACAGATGATAAGACACTTGATGTTGTAACCATGGTTCTCGGAAGGGTAAACAGTGAGATAGTTGAAGAGCTGGAAAACCTGAACTGCAAGGCGATCGGAACAACAGGCAAGAGCGGGAAGATGGTGCGTGCAAAGCGGATGGAAAAACTGGGAAATGTTGGCCGAATCAGCTCTATCGACAAGTCGGTCCTGGAAGGGCTACTCGAGCAGGGTTATACCCCCGTGGTCCAGCCGATAGGGCTGGATGAAAGGGGGAAGGCGGTTAACATCAATGCTGATGATCTGGCCGCAGCGATAGCCAAGGCAATGGGTGCAGAGAAACTTATTTACCTCACAAACGTTCCGGGCCTGCTGGAGGACGAGAACGATAAGAAATCACTGATTTCATCCATAAGCACCAAGGAACTCAAACAGAAGCTCAAGTGGGAAGAGCTGCGCGGAGGCATGGTTCCAAAAACCAAAGCAATAATTGAGGCTATTGAGGCTGGTGTCAAAAGTGCTCACATAATAGATGGATGCAGGGAGCATTCTCTTCTTATAGAGGTTTTTACAGACAGGGGAATTGGGACAATGATAACCGAGTGATGTCCTTGTGGGTTTTAGTGGCAGTTTTTGTTAGTGGCAGTTTTTGTATAAGTTTGTATAAATTTCCATTGTAACTTCCCATATAAGGTTCTGTATAGGGATGGACAGGAATGGATGGACTTTGAGATATTGAAAAGACTGGATGAGAGGTTTGTTCTGCAAACCTACGAGCGGTATCCACTGGAGTTGGTCAGGGGTAGCGGATGCAGGGTCTGGGACTCTGAAGGCAACGAATATCTGGATCTGATAGGGGGTATAGCCTGTGTGCCTCTTGGTCATGCACATCCAAGGGTTGTAAAGGCCATCAGGGAACAGGCAGGAAAACTCATGCATGTTTCCAACCTATACTACATAGAAAACCAGGCGAGGCTGGCAGAGATGCTCAGCGATCTTGCCCCGATGAAGACCAAAGCCTTTTTCTGCAATTCCGGAGCAGAAGCAAACGAAGCAGCCATCAAGTTTGCGAGGAAGCATACAAAGCGGCATGGCATAATCGCCATGAGCAACAGTTTTCATGGCAGGACCTTTGGAGCTCTTGCGATAACGGACAAAAAGAAATATCAGGAACCGTTCAGGCCTCTGATGCCGAATGTTAGGATAGTGGAGTATGGCAACATAGATTCCCTGAAAGCTGCAATGGATGCAGATACAGCAGCGGTTTTCCTTGAATTCATTCAGGGAGAGGGAGGCGTTAGGTTTCCCAAGGATAGTCTGGAGGACAGCGTAGAGTATTTCAGGGAGGTGCGCGAGTTGTGCGATGCCAACGGAGCGCTTATGGTCACAGATGAGGTCCAGACCGGGGTTGGGCGGACTGGAAAATTCTTTGCATTTGAGCATACCGGTGTCAGGCCGGATATCATAACAATCGCCAAGGGTATAGGCAACGGGTTTCCCATGGGCGTAACCCTGGTGGCTGAGAATATTGCATCTTCCATAGGGAAAGGTGATCACGGCTCGACTTTTGGTGGCGGGCCACTGGCCTGTGCAGCAGGTATAGCAACTGTGGAGACAATTCTGGATAATGGCCTGATGAAGCATGCGGCAGAGATTGGCAGATACTTTCTCAGTTGTCTAGACCATGAGGGTGCAAGGGGTCTTGGACTAATGATCGCCCTAGAGCTGGAATCCAAAGAGAAGGCAAAGACCGTAATGGAGGATATGCGGAGCAGGGGTATTTTAGTCAATGTAACCGATAAGACTGTTATAAGGATGTTGCCACCACTCATCCTATCAAAAGAGGAAATCAATTTTGCGGCTGAGAATCTAATGGAGGCCATAAGATGAGCAGGATTGCCTTGGATCTGACTGTCGAGGACAGGCCGGGTGTTCTGAATTCCATAACAGGGGTAATATCGGCAGGCGGAATAAACATAAGCCACATTACCACAGGGGAGAAGAGAAAGAACAAGGCCAAAATATATCTTGAGCTGGAAGGAGTTGAAGATAAGGAGGGAGTCAAAAAAGCGATATCCGGGCTGAAGCCGGTGATAAGCCTGAAGGAAGTGCCCACATTCAGTGAGGTTTATGGAAAGAGGGTTATCATTATCGGGGGCGGTGCACAGGTGGCTGAAGTTGCCAAAGGTGCCATAAGTGAAGCCGACCGCCACAATATAAGGGGGGAAAAGATATCCGTGGACACGATTCCCCTAGTGGGTGAGGACAAACTGGAAAATGCTGTCAGGGCGGTTGCAAGGCTTTCCAGGGCAGAGGTGCTGGTCCTGGCAGGTTCAATTATGGGCGGCAGGATAACGGATGCCGTGAAGGAAATAAGGGATCTGGGAGTCATAGTCATATCGCTGAACATGCCCGGGTCCGCCGCAAAAGCGGCTGATCTGATTGTCACTGATCCGGTACAGGCAGGTGTAATGGCTGTTATGGCCATAGCCAGGACTGCCGAGTTTGACATAAACAAGCAGAGAGGAAAGAGATATTAGGCAGGAAGGACTCGCTCAACCTGCTTGCGATTTTTCAGGCCCGCGCGCGCTCCCCTGTGTTGTATGACTATTTCTGCTGTTGCAACCCCAAATCTGAGGGCCTGCCCCATGTCCCTGCTTCTCAGAAACTCGGACACAAACCCTGCTGAAAATGAATCTCCGGCACCTGTGGTGTCAACAATCTTGATGTCATGCGTCTGGGCCGTCACTGTAGCACCCTCCCTGCTCATAGCCAGTGGCGGTTCCGGGCCACATGTCACAACGGCAGTCTCAGGACCCATGTCGGTGAGTGTCTGAAGGCAGTTTTCAATGGATTTCTCACCAGTAAGCTTTCTGGCCTCGTTCTTTGAGCATATGAGGATATCCACCTCCTTTATCAGGTCAAGTGCCTCCTTTCCTTTGTCTGCTATCAGGGCACCCGGATTAAGGCTGACACTGCCCTCAAAGAGAGAAGCGGCATGTTTCAATACGGCGATATTATTCAGGTCTGCCAAGTGCAGATGGTCAAACCTGTTCAGGTAATGTGGGCTGATATCCGATTCATGCAGGTCATTTGCTGCCCCGGAACAGGCAAACATCATGCGCTGGCCATCTGAGCGGACCGCAATGAACACTGTTCCGGTTGGTAAATCAGAACGCACAACACCGTTTGTGTCAACCCCCTCACTCACCAGGTCTGATATGAGCACGTCGCCAAAATTGTCCCTGCCCACCTTCCCAACAAAGCCCGCTTTCCCACCAAGTCGCGAACAGAATACTGCAAAATTTGCTGCAGAGCCACCCGGCCTCAGCTCCAAGCAGGGGACGAAAACCTCATCATCCTCGCCCGGAAAGCGCGAAACTAAGGCTACCTGATCCATGAGAACCGCACCTATGGAAACTATTTTCATTTTTTATTTTTGGTGTGTATTTTGGTGTGTATTTTGGTGTGCATTCCTGCGTATATTTCTGCTGTATATGTTTGGCACAATCAAACAGCACATTGAATTTGACTTCTGTTATTCCAAATAAATGGCAGGTCTCATAGGCAGTGCAAAGCGCGCCCTGTCCTGCGGATCCTCTTTTGGATTTATGGCCACACTACAGGCCAGCTCCCTTTTCAAGAACTCCAGTGCATCAAGGAGTGTGGAATTATCATCCTCTCTTGTCCATCCCGGAACGAACTCTGCCGCGTTTGCCTTCTGGACCAGCCGGGCCGCTTCTTTTCTGTAATCTTCAAATTCCTTGTTCCTCATTATATCAGCTGTCTGCACGCCCTTTTTCACCTCTTCGAAAAGCCGGTATTTCCAGTCATCTGCTGTGTAAACAAGAATTCGCTTCGGCTTTTTGCCGGTCATCTCCACAATCTTTTCAATATCTGCCAGTAGTCTCTCAATCAGGGCCTCGGCTGCTTCGGCCTTTGTAAACCTCCTTGACTCATCTGCCTCTGGATATGGGGCATCAATTACAAAACCGTCTCCAATCCAAGACCATATCTCCTCACAGATGTAGGGTGTGAAAGGTGCCATCAGTCTGACCCATTCGGAGAGGAACTCCCTGAGGACTGCGGCGTTATTTCCCCCCCTCCGCTCATACCACCTCAGAACAGGGAAAACCTCAAAAAACCCGGACTGGAGAGCCTTTCTTGTCTGAAAGCCCTCAAGAGCCTCGCCAACCTCCCTCTTGATTGCCTGTAGCTTTGAGATGAGCCATTTATCTATGGATGTGCGCGCATATTCTCTGTCCGGGGATTGTGCGCCCGGAGATTGTTGGTCCGGAGATTGTGTGTCCGGAGATTGTTGGTCCGGAGATTGTTGGTCCGGAGATTGTTGGTCCGGAGATGATTCACCTAAATTACCAAGTTTCCTCACCGATTGCGCAAATGCCCAAAACCTTGCAAGTGCCTTCTTCGCACCCATAACCTCGTTCTCGCGCCAGTCGAAGTCCTGCCAGGGCTCAGCATTGCTCATCAGAAACAGCCGGACAACATCGGCACCATGGCGTTCAAGTGCTTCTTTCAGCAGGACAACATTGCCCCTAGAGGAAGACATTTTCTGCCCTTCCAACAGGCCCACGCCGAATGCCACAATCCCCTTTGGCCATTTGTTAAATGGAAACAGCGCTGTGTGGTGAAATATCATGAAGGTCAGATGATTGCCTATGAGCTCTGAGGCTGAGCACCTCCAGTCCAGTGGATACCAGTAGTCAAACGAAGCCTTAATTCTGTCCAACCTGCCCTTCTCTATACCGGTCTTCCTCGCCACATCGTCCAGAGTCCCCTCCCCCCTGAAAACGAAGTTGAAGAAGTCCTCCGTCAGCTTCTCTGGCTCAATGTCCCTGATTAGGTGGGATATCGTGTAAAAGGCCATATATATCGTGGAGTCAGAAAGCGGCTCGATTATAAAGCGCTCATCAAACGGCAGCTTGGTTCCAAGCCCAAAATTGCGTATACAGGGCCAGTCCTTCAGCCAGTCGATGGTGTGGTTATATTCACTGCGGGTATTCTCCGGTATGCATTTCAGGTTCTGGACACAGCCCCTAGTCTTGGCCTTCCATTCGCTGTCGGAGTATCTCAGAAACCATGAGTCCGCATTAGCCACCACTACCTTTTTTCCACATCTGCAGATAACGGGCTCGGAGAAGTCATACATCACATCAGCCAGACCCTGTTCCAGAAAGGCCTCACGCATAGCTTCTTTTGCGCGCTCCACCGGCATGCCGGAGTATGGACCACACGTATCCAGCATGACACCTGTGTGGAATCCCTCCTTGTAGACCTCCTTCGTCGCAGCCTCCAGCTTTTCTGTCTCATTCTGGCTCCTGATCCCCATGTCCCCAACTATCTTAAGGGCTGCATTTTCGCCAAATTTCTTTGTCCGGATGATTGGTATGACCTCAATCTTCTTTATTTCCTCCCAGTCCAGACCATACCTCTCGCATTCCTCCCTGCTCTCCTGCAGTTGTCTGAGCGCAACCCAGTCATATGGGGCATCCGACGGGACGGAGGTGACAAGTCCGGTTCCGATCGCCGGATCTGGGAAGCTGGACGGCAGTATTATGATATTCCTGTCTATCGCAGGCGCATGGCAATACCTACCAACCATCTCGCTCCCCCTTATTGTGCCAAGTATCTGCACCTTCTTGTCCTGATACGGCAGCTTCTCGGCACATTCCCTGCTGATTATCCAGCACTCACTGCCCACCCTGGCCCTGACGTATTCCACATCAGGATTTACCCACATGTTTGTCTGGCCATACATGGTCTCCGGACGAAGGGTGGCCGCAATGATGAAACAGTTTTCAGTTTTCAGTTTCGGGTCTCCAGTCGGGTCTTCAAATCTGAATTTCAACAGGGTCCATTCCTGCATCTCGGCCTCCTCCCCTTCAAGAATGTCATGCGCGGTAACCGGATTTCTGCAACCCGTACAGTATCTTACAGGGTGCTTGCCCTCACGGACAAGACCATATCTGTAGAGTGTATTGTACTGCCATGTTATAAACCTGCTGTAGTGAGGGTCATTTGTCGTGAACTGTCGGCGCCAGTCTATGGAATAGCCCATGCCCTTCATTCCGGGAATGTAATGGTTCTCGATGAAGTAGCGCGCGTAGTCCATGGGGGTTTGCATCTTCTTCATCTCCTCTCCAGTAACGCCATAAATATCCCTGAGAACACGGAGCTGTTTTTCTTCACCCTCCTTCATGCGCTTGACCGCGCCGACTATGGGGGTTCCGGTCACATGCCATGCCATTGGGAAAAGGACATTATAGCCCTTCATGCGCTTGTATCTGGCGAAGATATCCGGTACCGTATATGTGCGCGCATGGCCAACGTGCATGCCTCCAGAAGGGTAGGGATAGGCTACAGTTATGTAGAATTTCGGCTTTTCCGATGGCTCCGGCTCAAATACTCCTGCATCAGCCCATTTCCTCCTCCATTTCTCCTCTATACGCCGGTAGTCACAGACCATAAGAATTGGATAATTATCATCCCAAGGGAAAAAAACATCTCTTACCTTTGTTGTTTTTGTGGCCGGCTTTTTATGGACTGGTCATAAAGTAAAGGAGATAAAAATGGGCAGAATTCTTGTCTTTCTCCTGGCTTCTGCTATATTTGCCACTCTTGTGAGTGCAATTCCGCTGACATACCTGCCGCCGGTTTACTATGTAATCATCACAGCCCCGGTTGAAGATGAAGATGTAAGCGGTGGGAGGACCTACCGCATTAAGTGGGACAACACGGACGGCATAAGCTTTGCTGCGGTCTACTATTCTGCCGATGGCGGCAAGAGCTGGGAAACACTCTATGCCTGCAACAAAAACGCCGGCCGCCATGACTGGGTTGTTCCGGAAGACCCAACAGGAGATGCAGTTATAAAGGTAGAGGTGTGGAACGACTGCAACGCCATCACGCCACTGGCCACAGACACTGTTGGGTTTGAGGTCAAATGGACTCCTCCAAAGAGGCCGTGTGAATGCGACTCCTGTATCTCCTGCTCCCAGATGCTTGAAGGCTCCTGCGAGACTGTCTATCTGGGCAGGGACATAAGTTCTTCCTCTGGGAGGCAGTGTGTAGTCTTTGATTCGGACGGAAAGACATTTGACTGCGAAGGCCATGGGATAACCGGGGGAGCCACAGGGCAGGAGTTCTATTACGGCATCTTTGCTGGGGGCAGGGACATTACTATCAGGAACTGTGAGATAAGTAAATTTGAGGTGGGCATAGATCTCCACGGTGTGGACGGCGGGCTGATAACAAACAACACGCTGTTGGAAAACTACGGTTCCGGGATGTTTATAGCCGATTCCGAGGATGTCAGGATTGAAGACAACACCATTGAGGACAGTGGGCAGGGCATCTTCCTCGGTAATACAAAGGATGCTGTCCTGCAAGGCAACCGTATCTGCGGCAGCGCGAAGGGTGATATTTTCAGTAGCCCATGGAGCCCGGCAACCGGGAGCACAAGAAACGACAATATCTGCGATGTGATATATAACTGGAACAACGATGGCGATGTAACATGGTGCGATGAGGTCTGCAATGCAGGGACTGCAACCATTGTCGGGACTGCAAGCAGCCTGCAGGATGCGCTGGACGGCGAATACGGGACTGTGGAGCTTATTCATGACATTGTTGCAGGCAACGGGCTGAGTGTTGACACAAGCCATGTTACCATAGACTGCAATGGCCATAAGATAATAGGGAGCGGTTCTGGAACCGGCGTGCTTATGGTTAACCGGGTCAACAACGAGTTGCGGAACTGCATCATTGAGCATTTTGACACCGGAGTTGAGCTGAGAGGGACTTCCCACAGCCGTATTGTATCCAACGAGGTGGCCCACAACGACTATGGGCTGATAATACGAGACGATGCGCTACCGTCGAGGAGCAACATCATAGACAAGAATACAATAAAACCAAACAGCATTTATGGCGTCTATCTTTACGGTGATGCATTTGACAACACCTTCACGGATAACACGCTTCTGGGGCAACATTACTCTCTCTACACCAGCGGGAACTGTAATAACAACATCGATACTACCAATATCGGAGGGCTAATCAAAAAGATAGGCTACTTCCATGATGTATCCGGGCTGACAATCGACTCTACATGGGGTTACAGAGACTTCTCAGAGCTTATACTGTGCAACGTCAGTGATTCGCAATTTCGTGGTGTGAGTGTGAACAACGGCGCCACCGGCTCGGATGGTGTGCTGATAATCAACTCAAAGGATGTGGAATTCACGACACTCACTGTGGACTCCGGTTATCAGGGAGTTACAATCACAAACTCCAACGGTATCAGCTTCCAGACTGGGAGCGTCAGCGGCATGGAGCAGGACTGCGTGAAGATATCCCAGTCTAGCGGGATAGAGATAGACGACATGGACACCTCGGAATGTGACACTGGCTTCTCGCTGGCGTTCTCGCATGACTGCACCATAGAGAACTTGGACATAAGCGGTGCGCGTATAGCCGGCATATCACTCTACGACTCCGACAGAAACAGGATAACCCGTGTAGAGATGGATGGTGACGAGAATGCTGAGGTAAAGGGCATTTATTTGATAGAGGACTCAGATGACAACCAGATTTACATGGCAGATATCAGAAATGCTGGGACCGGGGTTCACATCGATGATACCAGCGATGGGAATTTTATGAGGGAGAATATATTCTGTGACAATATCTTGGACGTGAGCAACTACGGCAACAACAATACAGGCCACACAAACAAGTGCACAATCAACAGCCTCTGGAAAGATGCCGGTGTGGGAAGGGGATGCGCCTACTGCTGCCCCAACATACGCAGCGACATAGACGAGGATGGTATAGATGATGCCTATGACTGCAACGATTTGCTACAGGGCCACAATGAGTTTGGAACGGACTGCGGCGGCAGATGCCCAGACTGCGTCGAATGCACATGGTGCGACTCAAAGGTGGAGCCGCTGAGGATAAGAGGGCATCCAAACGATGGCTATATAGACATCATGTTCGTCCCTGAGGAAGACTTCGAGGGCAACTTCTCCGGTTTCCTGAATGAGGTGAAGGATACCATAAGGATGAGGTTTCTTGGCCTGAACAAGACTTCCACAAGACCCATCTATGAAGGCTATGAGGACATGTTCAACTTTTACGTCTACACAGGCGGGTATGGTAAGACTACAGGATCTGATGCATATTACTGCTACAACCCGGAAGGCCCGGAGGGCAATATCTGCATAGGTTGTGCAGGCTGGCTGCCCGGAGAGAAGGAATACTTTGATTGGGTATATAGCTGCTCTTTCGCCTGTGCCCTCACCCTTGGGCTTGGCTGTGCATGCTTTGCCTACGAGCCGGACCACTTCTGGGAGCACGCATCATTTGTGGATTCGGCAGGCATACTGACCGAGAGAGATATCAGGGGCTGCTCGCTGTTCGGGCCGACGTCCCACTACAGCGGCTCATACTGCGGCAATAGGGGAATCATGATAATACATGAGGCCGGACACTCCCTGTTTGCACTCACTGACGAGTACTGTGGTGATGCTGCTTACAGCAGGGCCTCCCACAAGCCCAATGTCTGGAATTCCATGAGCGACTGCCAGTCAGCAGCCGCTTCGGAGGGCTGGACAGACGGCAGCTGCAGGCAGATAAGGGAAGGCGACTGCTCCAAAGACAAATATCGTTATGACAGCGACTCTCCGGAGCAGGATATCATGTCAGGAGGCTGCGGAAGCTTGAGCAACGCAAAGTTCAAGGAGGCCGACGTGCGCCGCATAAACTATGTTTTCGAACACTGGCCATCCGGGGGCTCAAAGGGCATAATAAGTTATGTGGACTTCAGGAACAGCACAATGAAGCACCTTCTCTCAAGAGTGGTTCCAAATCACCCCGACCTAGGCATGTGGGCCAGAGATTTCTCAGCCATCACACAATCAGCAGGTGGCAAGGAGATAGACGCCTTCAGCTTCGGCGACCCGAGAAGGATCAACATCGGCGATGGGCCAGCACTGGAGGGCGAGCCGTTCATGAGTGAGACGGCTTTCCCGCTGATAGTCCCGATGCATGAGAACGTGAGGTGGCTGCACATCTTCAATGGGACCTCAGGAGAGGAGATGGTCACAATAGACCTTGGGCCGGCCATATGGAACTACTGTAATGAGTCTGAATGGAAAGATGAATACTGCCGGACTGTGGACCTCAACAACAACGGCATTCCTGACTATCGGGAGGGCTGGAGCCTTGAGGAAGCAATAGAGGTTATGAAAGAGAATCCGCCTGAAGCAGAAGCCCCTGATCTGAACATTGAGCCGGAAGTGGAAGAGTCAGTGGAGAAACCCATACCAAAGCCGGAATGGGTAGAGAAGCTTGAAAAGCCCGTAATTCCGGTCGGCGGAGTGAATCTGAGTCCGATAATACTTGTGCTGACGGTGGTAATATTACTGGTTCTAGGCCTCTTCCTGATGAGAAAGCTCAGGAGGGGAACAGAGAAGCTCGGGAAAAAGCCGGCAGAAGAGGCTGGTATCTGTAGGAAATGTGGGGCACGTATAGACCCGGGAAGCAGATTCTGCCCGAAGTGTGGGGAAGTGGTAGAATACGACAAGGGACCTTGACCTGCGGAGTTGGTTGATGGGGCTGGTGTCCTCTTACCCAACAATCTTTTTTACCTTCTCAAGAGTTTTCTTAAGAGGCATTTCTGGATCCGACTCAAGATCCTTCATCCTCATTCCAAAGAATATTCCACGCATCTTGGGATTATCAGCCGGCAACTGCCGGATTTCCTCCTGTATCCTCCTGCTGATCAGATTCCTGAGGAGCTTCTGCCGTTTCTTCCACTCCGAAAACAATATCTGTGCAGCCGAGGACAGCCCGTCAGCGCCAGATATTTTGCTCTCCGGAGCTTTGCCACCAAATGCTTTTATCCTCTCTCCGTAGTCCCCCCACTCCCTTACAAACCGCTCTATGGTGTCGGGCAGTCGGTGCAGTGGAACGGAAAATACTTCAGCTGCCCTATTCAGGTCATCCTCTGAATATCCTGTCAGGACGGAATCCCTAACCAGTCCGCTGAGCGGTTTCAGTGCCTTCTCATGAAGTTTTCTGGCTTCTTCTTCTACTCCCCTTGCCCTATCCCCGGCAACAAACTCCAGTCTTACCACGCCGTCCTGTATCTTGGTTGTGCGGAGTATCTTAACCCGGCCGATTTCCCTTGTGTTGTTGCAGTGTGTTCCACCACAGGCCTCAATATCGAAGTCGCCCATCCTGATTATCCTGAGCTTCTTCTGTGGGATGGCACCACCCTGATAGACCCTGAAGCCATACTCCTGCTCTGCCCTGCCCCGCTCTACGACCTGCTTTTCAATTGGTAGGCCCTCTTTTATCTTCTTGTTTACCAAGTCCTCAATCATCTTAAGCTGTTCCTTGGTGATGCTTGAATAGTGGGTTATATCAAGGCGGGCCTTGTCCTCGCGCACTTCGGAGCCTGCCTGCCAGACATGATTACCCAATACTGCGCGCGCTGCACCATTGACCAGATGAACAGCAGAGTGGTTCTGTGCCAGCTGCCTGCGCCTTTTTTTGTCAACTATTCCATGGACATTTTGTCCAACTTTGAACTTGGAGATGTCTGCAACCTTGTGGAGTATGACCTCCCCCTGTTTGAAAACATCAAGGACTTTGATTCCATCCAGTGTGCCTGTGTCATGCTCCTGGCCCCCGGATGTGGGATAGAAGGCTGTTCTGTCAAGTATGATATTGTTGTCGAGAATCTTCAGCACTGTGGCATCAAATTCAAATTCATCCAAGTAGCAGAGCTTCTCGGTGGCAGACACATCAGCGATTGCTTTGCCCCCCTCACCCTCCTCCGAAAGACTGGAGTGGCTCTCAGTCAGCTTCTCATAGAAATCCGGCGGAACCTCAATATCAGGCTTGAATTTTTTTATATCCTCCGGGGTTATGCCCTGTGATTCATAGAGCCGGGTCAGGAGTCTGTCATCAAATTCCACCCTCTTTCTGATCAGCGCTGTTATGGTCGCACCTATCTTTTTTCTTGTTTCCCTGAACTTATTTCTCTCAGCATTGATTATCTTCTCCATGTTCTCCAGCTCGGTCTGGAGCTCCGGGAACATTGGCTTTAAGTAGTCTGCGTGCCACTTGGCTATCTCCACCAGGTCAAAGTCCAGATCATATTCATCTATGAAACTGAGTGCGCGCCTCAGAACTACGCGCAGATTATATCCACCGCCGACGTTGGATGGAATTCCCCCATCTGTTATCGCGAATAAAAGGGTGCGTGAGTGGTCGGCTATGGCATAAACGGCTTGGAGGGGTTCTATGGTTTCCCTGAGTTCATCCTCCGGAATGCCCACATAGTCAGCTACCTTCTTCTTTGCCTTTGTGATATCCCTGACCTCCCCCAGATCAAGAGAACCTGCAACCCTTGAATACCTGTCAAAGACCTCCTGGTCAACAGCTATTCCTGCTTTTTTCTTTAGCCTGTCCGTAACCGGCCCAAACAGTGAGTCATAGCTGGCCGGCGTCCCGTTGGAGAACCAGACTAGGCGCTCGTGGCCCCATCCAACATCTATGACCTTCATATCCAAATCACGGAAGTTGCCATCGCTCTTCTGAAACTGCATGAAGACTGAGTTGACCAGCTCCAGCCCCTTTGAGAATGTTTCCATGCACGGTCCAAATGCGGAGAAGTCAGGCATCGCCCAGATATCTTCCTGATAAACCAGTTCCTCAGCAGGTATGCCCATCTTGCCGTGCAAAAAGTCAAAATTGAGCTCCAGGCAGCGGTCTTTGAAGTAGGAGCCCTTCTCCTTGGGATAGCCAAAGGCATGCTGCCCGCTCATGACAAAGGAGGTGAGATGTTTTCCGGTTATGCCTACATTTTGTATGTCCGGAAACCTGAGACATACCTGCGGAACAATTAATGGATTGGCAGGATAGACAAAGCTCATAACACCATTATCGATTCTCTGGAAATCCTGGATGGATGCAATTGTGAAATACAAATCCGGACGCCAGCGATCGACTACCGGATAACGCTGGATTGAAGCGTGCCCCCTGCGCTCAAAAAAACGCTCAAACAGCTTCCATGTTTTTATATAATCCCACCGCCCTTTGGTTATCGGCTGGTTTATAAATCCATATTCCACACATGGTGAGTCCGCGCAGATTTCTCTCTCCGGATCGCATGTCCAGAAGGGCCTGCCGCAGGATCTGCATATCCGGCGCTCATAACCCCTGCTTCTGAACATCTCAACCTGATAATATTTCTGCCAGTTCTTTCTGAATTCCTTCCTCAGCCAATCCTTTGTTAGCATGCTCCCTTATTTTGCGCTTTTTCTTGTAAAAACTCAAAAATAGCCCATGGAACTACCACTGTCTCCTATTGAAAGGATAATACGCAACGCTGGGGCAGAAAGGGTAAGTGAGGATGCCGTGATAGCACTTGCAGGAGTTCTCAAGGAGCGTGCAGAGGAGATAAGTGAGGATGCAATAGCTCTGGCCAAACATGCCGGCAGGAAGACTGTTACAGCAGATGACATCCGGCTGGCAGCGAAGAAACCCTGATATGTCCGGCTAACAGTCTGGAAAAGATGATTCAGCTTTACACAGATGGTGGCTCGAGGGGGAATCCGGGAAAAGCAGCCTATGCCTTTCTGATTTATGATGGTGAAAAGAAGCTCTGGGCGCGCAAAGAGAGGCTGGGTGTGACAACGAACAACGTAGCTGAGTACACTGCTGTTTTAGAGGGACTAAAGAAGGCCCGGGAGTTCGATGATGAGGTTGAGGTCTTCTCCGACAGCCAGCTGGTGGTCAGACAGCTGAGTGGTGAATACAAGGTCAAGAAACGGCATCTGAGGAAACTCTATACAAAAATCAAGAGGCTGGAGGCCGAATTCAAGGCAGTGTCATATTCACACAAACCCAGAACCAGCAGGATGCAGAAGCTGGCTGACCGGCTGGTGAACGAGGCGCTGGATTCCTGAGGATTGGTTTCTGGGGGTTCCTAATGGTTAAAGACTGCTTCTGACTGAAGTTTCAAGTTCATTCATCAGTTTCTCCGCATCCTCCTGCGTCCTCCCCTCGGCAGTCAGCCGGAGCATCGGCTGGGTGTTGGACGCGCGTACCAAAATCCATCCCTCCGGATAATTGATTTTAACTCCATCTATGGTCAGCGGTTTCTTATCTCTGAAGCGCTCTGCCAGTTTATCAATGACCTTGAACTTCTTCTCGTCCGGGACATCTATAGTCTTCCTTATTACCGGATACTTTGGTATGCGCGCACATATATCAGAGAGCTTTTCATCCTGTTCAGAGAGCGTCTGTGCGACATAGGCCGAGGCCGCTATGCCATCATCGAAGATGAAATATTTTGGTATGACAAAGTGGCTGGAGCTCTCCATAGCAAATACGGCTCCTTCCTTGACGGCGTTGGCAAGAAACACATCCCCTACCCGTATGCGCCTGATTGTCCCGCCTGCCTCCTTTACCACATCCTCAATTGACATTGAGCAATCGACATTGAGCGCAACCTCGCCCTTTTTCTCTTTTAGTATCTCGCGCGCAATTATGGCTCCTATTTCCTCGGCCGACCTGACTTTTCCGCAGTCATCAACAAACACTGCCCTGTCGGCATCGCCGTCATAGGCCACTCCGAAGTCAGCATCTGCTGCCCTGACTGCCTCTTGCAGCCCTCCCAAAGTCTTCTCGTTTGGGTAGGCACTCCTCCCGGGAAAGTCGCCATCCGGGTAGTCATTTATGGCGCTCACACTACATCCCAGCATTTCAAAGAGCCGTGTCCCAATGCCGGATGCCGCACCATTGCCCGGGTCAACGACCACCCTAAGCCGCCTCAACAGCCTTGTGTTGCGCGCGATATAATCCATGTAGTTGCCTAAGACCTTTGCATTATCCTCCTTCCTGTGCCTGCCACCGCCGTTTTCCTTCCAGGCCCTCTTGGAGTATATGTCCTGAACCCGGGGTATGCATTCCGGGTAGCCGGCCCCGTCGCCCTTGCGGAAGCGTATGCCGTTGTATTCTGGCGGGTTGTGGGAAGCTGATATGACCACCGCTGCAGTGGCCCCAATACGCGCACAGTAGTAGTTGACTGCAGGAGTCGGTGCCAGACCAACATCAGTCGTGTCGAGACCGGCCCGGTTCAGCCCATCAGCGCATGCTTGGAGCAGTTCAGACCCGCCATGGCGTGCATCACGACCAAGGATAACTGTGCCGCTGTTACCAAGGAATGTGCCAAACGAAAGACCTATCTCCTCTGCGAACTGTGGTGTGAGCTCCGTCCCATAGATTCCCCTGATGTCATAGGCCCGGAAGATTCTTTCGTTCATTTTGGTAAAGGAACGGGGTAATTTTAAGCACTCTGCTAATAAATTAGGAGTATGGCCAGAATTGCAGTTCTTGGGCCTGAAGGGACCTTCACGGATGAGGCTGCGCGCCGGTACCTGAAGGGGGATTTTCACTATTATGACAGTGTTACACTTATCTTCGAGGCTGTGAATTCCGGTGAGTGTGAGAGGGGTGTTGTCCCCATAGAGAACTCCATTGACGGAAGTGTGGGTGAGACCATAGAATGCCTGAAAAACTATGATTTATATATTGTGGGAGAGATATACCATCAGATAAGACATGTTCTGGCAGGCACTGGGAATATTGAGGATATCAGGACTGTGATGACTCATCACAAGGTAATAGGGCAGTGCAGGCAGAAGATATCAAAACTTCTGAAATCTCCTAAAATTGTCACAAAATCACCAAGCGGAAGCGATTTGTCCACTGCAGGAGCCATAGAGGTTGTGGCAAGAAAAAGGGACCCGTCAGTAGCAGCTGTTGGATCCAAATCAGCAGCAGAGAGATGCGGGCTGAAGATACTCATACCTGATTTGTCTGATATGGAGGACAATGAAACACGCTTCTTTATAATCTCAAGGCAGGAGGCCAAGAGAACTGGTCGAGATAAAACCAGCATCCTGGTTGCCGTCAAGGATGAGGCAGGCGCCCTCTACAGACTTCTTGGAATATTTGCAAAGGCTGGTATAAACCTGACGAAGATAGAGTCACGGCCAAGCAAGGACCGCAAATGGGAATACATGTTTCTGATAGACTTTGAAGGGCATAAGGATGATGTCGGGGATATTCTGAAACAGGTCAAAGACAGCACAACCTATTACAAACTCTTGGGATCCTATCCAAGGGGCTGACATGGACCCCGGATCCTTTATCCCAAACTTTGCCAGTCTTGGAGGGTGGGCGTATTTCTTCATAGCTCTGGTACTGATGACTTCTACCCCTCTGCCGATATTCTCAGCCGAGGTAATGGTTCTTTTGGCTGGTTCAATGGCCGATCCGCTCTTGGTCGGCACAGTCGCCGGAATTGCCACCGCAATAGGCGAGCTTACAAGTTATGCGTTGGGTCTCGGCAGCCAAAGACTGATCACCAGAAAGATTAAAGAGGGACGAAGATACAGAGAGGCGGTGGTTTTTTTCAGGAGATGGGGATTCTTGGCAGTCATAGTTTTTGCCCTGACACCCCTCCCCATGGATTTGATAGGTGTTATAGCAGGGGGATTGAGGTACAATATCAAAAAGTTCTTCATTGCGACTTTGATAGGCAAGATACCAAGAAATATTTTGGTAGCCTATGTCGGTGCAGGAATAGTCCGGTTATTTTTCTGACTTTCTTTTTGACTATCTTTTTCCAGAGTATCTTTTTGAAACAATGAAGCGCTTGGAGCCGCAGGCCTCGCACTCGCTGATATCTGTGGTGTATTCCTTGCCGCAGGCGTAGCATTTCTTGCTCCATTCAAATGCTTCCTTTATTCCTGGCACTGCTACAGTCTCAAAGCCCAAACCCATTATCCAGCACATGTTCTGGATGTCATAATCGTCTGTGACAATGGGGAGTTTCCTCTCATAGGCAAGGGCAAGCACCTTGATATCCGCTATTGAGAGGAGAGGGAGGACTCCGTGCTTGTCTGCCTTGGCCTCCACCCTGTCAAAAGCCTCCAAAGAAGGCTCCTCAAGATGTATCTTTCCCTGAACAACGGCTGCTTCGAACTTCAGCCTGGCTTGGACATCTCGTAACTCACCCTTTACCTCCGGCACGGTTATAAATTCCCCCTCAAGCTCCCGGTCCCGCAGGTTGATTATCCCTGAGGCATCAAGGACTTTCATCTTGCGAGTTTTAATGCAAGTCTGACAGCTTCTTTCGCATTCTCCGCAACACTGACATCAAACGGACCATCAACCAGATAGTCGGCCGTGCCGCCGGTTCCCCGGATTACAACCACCGGCCGGCCATAATTTAGGGCAAAAGCCACTTCCGACATGGTGCCATAGTTTCCGTCTATTGCGATAACAGCATCGCTGGCCGATGCAATAAATATGTTTCTCCCGAAACCCAGGCTTGTTGGAAGTGCTATCTCTATGTACTCGTTGCACTGGTTCTTGTCCAGATCTGTAAGGATTCCGATAGTCAGCCCACCTGCCTCTCTGGCGCCTTTTGCAGCTGCGCGCATCACACCATCGCGGCCTCCACAGATGAGCACGGCTCCAGCCATAGCAATCTCGCGGCCCACCTCTTCCGCCACCGCGAGATTCTCTTCGGAAGTCTGCTGGCTTCCAAGGACACCTATGTTAATCCTCATTTCTGTTCCCACCTTCCAGAATCCTTTGTGTCCTCTCCAGAGCAAGCCCCGTATCGCCAAAGTTCTCGGCTGCTTTTGTCATCTCTTTGATGAAGGCATTCTCATCCCTCCTGCTGATAATTTCATCCAGCCTCTCTGCTGCGCGCAGGTATGCTCCCCTTATCCTCTTTGTTTCTGGGTTGTTCATCTGTATCTCCGCATACAGCCTTGGGTCCTGCCCCAGTATCCGGCCTATGAGGTCAAGAACGAGTTGGTATACAGGAGATGCGAATCCCCTGGTGTCGTCCAGTCTGAAGTGCAGATCACGTATAGCCATACCTGCTGATATCAGCATGAAGTGAGTCATGCCCTGTACTAGCCCCATAGCCCTGTCGTGTTCCTCCGGCGAGCACTCAATGGTCTTCGCACCCTCTTTTTTGAGCAGATCCTTCAGCAGCGAAGTCAGCTCACCTGTTCTTACAGGACACAACACAAAGTTCTGGCCCCTGAAATCCCGTGCCATGGGACCAAAAACGGGATGGCAGCCAAGAACCTCCACCCCATCTGGCGCATATTCATCCATGGCCCGGCATGGCTCTTTTTTAACAGAAGTCAGATCTGTGATGAGTTGCCCCTTCCTCATCACCGGTGCCACCTCCTTTATCACTTCAAGGGTCTTCCCTATGGGAACCGTTATTATAACGATGTCTGCCCTTCTGGCGGCATTCCTGTTGTCACTCTCAAATGCCACGCCCAATTTTCTGGCGACCCGGTGCCCCTTTTCCGATCTTGGCCCGGTTATCACTACATCAAAGCCGTTCCTCCTGAAAATGCGGGCAAACATCTGGCCCATCCCACCATATCCACCGATAATTGCAACAGAAGTCATTGCATCATTATAATATAACAATACTATCAAATAATTATACTATCAAATAATTTTCCCTTAGGAAAACAAAAACGGCTTTTATCTGTTCTGGGGTAAAATAACCCGGTGGGAAAGATGGAAGTCAAACTCCTGGCTCACACGCCGGACCCGGATATGGTCTGCGCCGCGGCCGCATTCACAAGCTGGAAGAAGAAAACTACTAGGGAGCTTTTCGAGGAGCTCAGCAGGCAGGAGGCCTTGGATTTTCTGAAGATGGTAATGGGCTTCGGCCACATGTCCGTTACTGAACATGCAAGCTTCACTTTCAGCATCTCCGGAGTCTCGCGCGCGCTCACCCACCAGCTGGTGAGGCACCGGTTGGCATCCTATACCCAGCAGAGCCAAAGGTATGTCAGATTCAATGAAAATGAGATAAGATATGTTACACCCCCAACAATAGAGAGTGACAGGGAAGCAAAGGAGATATTTACTGAGGCCATGGCATCGTCAGCAAATGCCTATCAGCGCCTTCTCAAGAAGGGCATTCCTCCCGAGGATGCGCGCTTTGTCCTGCCGAATGCCGCGACTACCAATATTGTCGTTACCATGAATGCGCGTGAGCTGATGCACTTTATCCGTCTGCGCACCTGTGAGAGAACCCAGTGGGAGCTGAGGGAGGTGGCCACCGAGATGCTCAGGCAGCTCAAGAAGGTGGCGCCGGTTCTCTTCAGCGACGGCGGCCCGGGCTGCGTGACAGGTCCCTGCCCCGAGGGAAAGCTGACCTGCGGCAAAATCAAGGAGGTGCGAAAGAAATTCAGGGAGCTCTGACTGATGCTGCCCGCCAATAAGAAAAGATGCCAAGAGGTTCAAGAAAAAAACCGCTAAAATTTGTCTTCCATACGGGTTTTGACCGTGAGGAGGAACCCGCCAAAGCGGCCGCCGAACGGGTAGCAGAAATACTCAGAAGGAGGGGGCATCAGGTAAGGATTGTGCAGATGCCTGAAGACCTCCATTACCAGCATTTGATAAAAAAGAGAAGGCTGACAAGGGATGCCCTTGAAAGAGTCCTCAATGGCAGAAGAAAAAGGCTGGAGGAACTGCACAGACTGGGAAGGGCAGATGAGCATGTAATAGACTGGCATAACAGTCATCCTGAGGTGTTCTTTCCTGCGGAAAAAAGACAGCTTCATGAGTATCCAATGACTGCCCACTCAGAATCTCATACGTGCGCCATCACTCCAATCTCCCTGGTCCCACATAAGAGCTCCGGGAGAGAGAGGATTGTAGCCACCCTTGAGCTACCGGGGATCAGAAAGAAGCGCCGACTAAACAGAGACGAGGGGAGAATTATGGACCTGCTGGAGGAGTTGAGGGAACATGGAGAGAATCCCGAGCTCTTCGACCTCGCTCTGGATTGTGCACTGAAGATTGGATCTGCTTATCCGATTGAAGAAAGCAGGAAGGCCGGTTTTATGTCCAACAGGTTCATGAAGAGAATAGCAGATGAATTGGAGGCGGCTGCCAGTAATCCGACTGCCATAAGAATGGTGCCAAAAAATCTGGAGAAAGAGGTTGAGATTGCTGGGCTGATAAGAACACGACCGCATTTCGTCAGAGAAGGGGCCAGAGAGGAAATAGAAGCGAGGGTAAGGGCCGCAAGGGAAGAACTTGAGAAATTCAAGAGAGATTATGACAGGGAAGCAGAGGGCATGCGGAGGCTTCCATTTGAACAACAGCAACCAAGACTGAAAATACTGAATGCCAGAAGGGAAGAACTGGAGAACAAGGTCTGGGCGGCCCAAGAGGAGCTTGATACATATAACGGGATGATGAAATGGTGCAGGAAGATGGGTGTTACACCGGGGGAATTAATGAAGAAATATGGCATGATGCCTCATTTCCACAGAAAAAGAGACTAGGAGTCGCCAAGATCCTTAGGTCAGTTCCTCTCTCAGCTCCTTTACAGCATCTCCAATTGCCTTTAGCTTCAGATATGCAGTTCTCTCGTCCGGTAGGAGTTTGAGACCACAGTCTGGGTCCGGATAAACCTGCTCTGGTCTAAGAAATTCCAGAGCCTTCCGTATGTTGGCCTTGATCTCCTCAACGGACTCTACCTCCCTTTTGTGGACATCAACAACTCCAAAGCCCAGATCCTTAGTGAAATCATACTGGCGGAGGATGTCCAGGGTCCTGAAATTGTTGTTGGCAAATTCCAGATCTATCAGATCGACCTTGAAGTCCAGGGCCTCCGGAAAGAGGAGGCTGAAATCACCATAACAGACATGCATGGCGGTATAGGCCTTCAGTCCCTTGGTTATTATCTCCAGCGCTTGGGCCTGAAGTTCCATCTCCTCCTTTGATGGATGCGTACACAAGGCCGGTTCATCTATCTGGATGTAAGGGCAGCCCGCCCTGTCAAGTGCCTTTGCCTCTTTTGCGAGGGCTTCTGCAAGATCCAGCGTCAAATCCCATCTGCTGGCGTGAAATTCATAAAATGCCCAGTCTGCCATGGTATACGGACCTGTAAACATCTGTTTGACCTGCGCGCGGCCATTGGCGTATTCATTTGCAAATTTCCAGTCATCCAGAGTCATGGGCGCCCGGAATTCTATCCGACCGGTTACAATAGGTTTGCGGAAGTAGTTATTACCCCACACCCTGACCCAATCCCCCTCGGTAAATCCGCCAAGACGCTCCGCAAAGAAGACGGACATGTCCTCTCTGCCCTGCTCGCCGTCTGCTATGATGTCTATGCCGGCTTTTATCTGGTCATCAATACAAATCTTGGTAGCCTCTCTGACAGCCCGGTCATACTCCTCCTGCGTTGCCCTGCCATCTCTGAGCTTCTCTGCAATCTCCACAACCCTTGGATTACGGGGATGGCTCCCCACCACTGTAGTCTTTAGGATTTTTTTCATTGTGATTTCATAGCTCATTCATTGGCAAGCCTTGAAAGCAGATCCACCTTTCTTAGGGCATACTCCCGCGGCAGAAATTCCAAACCGCAGTTGGTGGATATTATGATGTTGTCCGAGCCAAGCATGTCTATCCTGTTCCTGACCTCAGTCCGGTCCTCCAGCTTTGTGTTGCGCGCATCCAAAATGCCAAGCTGGACATTCTTTATTCCGCTCTCTGCCAGAATTTCATAGTTGTCTTGGAATGAGATACAATCTACTCCTATGTAATCTGCTTTGAGCTCCGTAATCTCTTTTATGCATGTTCGCAGGTTACCGAAATAGGTGGCAATTATTGTCTTGCCCTTGGCTGCTCTGACTAGCCTCTCCAGCTGGGCCTTGATAACCGGAAACAGTTCCCTGTCTGGACTATAAGAGAGGGATGGTTCATCTATCTGGATATAATCGGCATCCAAGGCTCTGACTTCAGTCAGCAGGGCTGTGGCAAAAGCCTCTATGGCCTTGGCTTTGTCGTGGTAGTATCTGTCTTCCGATAGGTCATACAGGCTGTACGGTCCGGGCACAACGGCCTTTATTTTCGCACCCGGATTCAGATCCTTGAGTAGTGCAAGGGTGTTAGTGAGTGTTGGCCGGTCATTCGTTATCTCGCCCACGATAATTGGTCTGCGGTAGTATGTGTTGTTGTCATAGAAACGTATCAGGCCGCCCATCTCTACCCCGCCGAAGCCGGCCGCGACAGAAGCGAGGAAGTCATCCCAAGTCAGCTGTCCGTCAGTTATTATATCAAGCCCTGTCTGGTCCTCAACCACCTGTCGCATCGCCCTTATCAGCATTTGGACATCCTTATCCGTGGGCTTATGGTCTGTCTTCTTCTGCTTGCCGTAGGTCTTTACCTGATATTCCCGCAGGGCTTCCGGCCGCGGATAGCTGCCAAAAGACGCGCTCAGGACCATAGATGCAAATTAGAATGTGTGATAATAAAAGGCTAAAAGGCTATCTGAGACAGGATAGCCAAGAGTATGGCCAAGATGGCTATGTAGACTAGCGTCTGCATCAGGAATTTGGAAGCTATGAAGTCCATTAGGGAAGCCCCGCCAGGAGAAAGTGCGAAGCACTTTCGACTACGTGGCTGCGGAGCAGCCGCGAAGGGGCGATAGCCCCGCCAGGATTCGAACCTGGGTCCTACGGTCCAAAGCCGTAGATGATTGACCACTACACTACGGGGCTTAAAAGAGCGGATATTTAGAAAAAACAGAATTAAAAGTAAAAAAATAAAAGCAGTCGGAAGTTACTCATGGCAGGGATGTTCAAAGCAGATATGGGTAGAAGTTTATTAGAAATATCCCCAGAATCAACAGCATAAAGGCTCTGGAAAATATCCTTGCAAGATGAATCCTCCTGCCGAATGGCAAGCCCTTCTCAACCCACTCAAAAAGGCCCTCATAAACGTAACCACCATCCAGAGGCCTCACCGGAAGCAGATTTATCAGGCCTATCATCAGATTCAGAAGAAATATCCACTTCAGCAGGCCGAATATTGAGGCGCCCAAAGACGGCTCTATATGGGAGGTGGCAAGCCGTGGGGCAAATATGCCGATTATTGGATCAAACTTGCGCCCCAAACCGACAAATCCCCTGCTTTCATCATCAGGCGCCGGACCAAGTGTGACAGTTACCGTGCGGTTTTGTGTAACTATCTGCAGTTCCTCACCCGGCGTTTTGTTCTGCATAAGCTGTGAGAAGTCATAGAATGTTGGGGTTGGAACTCCGCCAACGCTGTAAACTGTTTCGCCGGGCTCCAGCAGACCATCTGCAGAAGAGTTGACAACCACATAATCTATTAGAAAACCGTCCGCTCTAACAGTTCCGGACTCCACCATGGCTCCAGCTATCAGGAACGTAATGAAGGCTACAACAAAAATATTTGCAAATGAGCCTGCCGCATAAACCCTGAGGCGCTTGGACAATTCCTCTTTCCTGAACTGCTTCTCATCCGGCTCAACAAACGCGCCCAGCGGGACTATGCTGGCGAAGAGAAGACCGGTATTCTTCAGTCTGATGCCCTGTGCACGAGACAGCAGACCATGGAAGCCTTCGTGGAAGATAAGGAGGAGTACTATGCTTAGGAGTATATCCGGAAATATTGGTATGGAGATATTAGTGCCAGCATATTTCAGAACCGGCAGGCCCTTCTCTATGTCAGGATATCCGATATTGATGCCGGGGGTTGTTGACTCTCCGGCGGCAATGCTGCCGGCCTGTACCAGGAGGTTTACTATGAGGATTGCAGGGAGACCCAATATGCCGACTGCTGTGCCTATCAGCAGCCAATAGGGACCACCGAACTGGGCATAGGTGAGGAAATATGGCGCACCAAAGAACAAAATTGCAACTATGAATGCGCCGACAGTTGCAGCCTTCCTGCTAGTATGGATGGAAAGCCCATAGGCGGCTACAGAAAATACAACAGCAACCAATAGTGCTAGCAGATTTGGTGAGAGAAATGCTGCAAATGGAAAGAGGGTGATTATATTTGGCCCAAGATAAACAAACAGTGTAAAAAAGACAAGCAGGGCCAGAATGATGGCACGGCCTTTTCTGTCATGGTTGCTGGTGATATAAGCCGTCCCCAAACCGCCGAACAGGAGCACCAGCGCCATGTTGCCCACGAATATCCAGAACCGTGAATATCTCCTGCCTGCACGGTCCATGAAGCTGATGCCCCTTGTGGAGTTTATTTTGAACAAGATATTGCCAATTATCTGCGTATTGGGCAGTCTGCGCATGAGAACCAGGCCGGCACCGAAAATTATGAAGAACAGTGCCCATGGCCAGTTCTGGAACAGCCAGTCAAAAACCATGATGGTATTTTATGCAGTCATCCTAAAATAACGCAATGCCAAAAATCACGCTCGTGGGAACCGCCCATGTATCCGGGGAGAGCGTCAGGGAGGTAAGGGAGACCATACTCAGGGAAAAACCCAAATATGTTGCCCTTGAGCTCTGTGAACCCCGTCTTGAAGCCCTCACCAAGAAGAAGCGGTGGGAGGATACCCCCATAACTGAACTGATAAGGGGTAACAAAGCATATTTTCTGCTGGGGTATTCGCTCCTGTCTGCCTTTGAGAGGAGGTTAGGCAGGAAAACGGGCATCAGGCCGGGGGATGAGATGCTGGCAGGAATCAGGGCAGCCAAAAAAGTGGGAGCAAAGGTGGTCCTGGTGGACCGCCCAATAACAATAACCCTGAAGAGGGCGTGGAGGAAGGCAGGATTCAGAGAGAAGCTCAGGATTGCCAAGGAATTTCTTTTCTCGGTCTTTGGCATGGATGAGATAACTGAAGCGGCCATTGAGGAGCTGAAAAGGGAGGATGTTCTCTCCGAGATGATGAAGGAGCTTGCCAGGATAGCCCCATCTGCAAAAAAGGTTCTGATAGACGAACGAGACGAATATATAGCCGGCAGACTGAAGGAACTGGATGGGCCGGCGGTAGCAGTTGTTGGCAAGGGGCATAAGAAGGGGATAGAGAGACATCTCAAGGCCAGCCGGAAAACGGACTTTTCCAGATTGGAGGAGATACCAAAATCGCGCCTCAGGTGGCGGTGGCTCTTCTACGGCATAACCGGACTTATAATAGCTATGTTCATATGGATTGGCCTGAGCAATCCCCAGAAACTGCCTGAATACTGGATTTTATGGAGCATCATAAATATTATCTTTACAGCAGCTGGAGGCATCATCGCGCTGGCTCATCCGCTCTCAATAGCCGCAGGTGCAATATCCTCGCCCATAACTTCCCTCATACCGACAATAGGGGCAGGATGGGTTGGGGGAATGGTAGAGGCCAAGATAAGGAAGCCTACCGTGCGGGATTTTAACCAGCTTCGTGATTTGCAGGGGCTGCGCGATTTCTGGAGGAACAAGTTCACAAGGATACTTCTGGTTGTAGCACTTATAAATATTGGAAGCATAATAGGAACTTTTGTTGCACTGCCCTATCTGCTCAGCCTGCTCTAGTGCTTCTTCTCTCTCTTTATGATTATAACATCCCCCAGAGTCGGTGCTACTCCCCTGCTGCTTGGAACATACTCCTGATTACCCGGAGTGACATATTCCGTCAGCCTTATGTGCAAAACCTTCTCCAGCTTGTGGGCTATGTTCAGGCTTGGGATATAACCGTGTTCTATGCGCTTTATCATTGACTCATGTTCGCTGATTTTTTTGGCCAGTTCCTCCTGCTTCCAGCCAAACTCCTCCCTCTTGCGCCGGACGAGCACGCCTATATCCCCAACCACTTCTTCGGCCTTGTTGGCTTTCTCTATTGTGGCACTTTTCTGTTGCTCAATCCTCTTTATTTCAGAGTGCTTTGGTGGTTCGTGTAGCTCCTCCAGGATCTCGCCCATTGCAGCACAACGCTCGCAGACCACGGCCTTGCTACCTGCAACCATGGCCCTAAAGCGCGCATTTGGACTGCCGCATAGTTCACAGTATTGTCTCATCGGGTTTTTTTATGTTCTCAGATGTTAAAAACCCTGTATGGAGATAAGGGCAAAGCCCGGCGACTATGTGGAGGTCAGGACCGCGGACAGGGTCTACTCCGGCGTCCTCATGCCACGGCCTGAGCTGGCAGAGGAGGATCATATTGTCCTCAAGCTGGACAGTGGATACAATATTGGCATCAGGCTGGACAAAATCCGGTCTGTCAAAAATCTCAGAAGAAGTGCCAAACTTGATAGAATTCCGGTTCGGAAAGTGAAAAATAATCCCAAGTTGCCCAGCATAGATTTTCTTGGGTGTGGCGGGACGATTGCATCCCGTGTGGATTACAAAACCGGGGGCGTCAAATGGGCCATGACACCGGAGGAGATATTCTTCACTGTGCCCGAGCTGAAGGACATAGCCAACATAAACAGCGCACGGCTGTTGTTCAACATTGCCTCCGAGAACATGGACTCATCGCACTGGGCGAAGATGGCCAAAGAGGTGGCGAAGTCACTGAACTCCGGCACACGCGGGGTCGTACTGATGCACGGGACCGACACTATGCACTACTCCTCAGCTGCATTATCATTCATGCTGAAAGACCTGTCCGGACCAGTGATCCTCACCGGTGCGCAGAGGAGTTCAGACCGCGGTTCCAGCGACTCAAACATGAATCTAATCTGTGCAGCACATCTAGCGGCAAAATCTGATCTTGGAGAGGTGGCCGTCTGCATGCATGAAAATCTCAGCGATGTGGCCTGTGTTGCTCACAGGGGCGTCAAAGTCAGGAAGATGCACACATCAAGGAGGGACGCCTTCCAGTCGATAAACGCCAAGCCGCTGATGAGGGTCACGCCCGATGGGAAAATCGAGAAGCTCAGCGATTATCGCAAGACCAATGAGGGCAAGACCGTGGCAGACACCAAGTTCGAGGACAGGGTAGCGCTGGTCAAGGCCTATCCGGGTGGAGATCCGGGGGTAATCGACTACTACGTGGACAAAAAGTTCAGGGGAATTGTCATCGAGGCAACAGGCCTTGGCCATGTTCCGATGGCATGGGCTAATTCCATCCAACGCGCCATTGAGAGCGGCATCGCCGTAGTCTTCGCCCCGCAGACCATTTACGGGAGGCTCAATCCCTACGTCTATGAGCCCGCGCGCAGGATGAAGGCCCTTGGTGTGATATACGCCGAGGACATGCTGCCGGAGGTCGCCTATGTCAAGCTGGGGTGGGTGCTTGGGCACGGCCTCAATCCGGCTGAGGAGATGGCCAAGGACTATGTGGGCGAAATTTCAGATAGGACGGAAGAGGGATTTGGAGTCGGGGTCTGATTTAAGAACCGCTATAGAAATTATAGGATTCGGGGGTACCCTTACTTAAGACGCGATTATACGCTGCCTTCATAATTCTGGCCCCGTTAAGGTGTTCAGTGTAAGTCCAACCTGAATCAGCCTGCCATATAAGTGGTGTATCCCAATCAGCTGGTTTGGTTGTCTGTACATCAGGGACTTGGGGGTCAAACTGTACCTGCCATAGTGTGAAGTACTTATCGGGGTAGTCTTTGTCTGGCTTTATATATATAGGCTTATCCTCCTCTTTTAACATAATCCCATTCACCAGTATAACTACGTACTTTTTGTCGTTATAACTGCGTCTTTCCAAAGTTATCTTCTTCTCAGGATTAACCGTGATTGGATTTTTTAATCTCCCTGTCCTTATTACTTCATTCTTCCCGTCGCCATCAACATCAATCATTAAGGTGACTTTAGTAGTTCTTACTATGGGCGTATCTAATGAAATCAGAAAATTGCCAACTCCCCTATCTTCTACCTTAACTCCGTCTCCAGGGTTCTTAGATGACTTGACAATGTCCCCAATAGAGAACTTAAATTCAGAGATATCATCTTTCGTAGCATACGCAGTAGCCCCCTTAGAGCAAAAAACTCTGGCCTTCACTGTAAACTTTGCCGCATTTGCGGGTTTTTCTGCTAGGAGATATTTAAGATCGCAGATAATCGCAGCTCCGGATGGTGCCGTTCCCGCAGCGCCGTCGCTTGAATCAGCAAACAAGTCCAGGTCGTACAGCATGTAATTGCCCGTACTGCTTCGCTTCCCTGACAATTGTTCCGTATCATCCCCAACTACCTTATAAAGTTTGCCGCCTGCAACTCTCAGCTTCAGTTCAGTTGTAAGCTCCTTATCAAGATATGCCTTATTGACATTGGATCCGATTTTTATTTCAAACCTATAGGTGCCTTCCCTGACCTTGCCTATCGTTGTGTATTTTCCTGATGATTTCGTATTAGGTGATTCCATCGGGCCACCCACAATCTTGCCACCATCTTCGGGCACCAGAGTAACAATTGCTCCCGATATCGGCTTTCCTTGCTTGTTCTTGAGAGTCCCCGTGAAGCCGACTTGGTAGAGGTGTTTGAACTTGAGGTTCTCACGTAATTTTAATTCCCAGTCAGAAGACGCATCTGCTGGCGAAGTAGACCACTGGGCCCATGGGCTACTACTCGAGCCTGTTGTGGCAGCAGACCGCGGCCTAGCCGCCCGCCCTTCTATGGGTACCCTGTCTGTCGTTTCGCCATAGATTTCCGCGCTTGCGTATAGTTGCGCCCCAGGATTCACACCGGCGACCTCGATAGTGAATTTGCCATTATTATCGGTCCTGCTGTTGGAACCCGCGACTACAGGCAGCGGAGATGCACCACCTATGTCAGAGGGGTATATATTCACAACAGCGTTGGCTACAGGGAGGCCAAAAGCATCCACGACGTTCCCGCTTACACTGAATTTACCCCCGGACTCCATACAGGGACCATTGAGGATAAGTTTAAGTGGGGCATTGGTTTGAACCCCGTTTGGCCTGAGCTTGGACTGCTCCACAGTAGCTGGCTCTCCTTCAGAGGTAAGAGTCGAAATGCACTTAGTAACCCCTTCTTTTCTACTCAGCATACTGACTGCCAGACGCACATCTCCCTTGTCAGTCGGGACATCAATTATGTCAAACACTAAGAGATTATTCTGTTGTGAATTGTCTATTTTTATCTTACTATCATCGCTCAGGGAATATCTCTCCCATCCTCCCCTACCGACAGTCATATACAGGGTAAAGTCTTCAGGATTGATATCTGCATTTGGTCCAAGATCCAACGATACCCTTATCATGCCCGGATCCTTGCCAACTTCGCCGCCGCATATGCAGGTGGCTATCCTGCTCTTTGCCTCATCATTCTGGTAGTCTTTTGGGAACGTGATGCCCTCCGTCAGCTTTTTCCTCATCTCCCTCTCTTTGAGCTTGGTGATGCACTTCTGCTCCCTGTGACAGGCCGCGCGTATCATGCCGTAAAGCTTATTGCTGCCGTCCGTAAGGGTGTATATCTTGGAGCCACTAGATGTTGGGGGAGACTGCTCGAACTTTTCTATGAACTTGTCCAGCTTATCACTTCTGCCGGCCATTAAGAGGGTCTTCTCCCTCCTCTTCTTGACGTATGCAATGTCCTTGTAGGCGTCCGGATTCAGCTTACCGGGATTGAGGCTTATCACGTACCTCTCACTATCATCCGTCTCACTAGGATAGTCACATAGGTCTTTTATATCATCAAGCTCGGACAGACCCATCATGTAAAGCTTGCTTTTGACCCTGAGCAGGGTGAGGTCATCACCCGGAGAAGACCCGGATGGGTTCTGACTTTTCCTGGGGACGCCATTGTGGCAGTAGCTAAGCTCGTCGGCTTTGAGGGTCTCGAACTTCGGAGGTGTGTTGCCATTGAGCTGGTTGGCGACCTCCTTCAGTACCTCGTTTTCGGTGTTCTGGAGGGTGGTGTAGTCAGTTATCACCATAAGCTTTGTCCCTTCACCCAGACTTGAGAACATGCTGCTCCGGAGGCCGTCCTCATCTCCCGTCAGTAAAGAGCCTTTGGATTTAAGCTCGTTGCCATCATATTCTGTGAGGATTATGGTCTTTGCATCATCTTCTATGCCTTCTGGATAGCCGACAAATGAGCTTGAGCGATATGTTTTAAACCATACATCAAGAGCACTGGCGGCAGGGCCGTAGCCCTTCCTGAGGGCACCCCACACATAGTGCTCAGTTGCCCGTCCGTCTGTTTTTCTGGATCTGGCGCCGAAAAGCGCACCCTTTGCAAACAATTTGCTGCCATCATACAGTACCACATTATCGCCGCTCCCTATAATCTTGTAGTTAAGACCATATTTGCTGGCAAGGTTATTCTGACTACTCACCTGGGTTATGTCTATCTGGGTGAACGGTTCGCCCTTTTTGAGAGCTGAATTCACCAGCCTGTTGAAATTTTCGCGGTCGCATTTTCCTCCGCTCGATGGTGATGTACAGCAGGTGCTGGATCCTCCTCCAGTCTGGACATAGACAAACTTGGCGCCACTGCCTGTGGTGATACCAGTGCCCGTTTGCCTGCCCTCAAGATAATCCAGCAATTTCTTGCAGGTCCCCTGATTCCTGTTGCCAGATATAACGCCGAGTTCATCAACCACCAGGACATAGCCTCTTGTCCCCGGACGGTTGTCATCAGTTATGCCAAAGAGTTTTTTGCACTCCTCCAGATTGAGAATCAGGCCGCTGCCTATTCCACCAAATGTGATTCCCCCGCTGGTTATGGACGTCCCACCCATCGTCATACCTCCCGGAGTTATTCCCATACCTCCTGGGGCTGGAGCCGGATAGCCCGTATAACCACCCGGCCTGTAGTTGGGGGAGGGATATGCGGCAGTCGGATAACCTCTTCTGGTGTAGCTTGTGGGATAGGGATATGACATCGGGTATGGGATGCCCTGTGGATAGTAGCCATGCTGGTTCAGGAGAACCAGACAGTTGAACAGATTGAAGTTGCCTGCCCCGCCCTCCTCGCAGTCCTCGTCGCACGGGCAGGTCCACTCACACCAGCGCTCCTCGTCGCAGCCGCACTCAAAGCTTGCGGTGGTTGTGGTTGCAGCCGAGCGGTCTCCCTGAACCGCTGCTATGGAGATTGTCTTTGACTCCATCAAATCACCGATACTGCCGGTCCATCTGACCCCTCTCGGCCAGGCGACTGACTCTGATATTGGGACATAATAGCAGTTCTTGGCAACATCATATGACGCGGTTATTGACGTATCTCGCGGCCAGCCGGCACTGCCATACAGATTGGCGGTCACCCGTGCATCCCTGACCTCGCCAAGATCATCTGTAACCCTTACACAGAAGCCCGAGCTCCTGCCGGAGCCTATGCTTATCCTGACCGGATCGGCTGAGACACTCAGGAGACCACGGGGCGGCTCCTCGCACCTGCACTCGGCTGTACAAATCAGACCCTCGTTACAGCCGGTCGGCTCGGCAGCCGGGTCACAGGCTTCGCCGCTGTCAACCTTGCCGTTGCCACACGGGCTGACCATGCTTACCTCAACCTCAGCCTGATGTATCTTCTTTATATTACCCCTTCTGACTAGGATGTTAAGCGGATATATGCCTCCCTCATCCGGTGCCATACTTGACACCACCACGCCTCTGTAACATTGCCTTATCTCATCATATGCAGCAGTCCTCGTGGCAGTAGCTCCCCAGCCATCCATCTCATCTACCTGTATGGTTACGCCTGCATCGGTAACAGGTTGGTCATCTTGATCCACAACATAGATGCAGAAGCTCTTGCTCTTCTCCTCCAGAGGCCTGAATTGTATGCTGTCCGTGCTCACAAAAAGCTGCTCCTTGTAGACTTTCAGCCTGAAGGGGGCCTGTCTTGAACAGTAGGGATTTTTGGATATCTGGAAAATTCCGCTGTACCTGCCAACCTCATCTATAATCATCTGGGCGATTATCTCCTGGTCCGAACTGTATTTTGTCGAGCCATAAACTATTGACATGGGATGGAACTTGTTGTTGAGCTTGAGCGTCAGATTGGCCTCATCACCACTCATGAGCTGTATATGGAACTTGTTCGCAGTCTTGCCCTCGTCGGTTATGGATGTGTCAGCGCGCCTGCCATCCTCCAGCACGCGTATAGGCAGCTCCAGCTTCTGTCCGGCGATGACACTCAGATTGTCGCCGCCTGTGAGAATTTCCAGACCCAGGTTGCAGAGGGTTCCAAGATCGTAAAGCATCAGGACGCCACAGTTGCCTCCGCTGACCTCTTCCTTCTCCAGCTCATAGACCCCCTTCGGGTCGTAGAGCGTGTACTTCTCCAGCAGCTTGAAGTAATAGATATCCTTCTGCGCCTGGTAGAACTTGGCGACGCCGTTTGCATCGGTCCTGACCCGTTCTATCGGATAATCAGCAGTCTCGTTGTAGTAGAGGACTACGTCGGCCCTCATGGCACGGTTGTCGTCACTGGCCCTTACCTGAACGCATATCTCAAAGGCTTCAGAGAGGTTGACATTCACAGTAAGCAGGCCGTTCGGGACCATCTCAAGAACAACGCCGCTGTCCATACTGTTATAGGTTCCATAGCCGTCCTTTGAGACCTCTATGTATATCTCCCTTGGTATGATCCTGCCGCCGGAGTTGGTCTCGGCAGTCAGCCCCTCGAAAAGCCTGCAGCCGCCCCCTGCAGTTTCACCAGCTATAATGGGCTGCTGTGTTATTAGGTCATAGAGGGTGATGTTTGCGGTCATGGGAAACCCTGTCTCGGCATCCGTGACACAGACTTCGACATCGCCCTCGTCAAGGATTACGGGCGGTGAACCTGCATAAACGGACAGTTCGCCTGTCTGGCCTCCTACAATCTCCAAGGTTCCACTGACCTCCGGAGATGTGCCCAGATTGATGGCCCGGGCATAGACTACCGTTCCATCAGGTATGTTGATGAAGGTGTAGCAGTGGTCCGGATCCTCCTCATCCTCGTCAGTTGTTGCAGTCCATCTGAGGAACCCTCCGGTGTCATACAACTCTAGATCGGCCCCATCGAACGGATCACCGTCTTTGTATGCACAAACCTTGACTGCCCCCACATTTTCCCCGCTGACCTCACAGGTTATTATGTCCAGAACGGTATTCTGACCAACTGTCTCAACACCGGACTTTTCCAGTTGATAGTTATCATCAAAGGCAACAGCATATATGTCCCTGCCGATCTCGATTGTTGTCTCAGCATTTCCACAGGAGGGAACAAAACTGGTAGATCCCGTGCAGGACGTCCGGTCCTCATCCAGGACCGTGAGTGTGGAGGCATCTATTATCTTGACCTTGATCCCGTCCACAGGATTGCCCTCACAGTCCTCCACGTGGACCACCACCGTAGCCTGCTGGTCTGGGCTAATGGGCTGCATAAAGACATCAAAGCCTGTTATGGTAGAATAGTCTATTGTCTTGGCAGTTGAAGGATCGGCATGCGTGAGGTAGCCGGGTGAGTTGACTTCTGGATATATTGCTATGCCCTCCGGCAGGCCGGAGAACTCCTCACATTCGCCGCTTATAGATCTGCTGGCCTCCGAGGAACCGTCAACCCTTCTCAGAACTATTGTACCTGTTCCCAGAGGAGTGCCGGTCTGGTCATAAACACACACGCGCACCTGTCCGATTATTGGCAGAACTACCTCATATACCAGACCGTCTCTTGTTACATCCAGACGGTTGCCCTCCAGCTTGCCGTTGTATGACCCGTACTGTGAACTTGATGGATTTACTGTAGCATATACACTCGTTCCCAGAACTATATCATTGAATGTAACAGAGCCTCCGTATGTGGTCTGCATAGTAGTTAACGGCCTCCCGGTATTCCAGTCATACAGGGTAACATCCACATTGTCTAGATTCTGGTACATACTGTCCCTGACCCTGACCTCCAGACTGACTGTTAGGGCACTTTCAGGAATGCTTATTGTTATTTCCTTTGCTGTATCCTCCAGTATCTCGACATTTTCACCACCCGGCGGTATCCTCTGGTTGCCTATGACCACATATGCAGTAACAGTCAGGCCGGCCGGCAGATCCTCAAACTCGGCCATGTTGTTGCTAATGGCCTTCGTCTGTGCCACCTCCCCCGGACTCTCCACCAGAATGTAGGCATTGCTCGGCAGGTTCCGGCCGCCGGCAACATCAACATTGACAACCAAATCTCCAACCTTTCGCTCCAAGGAGATGGAAATCTCACCGGTTTCCTCCTCCAGTATGAATGTCTGTGAGTTCTGTTTATAACCCTCCTTCCGGACATAGACTGTCAGCTCCGGGCCTCGGGGGAACCGTATTTCTGTCCTGCCCAGAGCATCTGTGGTGTTTTCTACAACCTGACCATTGAACTCGTAATAAACTGTGGCTCCTTCCAAGGGCCCCTGTGATGTAACGATGACTGTCAGGGTGCCGTAGGAAACACCACCCAAAGCCCCGGCTGCCAACAGTATAAGGACCATGACAACCACTGCTATTACAGCGAGCAGCAGGAGTGGGTGCATGTGGTATTTATCACAGAAAGACGCTAGCGGGAGGCCCTTTTCTTCAAGCCATTCGGCAAATGCCCAGCTTTTGTCAGAGATGCTGTAGTAGAACCTCTGGAGTGGATTTTCATCAGGCATCTTGTTTTCTTGCGGCGGATTATTTAAGGGGGTTGTGTATAAAAACACCCCCAAATAGCGGTAAAATCCAAGCCCACGCACTTACAGGTAAACTAGTATAGGTAAACTAGTTGCAGGCTATAAGTTGCAGACTATTACCAATACCGTAAATACGCACAGTTATATACCACTAGTTATAGACAATAAAAAGCTAAAAATAGAGGTGGATGCAATCAGGTTATGAACTCGACTATTCGTGCATAAGCCGGCCGGGTTATAGATATGCCTATTAAGACGCCTACTATGGAAGTGAATGCAAAGCCTCTGAGATCGACGATGCTCATAAGCGGAAGCATGGCACTTATTGTGGTGGCTGCGGAGGTAAATATTATGAAAAACGCCCTGTTTATGGCCTTTTTGATGTCCCAGAGCTTGTCATCAGACCTTCTTCTCTCCCCTCTCAGGGTCTCATCTGTTATTATTATCTGATGGTCCACACCAGTTCCTATGGCGGCTATTATTCCGGCTATGGCTGCCAGATCCAGCTCCCATGAGGAGATGGATGCGAATCCCAAGATGAGTATTATTTCACTGAAGCTCGTGAGTATTATTGCAAGGGATATCTTAGGCTTTCTGTACCTGATTGACACTACTGAAGCAACAAGAATTATTGCTATAACCGCTATTATGCCCACATAGTTCAGGAACTGCTGGCCTAGTTCCGGTAGGTTTGGACGCTCAAGTATTATGCTTATCTTGATTGGCAGATTGCCTGACGTCAGCCATATCTTGAAGCGTTCAGCGATTTCCCTTGCCTGTTCGCTATTCGGAGCTCCACCCTCAAAGACCGAGCTGTATACAGGATTGCCATATGTCAGGCCGGCACCTATCCTAAGGGTGCTCTTCAGTCCGGTCACTACATCTATCCAGGACTCGCTGTTATCCGGTCTTGGTGAGTTTGCACCATAGTTTATATGGAATTCCTGTTGTGGGGATTTGACATATTCGGCCACAGTGAGGTTGAGGTCTGTTATAGTATCCTGCAGCTCCTGTGGAAGCTCCTCCAGTCTGATTGGAAGGATGACTGTTGTTATCCCCTCAGAAAGTAGTTTTGACACCTCTTCTACGGTCTGGTTGATGTCAAGTGTCTTCAACTCGGTTTCATTCTCCCTGATTCTCACTCCCAGTTCCTCCAGGAGCGTTTCATTTATCTCGGGCTCTTCCGGTTTTACAGCCGTTGTATAGCAGACTACCGGAATCAGGGCTCTTTCCTCAATAAAACTGAGCATAGTATAGCCGGTGTCATCGGGATGGTTGGAGAATGGGGTATTGGATAACTGAGTGCAGGTGTCGCTATCCATGAGTATGAATGCTTTGTCAGGACGGTCCAAAAAGATGTCTGTCATGTGGCCGTCTTTCCCCTCCATAACCTGTCCACAGCGCTCTGGCGAATCGCCTGTGTTTTTCACATAAACGCGCCAGTTGTTGCCATAGATGTCGGCGCCGCCGCTCTGTGAGATGTCGAGCTGTATCTCATCGCCCTTGGCACACAGCTCTCCCTCTACTCTCTGCTCAAAGACAGCCTGTTTATTGATAATATTCTTGACATCAGCCAGCTCGCCTGTGTTTGTTGTAGAGACTTTTATTGTAATATGTCTGTTATCGGCCTCCTTCAGCACCTGTGTGGATTTCAGCCCCATCTTGTTGAGCCGATTCTTGAGTATCTCAACCACTGAGTCTATGACCTCTTCACCACCCTCCGCAAGCTCCAGCTTAAGTTCCGTGCCGCCGGTGAAGTCAATGCCGTATCTGAGCCCTTTTGTCGCAACTAGACTTATCGACAGAAGCACAATCACTACGAGGACCAAAATTCTCCAGTTCTGCTTTAGTTTCATGACCTGAATATGCTGAATCTGAATCGATGGTAACCGGATTTGGACCTGCTGGCATACCACTTCAGTATGCCAAGGTTGGTGAACCACGTAGTGGCGAGATCTGCCAGGAGTCCAGTCAGAAGGACTGTAGCTATCTGCACTATGGTATCCATGTGTATAAAGCCTGTAACGATGACTATGGCGCTCATGGCAGCCAGAGTTGTTCCGGTCATTGTGATGCCTGTTACAAATGCCTGGTTTGCCCGTTCACCAAATGGCTTATTGCTCTGTCCGAGTATCTTTGATGTCAGCATTATATCCGTGTCAATGGAGTAGCCGACCAGCATCAGCAGGGCTGCAACTCCTGCTAGGTTAAGCTCAAAACCTATGAGTGAAAGTAATCCCAGTGCAATCAGTATGTCAAAGATGGCTGCCTGTATGACTGCAATTGAAGGAACTGGTGAGCGGAAAGCCAGAAATACTATTATGGACATTAATATCCCGGCGATTATAATTACATTTGTGCCCCTCTCTATGAGTATCCGTCCCAGTTCTGGTTTAAACACAGAGGGGAATATGGAACTAAGCTCTTCATCAGTGAATCCCGCTTCTCCAAGTGCTGAATCAACACACTCTTTGGTCATCTCGTCCTTCGTCCGGATTATGGCACTGCTTTTGCCCCCCAGCTCCTGAAGATGTATGGACATATCAGATGCACATGTACTGAGAGCAGACCTCAGCTGGGATTCTGTGAGGTCCCTGTTGGTCAGTATCTGGAGTTCCGTGCCGCCGGTGAAGTCAATGCCCAAAGGGATATGGATTGCAGCCGGTAGCAGGAGCAGGGCTATCACTGGCGGTAGGGCTATCAGTATTCTGTAATCCACCCGCGAAAACACCCTTTCGTAGTAGCCCATGGAACACCTCTGCAGATGAGGGTTTACAAGTTTACAAGAAAGTCTTCAAGAAAAGACCTCTAGTTTTGATAATGATGTTATATAAATTATTATGATGTATGTAAGGGTGTAAAGCCGAGAGACATTTATCAGCAGTGGGGACATGGGCGGGTTGGCGGAGGCGGGTCCGCCGGATTTAAACTACATGCATTTGGAGCTTGACAGCAGATGCAGTCTGCCTCCAGATAATACCACCTGCTGGAGAACTGCGTGCCGGACTCAATAGGTGGATCCTTCGTCTTGCATTTCAGTCCATAGTGTGAGATATAAGGCCAGATTGCAGTTTCCATTCTTGGGGTGAAGGGCTGCATCATCCCGGAGCCAAGGACATCCACACCCCCTTCTCCATTGAATCGGATATAGATCGCAGAATAGGCAGCCTCAGTGGTTTCACAGTCCACATTGAATACTTGTTCATAGATGCCCTTGTAGGTTCCCTCAAGCTCCCGGGAGATGGCCGTTCTTATCTCGTTGCGAAGCTGCGTCCTTATCGGGATACGCTCCCCGACTTTGTGATTGTCTAGGACTTCCTGCAGATAGTTTTGGAAAAAGACGTCAAAGGCATCGGCAGATATGGCTGCGGATATAAATGCTAGTTCATGCTCGCTTCCTGCCCGAGCAGTCTCTATCCACTGGTTATTTTCGCTGACATAGAAGGATACCAAAGCTACGCTTATTATGAAGAAAAAGAAGCCCAGAAGTGGGGATACCAGATAGAACCCTGCTCTCGACCGGATGGCTTTCCTGAATAGCATTTTCGGTCAGATGGCTGCGCTCTCATTATAAAGAGCCTCATATTCCTTCCCTTCTATCAGGACTGATACTTCACTGTTCTCCTCGGTCAGGGCTGTTCCGTTGTACAGTATCTGCTGAACAAATACCCTTATGGGAGATCCAGGGGTGGCCGGCGTATAAACTATGGATGCGCCAAGGAACTCAAATCCGCCCCTTGCAACCTCACCCAAAACTATTGTTATTGAGCCATGCTCACCGGGGGAGAAGACAGCTGGTCCGGAAACAGTATCCACATATCCCAGCGGTGTGCCGGTTGCCTTTGCCTGTATCATGGCGCCCGCCGAAACGGCTATTTCCTCAGTATATCCTCCGGAGCCTAAGCTGAGTGACAGATCTGGGGCGGTTCCGGGTATCTGCCCTCCGTTTATTACATCCCATAGTGTAATCTTGACCTGATCTGTCTTGATGTTGCCCTCTTTGTCATAGACTATGACCCTGACAAAAGCCTGTTCAGGATCACAGGATATGTCCAGGTTTATCCTATCGGCTCCCCCGGTTATGGTAACCGGGTCGGAGAATGCCGAGGGAGTGCAGCCCTGTGGTGGTGAGGCAAGAGCAGCCTTGACCAGTTTGCCTGCAGGTATGTCAAATGTTATACAACCATTATCAGCAGGGGTTAGTGATGCTGAAGCAATTTCCAGTCCGCCCACCTCGACCACAGATATCCTCCCGCTCTGTAGCGGCTCCGAATTGGAGAATGCACAGACAGTAAGTCTTCCGGTGTCCGGAATTATTGGCTTAAGCCGTATGGCTCTGTATATGGTGTCTCCCCCGATAACATAGAATCTGTCGCCGGTTCCGTCATAGCTTTCATATCCTGTCCTCGATGCTGTAAGATAATAAAAATTATCGGCCCTGACGTTAAGTGTTACGACACCTCCGGACGTGAGTCTATCTGCTTCCGGCAGGTTATCGCTCAACCGGATGGCGGCAACTCGTGCGTCGATGTAATCGCCGGTTTCATCATCAATTATGCTCACTTCTATGTTGCCGTGTGTCTCTATTGGAACCTCCTCATCATTCATGATATAGTCAAAGCAGCCCCGTGGAACCGGAAGAGTTATCAGATTATCCTCTTTTGTTACTTTTCTGGGTCTCGAACTCTGTTCCTTGCCATTTGGGCATGATACGACTGCCCTGACCACCTGTGGTTGGATATTGGCAAACTCAAAGAGTCCCTGCCTGTCGGTCTCAGAATCGAGTATTATGTCGTTCTTATCAAATATTTTTACTGTGATGGGCTCGCTCACTGCTCCTGTGAGTTCGACTGTAAGTATAAAGCTCTCGGAGGCTGGGGGAGGGCACTCTCCACAGTCCAGGGGGCAGTCGGAGCAGGTCTCCCCAGATGCACAGATGCCATCGCCACATGCTCCGGCAGGTGCTGCAGAGGGTAGAAACAGCCAGATGGTTATCAGAATTACCAGTATTATGCCTAAGGGAAACAATACGGCAGGCAGATTATATTTCTCGAATACTCTGCCTATAGGTATGCCATGATCCCACAGCCAGTCCAAAAGGATCCAGGACTTGTCGTTTATCGAGTCCCACAGGGCCATGTTTAAAATTATATATGGGGCTTAAAAAACTCGTTTTCATTGCTCCTGTAATGCTCAGCCTTGGGGATTTGGGGGGTATGTGCCCGATGGCTGGCCCAGTTTTAACCAAACCCCTGTACCTCCGGAGCAGGAGTAGCTGTTCCCTCCACAATGAAGGCTCGCCCCGTTGTTTGATGAATTGCACTGCCATTCATTGGGACTCTTCCAAGTATAGGGGCCCCCATCTATGGAGGAGCAGCGAATGACATCTTCCTCAGATGATATTCCCTCGATTCCGTCTGCATCATAAAGCATGCTGCATGGAGTCAAGCTGCTGCAAACACAGAGGTCAGCCAGTGTAGTGCCCGTAAAGCTGTAGAAATGCCCTCTAGAATAGGTGTCTCTGTCAACCTGTCCATCACAGTCGTTGTCCACCCCATCGTGGCATATCTCCAGAGTTGATGTTCTCTGGCAACGTGGACAGTCATCTGGGCTGGAATAATAATGGTTTGCCAAGCCGCTAATGCAGTCAAGATCTTGTCTTGTAACTACCCCGTCACCATTTACATCAACACATGACATGGGCCACGGAGAATATGGCGGAGCTCCGAGAATCTCTAGGGTATCTATTATTGTAGCCATGATTTCTACGTCCTGAATATCGACCACATCGTCTTCATTTGCATTGAGATTGCCAGGAGCACCGCACTGGGAAAGCGGGCAGTAGGCTCTTGCCGTCAAAACCCCTGTTGCACTATCTATCCATAACTCCAGTCCACGCGTGGTAATGGGCGTTGTTCTTGGACCCAAGGCGTCTGCAATCGGTTCGTTTCGACCACCGGGAAGATGGATATCCAGCATACGGTATCCACTTTCTATTGTCTCCCAATTATTGCGGACTGCTGTGGTAACATTTCTCTTCTGATAATTGAGTGTTACCGTATTGCCGCTCGGGGTGCCCATGACCCTGAAGTAAAGGGTGTCAGTAGTGTTGGTATGTTCCTCACAGAGTTGTCCTGTGCGGCCGCAGTCATTTCGGTTCTTTCTTCTGTCCTTGCGATATGTCTGCACTTTCAGGCTCAGTCCCTGATAGCATTGGGAAATCTCCGGTGGGGAGGCGGAACAGGATTGTAAGCCACCCTGTGCGCAGGCCAATGCAGTCGATAGGTCTGATGGACTGTTCATAAGATTATTGTCTATAAGATACTTGTAGCAGTTTCTTACCTCCGTGAGGGAACTGCATGACGATGATGGACACTCTGCGCTCACATCTATTGTATCCGGATTGACTACATAGAGCTCAGTAGTAGTCCAGATGCTTGGGTCATCCACAGATGAGCAGTTGACTATCTGCCTGCATTCTGGAGAGAGGGCCACCAGTTGTTGCTTGTATATGCCCTCTGATGCATCCCAAGCTAGAGCGCTGGATGAGGAATCCGGGCCGGCCATTATTGTAGCCTGAAGGTGCTGGTTGGGAATTGTGGCGCCGCCCACCGGACCAAAGGTCGCAGAAACATTAAAGTTGCCGCCCGGGCGGACAATTTTGGGTTGGACCTCACAGGTGATGGCATTTGGCTGATTGCAGGACGGAAGGCCATTGAATGCACATACCAGTGCGGTCTGGAGGTCTCCAATAGAAGCCCCGGGAGCTTCCAGAAGATATTTATAGCAGTCTCTAACTGCACTCAGGGAATTGCAAAGAGTTGGATTTGAGACAGGGCAGTTATTCTTGTTTCCTGTTGTAGCGTCCACTACATAAAGCTCGGTAGTGGCCCATGTTCCGGGGTCGGTAAGAGAGGAACAGTTGACTATCTGCTTGCACTCATACGGCATGGATAAGAACTGCTGCTCATAAACCTCTCCGGATGAGTTCCACACAAGGGGGCCTGAAAGGGAATCCTGGCCGGCAGATATATCGGCCTGTATGCTCTGGCCGGGGGAGGACAGGGCAGAGACCCTGAATACTTGTCCCGGACCAATGATTGGGGGTTCAACCTCACAGGTAATGAAATTTGGTTGATTGCAGAATGGCAGACCGTTCCGTGCACATTGCCGTATGTTCTGAACAAGCGGGTCAACAAGGTTTGGGTTCTCCTTGAGAAATTTATAACAATCCCTCACATCATTGAGGGACATGCATGAATAGGGATCTGTAATATGGCAGTCGACCGGATTTGCATTTGCCGCATTACTGTCAGCCACATATATCTCCGTACTACTCCAGATGCTTGGATCATCCATCGATGAGCAGTTGACTATCTGCTTGCACTCAGAAGGCATGGCCAGAACCTCCTGCTTATAGACATTCCCTGAGGAGTTCCACACAAGGGGAGTTGTCGAACTGTCAAACCTTCCGGTTACGGATACCATAACCCTCTGCTCCGGCAATGGAACACCATTAAGGGGAGCAAAAGATGCTGTAACATTCAGGGCATCGCCCGGATTGAGCAGATTTTCGCTTACTGAGCAGGAGAGGGAATTGGTAACCCCCTGCGTGATTGTGAGCCTGCCGCTTAGATATCCCACACTTAGTTTGTCTTCTGTGAGCGCCTTGACACTGAGTTCATAATCATAGATTCCCTTAAACGGTACGAAGAAGCTGGTTGTGAAAAGCCCGTTTGCCCCATTGAGATTTGTGAGATTAGCTACCAGCCCCCTGAAAGTGTCTTTTCTGAAGTAGACAAGAAGATTGCTCTCGTATATAGACTGCACAGGCCTTATTTCAGTGTTGTTGTGCAGATATGTTATATTAAAACTCAGCACGACGGGGGCTAGTGGGCTACGCGATTTCTCGGTTATATAAAGGGCACCTATGCTGTCGTTAATGACACGCACTGTCACTGACCTGACATCCTCATTGGCATCCGCCTTGGTTGCCCTGAGCACAATGGTTTTCTCCCCAACTGAATTGGGTGCCGTGAGGTTACACTCCCATAAACCACTGTAGTTGGCTGTGACTGTCTCCCCCCAGCTACTCTCGCAGGAAACCACCACTCCATCATCCGGTGTAAGTGTTGTCATTGTTCCGGAAATCCTGACAGCACTTGCAGTAACCATGAAGGTTTCATTTGAATGCAATACCTGTGGTGAGACCTGTGGATTTATGATTGTCAGGTTTGGAAGCGGGGGTGGTGGAGTGTCAAGTGTGATACTCACTGTCTTGTTTTCGTCTTCATCTATATCCACATCTCCGGACCGTGTTTCAAGATAACCTGGGGGGGCATTCTTGGCATATACATAGACCTCAAGACCGGCGCCAAGTGTAACATATTCCGTGTGTTCGCCATCATCTGACATTGTCATGGTTGTTATCTTTGTCCCATTCTCATGGTAGAGTTCCACAGTACACTGATCCGTCAGGACCTGACTGTTGTTACCGTATACAACGGCCCTGATGCTACCCACAAGAGAGCAATTGAGCTCAATTGTTGTAAATACCTTATCGTTCTCGGGAATGATTATTGGGCCCGCTCTCCCCCCTGCCGAACAGCTGGATGGTGCTCTGTTAATCCCGGCATAGACCTGACTTCCGGCAGGAAGAGTGAATATGTAACATCCCTCACCGGTTGCCTCACCCCTGAAAAGGGAGCAGTCAGACAACCTGCCTACCGCTATGAGGCTGTCGTCAACGGAATAAATGCCTATCTCGCCGCTGTGCTCGATGGGCTCGCCATCTCCGGTTACACACACCTCCAGTTTTCCTGTGGCATCCGGTGGAGAGACGGCAGGAACCATGTTTATGGTAGCGATTTTCTCCTGATTTTTCTCTACAAATATGGAGTTTGATACTCCATTGTAGTCCTGATAACCGGGATATGTTGCAGTTAAATAATACCAATTATTGGCCACTAGGTTAGTGAATGTGCCCTCCCCATCAATGAATTTTGTGCCCCTGAGGGTGTCGCCGGAATCAAACAGGGCAACGTTGGCACCCATTGGCTGTGATGTCTGGGAATCCCTCACTATGACTCTTATACTGCCATAATCTGTGGTTTCACTGCAGTAGTCATCCGGCAGGTTTACTCTTAACACATCCTCATTCTTTGTGTTTATCGGCCCTGCACTGACGGCAGGCTGCGTGCTGTAATCGGAGGAGGCCTCGACCGAGACCCTCTCTGCTACTACGTTCTGGAAGGTGACGGCACGGTTGCCTGTATCCATCCGGGAGTCTATGACATTACCCTCCCCATCCTTCAAAACGACATTCAGGGTTCTGCAGGTCAGTGCTCCGCTCAGATAGACCCTTATTGTCTTTTCTTCCTGCTCCTCATCTGCTGGAGGAGGTATATAGACTGCGCAATCATCCGGACAACTCTCCTCGGTTTCGCCTGGAGAACACAGACCATCACCACATTCAGCGGCAGACTCCCCCCCAAGAGGCACCAGCAGGAGGAAGAGCACCAACAGGACTATGCCTATGAGCATTATCGGGAACAGGATGGGAGGTATGCCATGACTGTCGAAGAACTCCCCCAGATGGAGGACATCAAGCAAGTCCCATGAGAGGTCATTCAGGGTGTTGATTAGGGACATGTTAAGATTATGACAGGATTATTAAAAATGTGGTGGATTCATTGACTCTGCTAAGGAAAGCGCTGTTTTGATGTTAGACTATTGGACCGAAAGGCACCATCTCCCCGGGGACGCTCATTACACTGTTCATCAGAGTTGCAGTATCCATTGCGGCCCCACTGGCTCCTGCTCCTGCTCCGGCAGCAGCACCACCTCCGAAGAGGCCAAAGCAGGCAGTGGCTACGCATATCAATATTATGGCTATGATTAGGATTACTATAATGAGGCCCATCATACCTCCCTCCTCTGGCGGCTTGCATCTCTCGTCCCCCCCAATACAATCATTGTCCCAGCCGTCCTCGCAGGTCCGGGGGCTGGCTTCCGGGTCGTCCGACTCAGCGGGCAACGCCCCTTTGTACCAGATACCACGCCCATTGCCGGGTGAACTGCAACGCCAGCTCCTGCCATCGCACTCCTTGGTCTCACACTGTATCTGCATTGTGCACTCTTCAACCTCCTCAGGCCAGTACCAGCCCCATGCCCCGCTGTTCTTCCAGCTCAGGGACCAGCAGTACTTAAAGTCATCCGTATTCTGCAGACCGTCATAGTCGAGTCGCTTGCCACATGGCTGAAGCTCATTGCAGACACAGTTGTCGTCAATCTGTCCGTTGCAGTCGTTGTCCAGCCCGTCGTGGCATATCTCATCGCCGTATCTACCCGCCTGTCCGGCTTTTTGCTGGCAGGGGGTGCAATAAGCCTTTATAGCCTCATTGTTGCCCTCTACCATACCAACCATGCAGGCAAGATCATCGCTGTCCACAGTATCGTCAGCAGTCATGTCGGCACAATCAAAGACATCATGATAGTCAACCCTGTTGTCAATTATCCATTTTTCAAGTATGAGATCTATGGTATCCAGCTCGCCGTTTTGATTCAGATCCCCCCTAAGGCCGCTGCAACCAAAGTTGTATATCCTGAGGCAGTGCAGGGGTATCCGGCTGGTGCCGACTATGTAGTCCAGACATTCATGGTCAACATTGTTTATCTTCCCGTCCTGATCGAAATCGGCTATCTCCAGGAGTTCTGGCGGTGTTGAAACACTTACAGCCGGGACCCTGAATGGATAGAGCAAAAGGACCAGTATAGAGGCCATGGCAAGGAATTTGTAATCGCCTTTACATGTGTCTTTAGTGTCTGCAATAATACATGTTTTTGTTTCAACTGCTTTCGGCGTATCCATTTCAGGATAAATTATTTCAAGATAAATTATACTATTGACATAAAAATCCACATAAAATCATGATTCTATTGTATGAATTATGCGCGACATGATCTCAAGATCGCCCTCATCGAAATTGATGTTGCTGTTGTAGTCTCCGGGTATCTCTGCACCTATGTCAAAGCAGAAGCCCCCGCGCATTGGTTTAGAGCAGGTGCCGTCGCCCACATCACCAAACCACTTAAGGGATGCAACATTCCTGAGGCACTTCAGGTCATCTTCATCCACATCACCGTCATTGTCCATGTCGCCGCAGCCCCTGTATGTATTTCTCTCAGCCTGATGGGGAATCTTTCTCAGAAATTCCTCCATCAGGGTAACATCACTGTCAGGTCCCTCTGCATCAAGTCTGCAGTTCTCATTCCAGTCGCCGCGATTGGCAGATGGAAGGATACAATGCGGGAGATACAGGCCCTCACTAGTCCAGCCTGATTCTATGCACACTATGACCTCTTCCTCGTTGTGCTGCCCCCCATATCTGTATTCATAGACACAACTTCTGACATCCGGGATAGTCTCACATCCGGTTATCTCACATGTTGGGAACTTGGGCTTTGTTGTGTCTACCACATATATCTTCTTATCTCCAGTTAACGGAACATCCCCAAGCTCTGTGACAACCGGATAGATGCCCTCGTCTCCGGGAGCATTAAGATCCCTGTGGTAGGTGTGCAGCCTTTGATTCCATGGAAGGTTGGTTCTCTGGTTCTTGACTACAAAGTAAACATTATCCAGATTTGGCACGTCTGCCTCCACGCCCTGTATTCGGACGTCCACTGTGAACGCCTCCCTGGGCTCCAGTATGCGTGGCTCAATAAGCTCCTGGACAGCCATCGCCGAAGGAGCAGCGGATAACATAAAGGTGATTGTGAAATTCTGCTCATAGACCTTCCCGTGTTTTATCTTCATGAGGTGTATCTCGGCGCGGTGCTCGCCAGAGAACTGACTATCCGCTGTGAGGGTGTAAAAACCGTTGTCTCCAGAAAGGCTCAGCTGGTCCGCTACCATGATATCCCCCGGAACATAGAATATCGTAACGTTGCTGTCAGTTAGGGAATCTAGGGGCGTGCCGTTGAGGGTTATATTGAACTCCAAGGTTGTCGGTGGAGTTGTATCCGGCAATCCTATGAGTTCTAGTGTGAAAAGGCCTGTGCCTCTGCCCAAAACAGTCAGCTCCCGTATATCAGTATTATACTTACCTCCATAACTCGCAGATATTATCAGGTCATAGCTACCTGGTTGTGATGGTGCTGTGCATCTGGCTATCCAGAACTGGCTCTTGGTTACATGGCAATCAGTTCCAGCCAGACTGACCCCAACATCTGCAAGATTAGTGATGTCGGAATTGCCCGACATGACTGTTGGGATTGTGACAGTAAATATCTGGTTCGGAAAGGTCGGATTTGGATAAACTACCCCTAAAAATCTGATGGTATCCTCTGATAGTGATTCGCGGGTTAGCTGAAGCTCTATGGACCTGTCCTCAAATGGCTCAGCCATATAATTCTGTGATCTGTAGGTTGCATAACCCTCCAGCCCGGTTACCATAAAGTTAAAGGGTGTTGATGCAGCCACCTCTACATACTCAGTGTACTCAGAACCCGGCGGAGTCAATAGAGAGTGTCCATAACCGGAGCCGCTTATCTGCTGACCACTTGCATACCAGGCGGTTATGGTTGCTTCACTGGTAAGAATCTCGTCGTTCTCCCCCAATATCTTCATGCGCACCCTGCCGTATGCACCTCCGCATTGCACGTTTAGTGTAAACTCATTTCCCTCCGGTAGTATCTGCACAGGAGCAGAGAGTGCATCAAGGCACTCTTCCGGAAGATTTGTTGTGGAGAGGAAAACCAGATCCCCCGGAGTCAGTTCAAAAGTTGCACATCCGTCTGATGAAACTTCTCTGGTCACCAGCCGGACATTTGTAGCCGTATACACTTCCACAGAGCCCGGCACCGGGCCGCCGGTCTGGTTGTGAATACATACCCTCAGTGTAGCTTCTTCACTGACTGTTGCACTTGTGTCAGATGGTATGTCGGACGATAAAGGCTCCAGCTCTATTATGATCTCTTCCTCCATCCTTGCGCTCAGACGTATGGGGCTGGACAGTGTATTGTATTGTCTATAACCCTGTGAGTCCACTATGAGGGCATAATCCTGATCTGCGTTTAGTGTAAAGTAGCCGGTTCCGTCGATGTTCTTCGCTTCTGCAAGAACATAGGAAATGCCATTTGGTATAACTGCGCTGACCTTCCCGCTGATCGGATCCCCAGTTTCCTTGTTTTTAAGCACTATCCGCAGGGTGGCCTTCTCCGGCGGGACCACTGATTCAACATCGAAGAATTGCGGTGGGAGCCCTATAGGTATATTGGTAGTCTCTTCCTCCAATTTCACATAGTCAGATGATACTGTCATTCCGTTAAGGGGATTTCTGACAGTTACCTTGACTGAGTCAGCAGTTATATCCGTTATCTTGAACTTGTTCCCCGTCCCGCTGCTGGAGTATAGTATGTTGCCCTCGCTATCTTCCGCGATAATGTCAATATTACTCCTAACTGCATCTAGGATATCAACCAAAACAGTTTTTAACGTCTCAGGCGGTTTGCAATCCTCCGGGCAGGTAGCCGAATTTTCACCCAGATTTGTCTGGCAGATTCCATCGCCACAGACCCCGGTCTCTGGTTCTTCAACACCCCCGCCAAAACCATAGGCGAGCCATATTATCAGGATGGCAAGTAGCACCAGCACAACCAAAAAGAGAATGGGTGGGATGTTGTGCTCATCAAAGAAATCGGCTAGGTGCAGTCTTTCCAGAATATCCCATAAAAAATCGTCATAGGACATATTATAGATTGTTAATTACCCATTGTAAATGCGGAAGAAGGCCTCCTTCTTCTGCGGATAGTTCTCCATAACATAGTCAATAAGGTAGGGTTCATCTAGCATCATCCTGATAATCCAGCCCTGCGTCTCAGGTGTAAGATTTCTCTGACTTTTGATATCATATGTGTAGTAACCCTTCACAGCAACGACATACGACCTCTGCAGGTCGTTCTCAGGAACCGGTTTTGAGAATGTGACGTCAACCCAGCCGCCCTTGTTGAGAGTCAGGTAGAGATTATCATCATTTTGCAACAAGCTGATGACATCTCTCAAATCGTAGGTCTCTGCACTGACCATGGGCAGCTCATATAGGATGACCGGGGCGTCAGTTGAGTAGTCAATCCCGACATAATCTATTTCAAATGCTCCTTTTGAGAACAGCAGTCTTATTTTCAGACTGTCCTTGTCCTTAACATCCCCAAGCTGTGGCAGGTATATGGGGACAAGAACCTCACCACCCTTGCCATATTTGGAGAAGCCCAGATATTCGGAGGCTACATCCAACCAATTATGACCATCCCAGACCTGAATATTGACCTTGCCCTTCCTGTTTGCAAACTGGTCAAAGAGGATGGATTCAAAAGAGCCCGAACCAAGACTGGCAAGGAAATCCTGCATGTTGTTTGCACCAACCCTGTCCAGTATCTGCCACCAGACGAATGTTATCAGGCCGGACTCCTCACCCTTGACTACCACTTTGGCCATCTCGGCAGAGGCCGGCTTTGGGAACTCAAGGACTATGGCATCTTGGGCATCATGGATGTCCTCTCTCTTTGCAGATTCCAGATCGAATATATAGCTCTTTTCATCCTCTTTTAATAGATCCTCCCTACAGTCGCTTCCATCCCTGCAGATGCAGGATGATGGGGGTTGCAGCTCTGACAGGGTGTGTATCTTGCCCCCTATGTCGGGCATTACAACTGTGTCAGGTGGATGGTCAACTGCAAAGAGCCTTACATGGTTAATGTTGGTTATTTCGGGAAGCTCCTCGGAAAGTCTGATTTTCAGAAGACCGTTCTTTGGTTTCAGATGGGTCATTGTTCCATAGGAATATGTTTCCCAAGCAGGCACTATTGAAAATGGATATGCGAGGTGGTCCAGAATCAGCCCCTCATCGGATATGGAATATGTGTAGAGGCAACCGCCGCCCTTGTTATGAGCCAATAGCCCACCGGCAAAGAAATTGTTGTATTCGCTTATCCTCTTGAGGTTATACGTCCTAATACCTTCCGGAATCTCCTCGTAGGTTATGTTTGTTATCTTCAGCCAGCTGTTTTCTTTACTAAATATGCTGTCGCCCTCTTTCAGCTTCTGTACGACCAGACCGGTTTCATAATGGGTGGCTCCGGGATCTATTGAAGCCCAGCCCTTGCCTTTGACATAGAGTGGATGCTCGCCAGTGAGGCGAAGCTGGGTTCCATCCTCAAAGATAAGTGTGTATAGGTGATATCTTATGGGCGACTCCACCTCCAGGATCCTGCCTGCTGCAAAGGTCTTCGCTGTGGGGTCATAGCTGAGGACCATATCACCAACCCTGACCTCTTCTATTGGTTTGGATGAGCCATCAGCCATGGTGACTGGCGTTCCAGCCGGGAAGCAGCTGCTCGGACATCTTGCATCCCCACCCACGCAGTCATTGTCCCAGCCGTCGCCGCATCTCTCCTTCGGAAGCTCATCCCTCTTATACCACTTTCCTTTGGTTCCATCAGGCGAGCTGCATATACGCTCATATCCCTCGCAGGCTCTTGTCTCACACTGTATATCACTAGTGCATCTTGAGTAGACCTGTGGGAAATACCATTCCCATGCGCCTTCCAGCATCCAGCTCAGGGAACGGCAATATTTGAAATCGTCTGTATTGTACAGTCCGTCATTGTCATACTTCCGATTGCATTTTTGGTTTACATCACACTGGCATGCCTCATCGATATACCCGTCGCAGTCGTTGTCCAGACCGTCGTGGCATATCTCATCGCCGTATCTGCCTAATTCATTCATACGTATCTGGCATGGAGTGCAGTAATCCTCAACATCATTTGTGTTTTCATTTACGATTCCGGATAAGCACATGAGATCTTTTTCGTCAACAGCCCCATCATCAGTTATATCAGCACAGTCAAATACTGAAGCTGGATCAACCCGTCCGTCAACCATCCAAGCCATAAGGATCATGTCTATGCTGTCCAATTCCCCATTTCTTGTGATATCCCCCTTGGTGCCCGTACATCCAAAGTCATACACTCCCAAGCAGTAAAGTGGTATCGGTCCGGCCCCAGCTATGTTTTCAAGGCATTGACTGTCGGTTCTGTCTATCTGGCCGTTTTTGTCAAAATCAGCTATGTCCAGGAGTTCAGGAGGTGGTGTTATCCCGGATGAAATTACATCCAATATCTTTGTCATTATGACCACATCATCTGAATCTATGTTTTTGTTATTGTCAAAGTCTCCGGGCACACCTGACTCTATGTCAAAGCAGAAGCCCCCGCGCATTGGTGTAGAGCAGGTGCCGTCACCCACATCACCAAACCACTTAAGGGCCGCAACATTCCTGAGGCACTTCAGGTCATCTTCATCCACATCGCCGTCATTGTCCATGTCGCCACAGCCCCTGTATGTATTTCTCTCATCCTGGTCGGGGATTCTACGAAGGAGCTCACTCATTATGAAGAGGTCATCAATACCTCCCTCTGCGTTAATCATGCAGTTGTTATCCCAGTCGCCGCGATTGGCAGATGGGGATTTGCAATGTATTGGTTCGGTTCCTATGTCGGAGAAGAAGCCGGATTCTATACATCTTATGGTTTCCTGTTCGGAATATCGTCCATCAAGATGGTATTCTTGGACGCATTTTCTTACCTCTGGTATAGTCTGACAGTTTGCTATATCACAACTGGTAGCCTTGTTTTTTGTCGTGTCAACAACATATATTTTTTTGGTGGAGAGGGCCTGGGTTCCAAGTTCTATGACCACAGAAAAGATGCCTTCATAATCCGGAGCCGTGAAGATTCCATGGTAGGTATGTGTGTTTGGGTTCCAGGGCAGTCTGCTCCTCTGCTCCTGAAGAATAAGGAAGAGATTGTTCAGATCCGGAATTTCAATACTGTTTGACCATAGTCTAACATCAGTCGTAAACTGATCCGCGGGCGCGAGTATCACAGGATCTATAGACGCCTCGGATGTTACCCGGGTACCTGTTTGCGTCAGGGTGAAATGGACTGTGAAGTTCTGTTCATAGATTCTGCCACCAGTTATCTTTTTCAGATATATCTCGGCGCGGTGCTGCCCCGGAAACGGACTGTCGATAGTGACGTAGTAAAGACCGCTGCCACCGGAGAGGCTCAGCTGATCTGTGATTATGATGCCGCCCTCCTCATAAATGACAGTAACACGGCTATCGGTGAGCGAATCAAGTGGAGTTGTATTGAAGGTTATGTCCATCTCCAGATCTATTGGTGGCCGGGTGTTGAGAATTGCATGTGGAGTGAGGGTGAATATTGGACTTCCTCTGCCAAGGACTGTTATCTGCCTCACAACTACCTTCTCCCTTCCCTGATAAGTGGCGGAGACGAAAAGATCATACTCTCCCGGACTGGATGGTGCCAGGCATCTTGCAGACCATCCATTGTTTTTGCTGATCTGGCAGGAGATTCCGGCAAAGCCTGCGGATATATTGACAAAGTCCGTTATGTCAGTATTGCCATACAGGATGAGCGGTATCTCCACATTGAAAATAGAGCCTCCGATAACAGGATTTGGATAGGATATGTCCTGAAATGTGATGTTGCTTTCAGGAGGAGAAGAGGATGGTATACATATATCTATGGATCTGTCAGTAGAACCGGATACTGTAAATTCGTCAGAAGTGTATGGTGGATAGCCGGGAAGATTGGTTATCATGAAGTAGAACGGATCTCCCAAAGTCACACCTATATATTCTGTATAACCATCTGTGCCAAGTGCAAGTGAACCCGCCGGCCCTGTGCCACGAATCTGATTGCCGCTTGCATAGAAAGCATTTATTGTTGCATTTCCGGTGAGGGGTGCATTATTTCCACATATTATCCTGACCCTTGCCCTTCCCTGAGAGTCAACATCGCAATTTGCTATCAGATTGAGGTTAGTGATTCCGGGGCTCGTCTGTATGGCCTGTGATGTTACATCCAGACAGTCTGGAGGTAGACCGGCTGTGGAGAAAGTTACCATGTTTCCAGAGGATAGCTCAAAGGTTGTGCAACCGGACAAGAGCTCCTGAGCAGATTCTTTGATGCCTGTAGCTCCATACATCTCAACAAATCCTGTCAAGGGGGATCCATTCTGGTCAGCCACACAGATATTGATTGTTGCCAGTTCCGGTGTGATGTTATTTGGGGTAATGTTATTTGGAAAGAATGGAGGTATGGATGTATTATCCTGCGGCCAAGTAGTGGGGATACCAAGTGGGTGCATGGAAATCGTATACTCCCGCTCCTCCCCCGGCTCCAGCATGATTGGGTTATCAAGATTGTTGAACTGTTGGTATCCGGAGAGATCCGCCAGAAGGGCATACCAGTTGCCGGTATCTAGTGTAAAATAACCAACACCATCAACATGCTTGCTTCTTACAAGTACATAAGAGGAACCGGTAGGAATGACAACAGTGACTGTTGCAGATAGGGGGTGGTTAGTGACAGCGTCCCTAACTGCGACCCTGAGGGTCCCCTTGGAAGGGGCATTTTCCTCCACATCAAAGAAATCCGGAGGGAGACCTATTGGTACCCGTGTAACCCTTTCCTTCAGCTCTATTGGTCCGGATGAGACGACTCTGCTGTTTATTGGGTTCCTCACTGAAACACTTACAATATCCTCCCGCACGCCGTTCATCACGAACTGACTGGCTGTTCCGCTGTCGGACTGTATGAGATAGCCGTCACTATCCTCCAGACGAACCTCGAGACTTGCCCTGACATCCCCCATTATTTCAATGATGACAGTTTTCAATGTCTCAGGCGGTTTGCAATCCTCCGGGCAGGTAGCCGAATTTTCACCCAGATTTG
>CAZQBY010000006.1:7165-12906 GCA_964592405.1 uncultured archaeon | reverse complement strand
CATCAAAGAAATCGGCTAGGTGCAGTCTTTCCAGAATATCCCATAAAAAATCGTCGAATATCACATCATTACATTATGGCAATGTTTTAAAAAATCAGCAATTGATAAAAATATCAGAATATAATCATATAGCCGGCAATAATTAAATAGGCAAGATGCATAAGCCGGAAGTAGTGTTCCTTGTAATTTCCAAATATCAGCAGGGGGGATACCGCGGCTGCCAGTGCTGACGGCAGTAGCAGATTTGGCATGGCTAGTATCGCAGGAACGAGTATAAAGGACATCACCACAAGAGCGGATATCACAGCCTTTCCCCTTGCCTCACCCAAGAGAACGGGGATTGTGTATATGCCGTTCTTTCGGTCCAGCTCAACATCCTTGAGATCCTTGTAATTGGTGCCCAGCGTATAGACAATCAATATCACGACTGCTATATCAGCAGGGAAGGCCTCCACTGTCGCCCCCCGGGCGAAGACCGCAAATCCTCCCATCACAATCATAAGGGCTGAAGAAGCCAGTATCAGCGAGGCAATCAGGGGATACCTCTTGAGCCGAAGCGGAGGTGCCGAGTACATGTAGGCAAGGGATGCAAAAGTGGCAAGGAAAACAAACACCGGATATCCAAGAGGTTGGGTCAGGAGTAGCGAAATGGCAGCCATTAGGAAAGCCAGGAGCTTCAGATCCCTTGAATGGTTTTCCGACTTGCGCATTTTGGTGCGTGAGTAGAGGTCCATGTCAAATATGTCATTGACTATGCAGGCGGACTGGTACATCAGTAAGACGGAAGCCAAAAAGCCAAGAGCAAAGAGATAGTTGTGCAGTGTGAACTCCAGCCCCCCCACAGTGTGGAAACCAAGCAAGAGGCCGAATGAGCCGAGAAAGATGTAGTGGGCTAGTCTTAAAGGCCTGAGAAGGCGCCTGACAAAATCAAACCTCCTTCTGTCTGAGATGGCCAGGATTATGACAAGCTCTGCGCACATCAGTAGGAGTGCGAGCAGTGTGATGACCTCTGTAGTCATGTAGGTGTCAAGGACTCTGGCCTTGAAGATTCCCCCCGGCCCGTAGACAGATGGCCCGAGAGGGTTGCCGAATAGCAGACTGGACAACATATAGAAGACTGATGGAAGGCCGCCCCATACAACAAACGCCACGTATGATATGATTCCCCCGATCAAGGTTTTCAGATAACTTCTTGTTTTTTTGAATATGTATGCCAGCAGGAGAAACCCAAATGTGATTATCTCGATTCTTTGGCCAGGCGACGCCCCCTGTGAGAGGTTGGTAGCCATGTTTTCCAGAAGGTAAAAAGCATCCCCCCGCAGATACCTAAGGTGGTAGCCCGCACCAGAAGAGACTACATAATCTATTATCGGGACTATCAGCAGGAGCGAGAAGAGAACGACGAGGATTTTGGATATTGCCGCTGACCTCTCCCGGGTTATCAGCCTCAGGATTATCAGCAGTGTCAGGAAGAGTACAAAATAGGAGATCGGAAATTCAAGGAAGAAATATTGCGGCAGAATTATTGTATGCTTTGCCTCCAGCAATCCCTCCAGAAAGGTTCTGACTATGATAATTGCAGGAAGGATTGCCATCCAGTATATGAGGGGAAGTGGGCTCTTCTCTATCCGATCGAATGCGTTCCAGAGTCTTGAAAGCACTTTTACTGCCACCTACCAGCCAAGCGGGCAGCCGCTATCCTCCTCATCATCAGTGCTGCACTGTTTATCCCCGCCCACGCAGTCATTGTCCCAGCCGTCGCCGCATCTCTCCCTCGGAAGCTCATCCCTCCTATACCACTTTCCTTTGCTTCCATCAACCGAGCTGCATATGCGCTCATCTCCCTCGCAGGCTATGGTCTCACACTGCCGGCTGCTGGTGCAGGATATTTCCCCCCTGCTCACCCACCTGTAACCCATCTGATCCCAGCTGAGATCACGGCAAACCCTGTAATTCCCATCATCTATACCCGGTCTTGCACCACCATCGGCGTCCTTTTTCATATCGCACGGAGTATGAGAATTACACTGGCAGATATCTTGTGGGTCTTTTATCCCATCGCAATCGTTGTCAAATCCATCTCCGCATATCTCCTGACCGTAAGCAGCAGGGGGCATGTTCTTCTCGCAGTCCAGGCAGATAAGCCAGTCCTGTCTGTCACCGGTAAGGAATGATTGTATGCAGAGGATATCGTCCTCGTTCACTATACCATCGGAATTGATGTCTGCACAAATCCTGATTTCCTCGGGGCATCCGGCAAGCTGGCCATTTGCTATGAACTGAACTATGATATAATCCACATCTGTAATCTCCCCATCCGCATTCATATCACCTTTTGTGCCCGTGCACTGGAGGTTGAATATCCCAAAACATTCCAGGGGTATCTGGCTGGTTGTCTTTGCGACCTCTCCGGTATTGAAATTAATGGCATAGAAATTCTTCAGACAGTCCAGATCTGTCTGGTCCAGTACTCCATCCGCATTGAAATCCGCAACTGAGAGAATGTCAGCATGGGGAGTCACCCCGGCATCAGCTGCAGATATTATCTTGTTCATTATGACTTCATCATCCCTGTTGATACGCCCATCCATTTTGAGGTCTCCGGGGAGGGCGGCATCCGTATCTATATCAAAGCAGAATCCGCCATGCATTAGTCCGGGACATATTCCACCCAGGGAGCCCTCCTCTCCCCTGTCGCCATACCATTTTGTGGAGACAACATTCCTCATGCATGTAAGGTCATCAGTGTCCACATCTCCGTCATTGTCCATGTCCATACAGGGGACAAAAAGATTCCTGTCCCTCTGCGATTTTACCACATTTAGAAACTCCTCGGCAAGAGTAATATCTTCTTCATCCAACAGACAGTCTACTAAAAGGTCGCCCTTGTTTGTGGAAGGACAAGTGGGTGGCAGGGCATAGCCACATGCGGCTGTAATGCAGGCCAAGAGCTGTTGCTCTTGGAAATATGCCTCTCCTGTTTCCTGTTTGTGAATACAGCTCCTGACATCTTCTATACTATCACAGGATGCCTGCCGTTCCAGTGGACAGAGAGCAGATTTTGTTTTTGAGGTGTCTATGACATATGCCCTTTCCTTTTTGGTTATGGGCTCCCCCTTTATCAGTAAGTCCATGTCAAACATGCAGGTTTCATGTTGAGGTGCAGCCACCTGCAGTGCATAGAGGTGTTTTGCGCGCACCCAAGGCATACTATGGATGACATCGCCGGCACGGAGCTCAAGGAGCCTGAATTCCTTTATTGGGGTTCCTTCAAATGATAGGGTTACCTCCACATCAAAGCTTTCAAGGACATTCAGGATTCTTTTTGATATGTAAACATCAGCTGAAAGACCATCCGAATTCGATTTTGCAGTAAAGGTGGCAATATATGATGTGTTGTAATAAGTGCCGTTCTCAAGGACTTCAATATACATTTTCAGCATATAATCACCCTTGAACGGAACATTGGCGTCCAAAGTCCAGTATTCATTTTCGCGGGTGAGGCTGCTTACCTCACCGGCATATGCTCTCGGAGAATCACGATAGATAACCTCTAATCTCTGACCGGCTATATCCTCCACCGGGCGCCCATTGAACTGTATATCATAGTAAAGTCTGAGGGGCGGGTCCTCATGTGTCGAGAAGAGGGGCGTTATGGTTATCATGCCAAAACCTGATGCATATTTCCGGACCTCCACAGGAACCGACTCGGTGCCTGTCTTACCGTCATAATTTACAGAGAAAACAAGCTCATAATTCCCGGTAGTATTGGGGGCGATGCATGCGGCTCTCCAGACACTGTCATACATCACACTACACTCCATATTCCCAATTGTGGCAGTTAGTGTAGCCGTGCTGCCCGTGAGCACAGTCTGCCCAAAGGTTATCTTATTAACAGTTGCCTGGAACTGCTGGCCTGCTGGTACATATGATGGCGCCGCAATACCACTGAATACAAAATCCTGGGAACTGACCGTGGGTTGTGTATAATTGAGGTAAATGGTTAAGGACTTATGTTCCCCGCTTGAAAGATCTATGGGGTCGGAGCGATAGTCGAGATATCCTATGGGCAATCCACGAACCCATGCATAAACGGACTTGTCGGATGGTACTGTTACCTCCTCCGTATAGCCCCCGCTGCCCATGGCCAGGGAACTGCCCAGACCTGAGCCCGGTATTATATTGCTGTCCTCTGTCCAGAGAGTTATGGTCGCATTTTGTGTTAAAACCCTATTGTCCTCGCTCATGACCTTTATCCTCAGATAAGCAACATCCGATGGCTGGCAGTTGAGATTCAGAACTATAATCTGCCTGCCTCCTGCAATTATTTCCACTGATGATGGCGAGGCTGTCGGGATACAACCCTCCGGAGCATTCGGCATGGCTGCCGTAACAAGCTTTCCTGCCGGTATGTCCTTGAAGACATAACAGCCCTGTGCAGATGGCTCGTCAACAGGGCTGACATCAGACAGATCCCCGACCAGCAGGAAGGTGGTATCGGATACCCCCTCCACCACTATATTACCTGTTAGTACGGGCTCCGTCCCATTCATAACACAAACTTCAAGATCACCAATATCCGGGCTGCCCGGTTCTATGGCCTGTGGGGTCAGGGATATGACCTTTGAAACTGGTGCAGTTGCCGGGACCATAACAGGGTCTCCACTTCCATCATATCCCTCATAACCGGTCTTCTCGGCATAGATAACATATGGCTTGCCGGAGGGGAGAGAGAAATCTCTAAAGCCATTAACTATAGCATTTGTGATTACCCGGTTGACCGGAAAGCCGTTTTCGACTTCCGAAATGGAAACAGTTACATCATTCAGGGAAGTGCCGGTAGATGAATCCTTTACCGTCAGCCTCAGGACACCGATCTGGGGTTGCTGGGTCTCGCATATTGTCTGAGATAGTGTCACAGATATCGTGGTTTCCCCCTCCTGCACTGATGTGGCAGGAGTACGCTGGCTCTGGGAGGAAGGGCCAAGAATCTCAACATAAACAGACTCTTGGTCAATGCCATCAAAGACAAATTGGTCCCCTACTGCCCTCTGGCTGGTTAGAAATTCATTGCTCTGTGAGTAAAGCTTTACAATGATTTCGCAGGATGGTGTGCGGTCCAGCTTGACTATGACCCGGTTGCCTGCAGGTCCACCCTCTTCGGGAATCTCACAGTCTTCTGGACACATGCCACTCTCCAGCTCCGAAAGGCTACACTTGCCATCGCCGCAAACATCCTGTGGCCCACCATGAGTAAATGTCAATAACAGGATTATAATAATAACTGCAATGCCAATTGGGAAGAGAACTGGGGGGATGCCATGCTCGTCAAAAAAATCCCCGATGTGCAGGGCATCCAAGAGAGGCCATGACTTGTCATTGATTATATTCCAAAAATCACTTAGGGCCTCCATCAGATTGGCCATATCCTAATTATTGAAGAGGGGATAAAAATAGGAGGGAGCAGTCCTTCGTTTTCTATTTTCTATGAATGTTTATTGAGTTGGGTATTTGACGAGGTTCGTGTTTGAACTCGGGTCGTTGTGGAAGAGTTCAAATCGAGATGATATGGGACGTTATAAATGTCGGGACTCGAATTTCATAAAAATCGGGGTAAAGAAATTCGATGGGACCGCCGAGACACGAGGTTCGCCAAGGGCGAACCTGTGCACAACCTCGCCAAAGGCGAGGTTCGTGTTTGAACTCGGGTCGTTGTGGAAGAGTTCAAATCGAGATGATAT
>CAZQBY010000006.1:0-7065 GCA_964592405.1 uncultured archaeon | reverse complement strand
CGGGACTCGAATTTCATAAAAATCGGGGTAAAGAAATTCGATGGGACCGCCGAGATTTGAACTCGGGTCACAGGCTCCCAAAGCCTGAAGGATAAACCTGGCTACCCTACGGTCCCGCGCGCTATTTTGATTATAGTAAGATAAAAAGGGCGGGTCGGGCATGTTTTGCTTATTTGTCTGTCTTCTTTTCCTTCACGCGCTCGTAGACTATCATGTCCGGCTGTTTGTCATCGGACTTGAAGCCATTTGGGAAGACGACATACCTCTTCCCTCCCATGTCCAGGTTGAAGTATGGCTTGCCATCCGCGGACGTGTTCTGCCACAGAGCGCCTACCTTGTTCAGGCCGCTTTCCATTATTTCTCACCCCCTTTGTCTTTGCGGACACGGGAGGTTCTGGATGATATGTGAAAAGAAGGATCCAAGATAAACTAAGATAAACTAGTTGTATAAAGGACTAATAATTTGCATGAAAAAAGATTATTGATTGGGAGTAATCAGCCGGAAAAGATTCTTTCCACCTCATCTATTTCTTCCTTGTTTGTCAGGACAAGAGCTTTGTCCCCTCCCTTTATGATGCTCTGGGGATAGGCCGGCTCTTTATTTCCGTCTTGGTGGATTATTGTGATAAACTGCGACTTTTTTGGCATTCGAATATTGGAAACCTTTCGGCCGTCGAGTTTTGACCCGGGTTTAATATTGAACTCAATGAGCTCTATTTCGCCATCATCCAGCATGGCAAACCCACTGATTTCTGGATCGTTCACCATCTCCTCTATCTGGGTGGCGATAGATAGCTCCGGATAAACTACTGCATCAATGCCCAGCTTCTTGAAGAGCGCCTTGCTATATTCGATGTGTGTAACACGGCAGAGGGCTCTTCTGGCCCCCATCTGCTTGGCGAGTATTGAGATGAGTATGTTTGAGTCATCACTACCGGTCATCGCAAGGACGATATCCGCCTGCTCAACACCTGCCTCCTGCAGGGTCTTTATCTCCTTGGCGTCACCGTTTATTATGGCAGCATCAAGCTTATCGGTTATCTCCTCTGCACGGTCTTTGCGCTTCTCGATAACAACAACATCATTACCTTTTTTGGTCAGGAATTTTGCGGTGTAAAAGCCCAACACACCTGCACCTGCTACTATAATGTACATTTTGCGTATATTTTTGGTAGTAGGATAAAAAGGATATCATCAGGGGGTTGAAGGGGGATATCTTCTACAAGGAGATAGTCAAAAGCTTCAGGTTTAGTGACTAGTCTCAATATCTCCTCAGTGCATATGCCGCCAGTGCAAAGAGCGGTATGAACTCCAGGCGACCAAATAGCATGGTGGCAATAAGGCTTACCTTGACCGGTGCATTCAGTTCCCAGCCGGGTATGGCCGATATCCCACCGCCGGCCTGCGCACTTGTGACTGTGAGAGTGGCATCAACCGAGTCATAATCAAATGCTACCATCAATGCCACTACCAAGATTATTGCAAAGCCGTAGATGAAGAAGTAGGCAGCAATATCTGTTATCTCTGATTGCCCAATCCTCCTGCCGCTGTAGGTCAGATGACTGACCTCGCCCCTAGGGGAGATTTGTCTCCGGGCCTTCCAGGCAAAGTACTTGAACATCACATATATCCTCTTGACCTTGAGGCCGCCGGCAGCACTGTTGGTGCAGCCGCCTATAAGGGACAGAACCACCAGCATTCCCATTATGAAATGACTGGTCCCAGCAGTCATGTAAGGTGATATCTCAAAACCCCCTGTAGTAGAAGTGGAAAGTGCCTCATAGACCATCGGTCCGGGGTTCTTGCCACTTGCCACGACATAGGCCCCGATAATTAACATCCCGACTATAAGTATTACCACATAGGCGAGTGTTTCCCTATCCTCCAGATACGTGCGGAGTCTGCGGCTCTTCAGGACGCGGTAGTGTGCTACAAAGCTTATGGCTCCCATTACCATCAGGAGGGCAACTATGGCAGTCATGATACCAAAGGTCTCCGGCATGGTTTTCTGGTAGTACTGCCAGCCCTCGCTGTGGACATCAACACCTGTGGTGGATATTGCATTCATAGAGATGTTGAACGAGTCGAAGACAGGTGTGCCTATCAGTACCAGTCCGATTATCCCTGCTATTGTCCAGAAGCTGTATATCTTGAATATCTCGCGGGCTGAATTAACAAGACTCGGCTTAAGGCGGTCATAACCCTCTCCCAAGACAATTTTTGAGATGGATTCAGACTGCAACACGGAGTAGAATGCTATTGCAGTAATTCCTATCCCACCAAGCCATGCAAGCATCGCGCGCCAGAAGAGCACGCTGTGGGGTATGCTCTCCACTCCTTGGATAGTTGTAAGGCCGGCAGTGGAAATTGAGGAAACTGACTCGAAGAGGGCATCCAGCGGATCCATGCCACCCACGACAGCAAAAGGCAGGGCTCCAAAGAGGCAGGACATTATCCAGACAACAGCCAGTGTGACTATAGTCATGCGGATGAAGGGTTCCTCATCCCTCTTGAAGAGTCTCATTAGGAAATATGCCAACCCGCATGTAAAGAGAACTACGGGCAGGAATAAGGGCCAGCTGGGCTCATTGTAGATTATCCCCACAAGCATCGGGATAAGCATGAGCATGCCAAACAAAAATCCTATGATGGATACATCCCGGGTTATGAGTTTGGTTTCCGCGATCTTCTTTGGATAAAAGTACATGGCTGGTCCTAATTATTACGGCGGACTTTAGAAAAAGTGGTTATTCCAGGGAAGCCAGCTTATCATCTGCCGTTCGCTCGACATCCCTGCGGTCGTCGATTTTCAGGGTGGTGTATACCCGCTTCGCGCCCGCTTTGACTACCGCCTCATGCGCGCGCTTGACAGCGGCCATGAGGATATCCAGATCATCCGCCTCGATGACTGTTCCCATTGCGCCGCGCGTCACCCTGACATTGCAGGACTCCAGCTCTCTGACGGCAGCTTTGACATACCTGCTCAGGCTTATGCCCTCCCCTATTGGAAATGTACTCAGCTCTGCAATTATGGCCATTTTATTTAAGGAGGCAGCTGGGACACTGACCAGATAAGAGAACCAGTATCCATACTGCCAGAAGTGAAAAGGTAATCAGGAGCAATATCTGCAAAAGCAGGTCGCGGTCCATTTGTGTATTAGTGGATTTGGTTTATTAAAACCCGAACTGCGCTGCCTGGTTCATTATCTTCTCACTCTTTAGGATTACATCATCCCCCATTCTTCGAGTGGGTTTTCCAGTATGTGTCTGTTCCAATGTAATCTGCCAGAGCAAATAATATCTCTCTAGATTTGGTTTTCCTGATATTATTTAATGGTTTTTTAGCTTTTTTGACATACCTTTTAATTGCAGCCCAAGCATAATCTATTGAATCGTTATCTGTGAATAATTGGATCACATGATTCACGTCTGCATCGTCAATTATTTTCTTATTGAATATCGATATTAGTTCTCTTTTGTATTTGGATTCAAGCGTCTTTATGACCATTAGGGTTCGCTTTTTGGATCTTATGTCAGAACCTCCATCCTTTCGCAGTTCTTTTTCTATGGTGATGTTATTTATGTCGTTTCTTATCTGGAAAGCAATTCCAAAGTTGTAGCCGAAATCAGATAAATATCCTATTTCTTTCTCGGAACCGCCCCCCAGAATTGCACCTATCTCTAATGCTCCGCTCATAAGTCTTCCGGTTTTGTTGCCCACCATCCTCAAGTAGTCTTCCTCATTTATATCAGAACTTTCCTCAAACTCCAAATCCCTGAGTTGCCCGACATAGATATCCTTAAAAATCGAGGAGAGGACTTGAAAGCACTTAATCATGGTTACCTTATCAAAATCCCTTTCCAATCGCTTCAGTATCTCAAAACTGCTGGCACAAATAAAATCTCCAAAGACTATTCCCATTTCATCACCATATTTTGAATGGAAGGCTAACATCCCCCTGCGATAGTAGTCATTGTCCACAATGTCGTCGTGGATCAAAGTAGATTTGTGCAGCAATTCAACGGCTGCGGCCGCTGGGAGTACCCTAGTCTGATTGACACCACCGACGGCTCCAAAACCCAAAAAAACCAGTCCGGATCTTAGCTTGTGTCCGGGTCGGGAGGCATAATTAAACATTTCCTCAAGGCCTCTTGTCGTGGGGTAATCTAACCTATTCTTTTCAAGATAGGCAATCACTTTTCGTCCAAGAGCATTTAGCTCTTTTTTAACATCTTCTCTCATTTCGCTTTCCAATAACCCTCGTCAACACCTATATCCGAGAGAGCCAGCAAGGACTCTTTTGCTTTGCTGGGGTTCAGGCCATTAATTTCTTTTCTGGCCTTTTTGAAGTAAAATTTAGCAAGCTCACGAGCGTAGGCTTCTGATTTGCACTCTCGGATTATCTTTTGAACAGACGTGATATCTTTGTCACTCTTTTCCTCCGCGTTCATAATCCGCAGAAGCTCCCGCTTGTTGTGATAGTGAGCCCTTTCAAATGCATTAATTAGGAGGATGTTCCACTTGCTCTCCCATATATCAGAACTATTTCTGTCTAACTTGCGTCTTTCAGTACCCATAGTATCTTTTATGTCATTAAGAATCTGCATTGCAATAGCAAAATTTTTTCCAAATCCTGCAAGCATCTGTTGCTCTCCCCAAGAGCCACCTCCAAGCAGGGTACCCATTCTCCCAGCAGTTTCGATAACTACGGCCGATTTCAAATAAACAAGATTTAGGTATTCCTCCTTCGTCATGAACTTACACGGCATCGTATCGAGGACCTCACCCAAACAGAGCTTGTAAAATGTGTCAGAAAGCATTTTATAACAGGAGTATCCTATCTCAAAATCCCTCTCTGCTATAGCCTTGAGTTGATCAAAAGCCTCCGAACATATGAAATCGCCCATAAAGATAGCGTAATTTGTGCCATATTTTTTGTAGAAAGTGGGTTTTCCTCTTCTAAACTCGTCATTGTCCACAATGTCGTCATGAATCAAAGTAAATTTATGCATGAGTTCAACTGCCAATGCTGCAGGCAGTGCTTTTTCGGGGTTTCCTCCAACAGCTTCACAGGATAGAAGAAGAATTTTGGGCCTAATTCTTTGACCGCCCCCTGTAGCGTAACTGAACATCGAGTTTATCTTTGGATCATTGAAGATCGGTTTGCTCAATGATTCTTCAATCATAGCGTATTTTGGATTTAGGAAAATAAAATCGGGAGGGAGATAAGGAGGGGATGGATGGTCCTATCTAGGCGCCCATAGGTATCCAGTTTTTGAGCATTCTCTATGGGATTGAGCAATAACAGAGAGAGGTACCCTCTGAGCAGACATAGGGGGATTGAGATTATTAGCAGAGGAATTAGGTTATACATACACGCCACATATGTTAAAGACAAAATAATCGAGAGAAATAGTAATGGGATTAAAATTTTTGCAGAGGTTTGGGGGCCTAGGATGATTACAGGTGTCTTCACCCCAAATTTCTTATCGACCTCATAATCTTTGAAATCCTTGCATGTCATCACTAATCCAGTGTTTAGAAACAAGAGTGAGAACCACGCTAATGCGATTTCATTGAATTTACCATTCACTGTGAAAGGTAGCAAAAACAATAGACAAAAAAGGAGACTTATAACAGCGGTGCCGATAAAGCCTCTTTTCTTCAGATGGATTGGTGGTGTGATATGAACTAGAGCAATGAGGATTATTGACAGGACCAATAGAGATAAAGTAGATGACCCAAAAATAACTATGACTATTATGAAAGCCAAAGAGTAAGCAAATAATCCTTGCAATATTGCATTTTTGATTGAAACATTTCCCTTAACTATCTCGGATATTCGCCTGCCTGTTCTATCCTGCTCAAAATCAATTGCTTCGGACATACTATTTGTGCCTATTATCAATAACACTCCAACCAAGAATAAGAAGAGGAATGATATAAAATCTAAATCTGTTAAAACGCAGCCTAAGAGCACATACCCAAAAGTGGGCATTGCAGCCTCAAATCTATAAAGTAAGATTCTGGATTTTATCCTATTCACTAAGCTTCTTTCTTTTTGCATTTAGAGGGGTGAAAGATGCAATTATCAATATTTAGTTGTTTTTTTATAAGTTCGCTATCATTTTCTAAGAACTCATTCCGGGGCTTAAGCACCATTTTACATTGTGGAAACCCTTGGGCTATGCATTCAAGTTCTACCACCTCAGCATCGGTTGTATTATTCAGTACGTTCGCTCCCGCAGCTATGCCGCCTCTTATTAAATGGCAAACAGGATATCTTTGTTTTCCATAAAATTTTAAGTATGTAGAGCCAAAAGCACTATTTTTGGTGATGAAAGATACTCGCCCTTTTTTCAATTGGCTAGCAAGAATGTTATGGATTCCCCAACCACTTAGATTAAAAATATTTATTTGCCATTTAACAAGTTCATCGCCTGAAAGGTTTTTTCTTTTTGAAACTTCTTCAAACCACTGCTCCACTGCTCTCTTGGAAGATTCATACATTAAATAACTCTGTTTCCAAAAATCATCCGCTTGGTGCAATATTTCAACAAAAATTTGTGTGGGTACAAATTGTATTCTCTCGCCCAATAAGGAAATTTCTCCCTCTTCCATCCTAAGCTCACGTGCCATCATGAGCTTGCGGACTAAGTCAAACATCCTCGAGTCTATCAGCGGAAATGAGCATTAAACCTTGTATGCTTCTTCAGCAGGCTTGACGACTATCCCATTCTTGCCTATCTCCAGCGGATGGGTGTCTTCAGAGTGCTTAGTCTGTCGCATCTTCTGTATGAAGAGGCTTCTACCCGCAGTGCTTCCGACTACTAGGTACTGCATCACAATCACCCCGTCCACCAGGAACGGCGTGGCCTCATCCGGATAATCGCCTTCCAGCGCCTCGCCGGTGATGACACATGTCGCGCCCAGCTTGTCCAGGCCCTCAATCAGCTTTTTCACGACTACCCTCGCCTTCAGCCCGTCCTCGAGGATGAGGGAGCTCACCGAGTCTATGACAACCCTCTCCGGCTTCAGCTTCCTGAGCTTTTCCAGGATGAGGT